>CAVFWS010000048.1:0-13957 GCA_963626295.1 Clostridium sp. CAG:138
CGCCAGTTCCACTCGTGGGGAAAGTGTGTTTTCCACTAACTCTGGAGTAGAGCCAAAATTTCGTTAGTGGGTAGTTGGCAGATGGAAGTTGGTAGATGTGTAGTTGGTAGGATTTGCGATGAAGTTGAGAGGGTTATCTACCATCTACCAACTGCCCACTACCATCTATCAATTTACGATCGCATTTGACCATTTAGGTATTGATTCATTTGAGGATTTGGTGGCGCAACAAGTTGCGCCCCTCCCGCATTACGAATCATGTCAATCTTGTAAATCCTGTCAAAAGCTCTCTCCCAAAACCTACACGGCCATTTCGCACGACGACGAGGCGTCGTCGCTACGGGAATAGCCAAATCACCAGATCCCCAAATGCAATCGTAAATCGAAAAATCGCAAATCGTAAATCCCTATCACCTACCAACTATCCGCTGCCATCTACACTTCTACATGGCTAATTCCACGATGGTGAGGGCTTATCATATTTACGATTTTTGAATCGTCACAGCCCCAGCAGGTCGGAGGCCGACACGATTGCGTCGAAGAAGCCGTCCGCCTCGACCGAGCGCGTCAGTTCTCCCGCATAGACCAGCGCCGTTCGGACGGACACCTCGTGCGGACGTTTCAGCCGCCGTGCCTTTTCCCGGACTTCGGCGATTACTTCACGGCCGATCTTCGTGCGCCACTTCTTGATCTCGACGATGCAGTAGGACATCTTCGCCTGTAGCAGAAGATCGATCTGAAGCCCTGTACCGCGCACCCCCTTTGACGCGGCCTTGCGATAGGGCGCAGCCGACTCGATCATCACCCGCTCCAAATGCAACGGCCGCAGCAGTTCCCGGCAGTTGTTGAGAACCAGGTTCTCGAACTGAAGGCCAAGAGCCGCATTCCAGCCCTCGAACTGATCCATTCCCGTAAAGGAAAACAACCCCGCGTCAATCGACCTTTTGACCGGCTCGACGTATTTAAGGTAGAACCGGCAGTAGTTGTCCTTCAGATTCTCGAATCTCGACCGCGGTTTATAGGTTTAGTGCAGCAGGCGTGCGGGATATTCCCCCGCCGCCACAAGCTTGCCGATCTCCGCAGTCACAAAAGGCTTGTCCTCGCGATACGTCACGCCGAACCAGTTGGAGTCCGTAGGCAGCACCGACACGTCCGCCTTGCCCTCGTGGATGAGTTCGTCAACGACAAACGGTATGTACCATTCGGACTTCGGCGCCGTGCCGTTCTTCTCCAGCCATGCCGGGAAGCGGGCCTCAAGCGCGCCGAAGAGATCGGGGGTGAAGCCCCAAAGGTTCATGGATACGCGCTCTTCGCCCGTAAGCTTCACGGGGTTCGACTCGTCTTCGCGGTTCTCGGCGCCGCCAGGTACGCGCACGAGCTTCGTCATCTCCGTCACGGACAGGAGCTTCCCGTTCTCGACAGTACAGATGCCGCGCGCGACGGAGCCGTTGTCGGAAAGCGTAAGGTCAAGCTTGTACCCGACCATCGCGAAGTGGAATCTGCCGTCCTTCGCCCCGCCGTTCGCCGAAAGGAATGCCGCAAGCTTCGCAAACGCATCGCGTCCGTAGAAGTCGTCGGCATTGATCGCCGCGAACGGCTCCTTCACGACATTGCGGGCGGCACGTATCGCGTGCGCGGTCCCCCAGGGCTTCGTGCGGCCGTCAGGCACCCTGAAGGGCGCGGGCAGGTCGTTGATGTCCTGGTAGCAATACTCCACGGGAAGCACGCCCTCGTATTTGGAGCCCACCTTCTCCCTGAACTCGGCCTCGAAATCCTTGCGGATTATGAACACGACCTTGCCGAAGCCGGCGCGTTCGGCGTCAAACACGGAATAGTCCAGTATGGCCTCGCCGGACGGGCCTACCGGGTCTACCTGCTTCAGCCCGCCATAGCGGGATCCCATTCCAGCGGCAAGAACAACAAGTGTCGGTTTCATGTATCTGCTTATTCCTTTCGTTATTCTGGACGCGCACAAGACAATGCGCATTGAAAATCAATTGCCTGAGACCTGTCCCCTCACGAGCCTTCCGGCAAAGCGGCCGTTCGAGAGCGCCGCCGCCGCCATGACGAGCAGAAGCCCCGGAACCAGAAAGACGCCGAACCGCTCTGTCGCCCGCAGCTCTTCCTCCTCCGCCTGCTCCCTGGCCGCGACCTGGCGCAGGAAGCGGCGGTATATCGCCCCGAGCGTCGTCTCCGCCGTGCCGGCCGTCGCGAGCGGCACGTAGCGGCCGCCGGAAATGGAGGCGACCTTGCGAAGGGCCTCTTCCTCGAGCCTCACCTTCACGGGCTGCCCCTTGAACATCTGCACCCCCTTGCCGGATGGGTCGGGGATCGTCGACTCGCGGTTCCTGTCGCCAAGGCCAACCGTGAAGATCGGTATCCCGCGTTTGCTGGCCATCTGGGCGCACTCTATCGCATTGTTCCTGAGGTCGCCGCCATCCGACACGAGGATTATGGCGTTGTGGTCGTCCATGGCCGGATCGAGCGCCTGCAGCGCGACGCGGATCGCGGACCCGATGTCAGTCTCTCCACGCGGGGCGGATTCGGGCGTGACGGCCTCGAGCGCCGAACGGAGAAAAGCGGTGTCGGTCGTCAGCGGACAGAGCAGCGCGCCCTTGTAGCGGAACGCGACAAGCGCACACCTATCCCCCTCAAGGGAATCGACGAGATCGGCAATGTCCGCCTTGGCCCGCTCCAGGCGGTTCGGGCGCACATCGTCGGCGAGCATCGAACGGCTCACGTCGAGCGCGACCACCACGTTCCTGCTCTTCGCGGCAACGGTCTGCGAGCTGCGTCCCCACTGCGGCCTCGCCGCCGCCAGCAGGCACAGCGCCAGCCCGGCGATTATGAGGATCGATTGCACAAGGAACGTCTTCGGCCGATTCGGCAGCAGCCGCTTCCGCAGGGCAGGCGCGACCATGTTCCTGAGCCGGCCCTCGGAACGGGCCCGAAGGTAAGTCCACAGCGCACCCGAGAGCGGCACAAGGAGCACAAGCACGAGCATCCATGGGTTTATGAAGCGCACTACACGAGCCTCCTTGACGCCAACATCTGGATGGACACGGCCGCAAGCGCCATCAGCGCGCCAGCCAGCAGAAATGGGGGGAAGTATTCGCGATACCGCTGGAACACGGTGCGGTCAAGGGTCGTCTTCTCAAGCTGGTCGATCTCCCCAAGCGCGGCCTTGAGGCCCTTCGCGTCGCGGACTCCGAAGTAACGCGCCCCGGTGGCCTTCGCGATCGACTTCAGCTGCGACTCGTCGAACGAGGAATTGGCGTACTGCACGGTTTCGCGTCCATATACGTCCTTCACGCGGTATGGGGTACGGGGAGAATGCGTACCGACGCCTATCGTGTAGACGCGGATCCCAAGCTTCGCGGCCGCCTTCGCGGCGTCATCCGGCTCCACGGCGCCGGTGTTCGATGCGCCGTCGGAAAGCAGGATTACGATCCGCGACTTCGTCTCGGCGTTCCTGAGGCGGGCAAGCGCGGTCGCAAGCCCATCCCCGACAGCCGTCCTGGACTCATCCGGATCTATCAGCTCGCCCTTCTCGTTGAAGCTCATCGCCGGCACCTGGACGCCCTTCAGTACCTGGAGCAGCGCTTCGTGGTCTGCGGTGAGCGGCGTACGGGAAGATGCGTATCCGCCGAACGTGATCAGGCCGATCAGGTCGTCGGGCCGCGCCTCCACGAACTTCCCGAACAGCTCCTTCACCACATCCAGACGCGTCTTCGCCTCCTTCAGGCTGCGGATGTTCGTCGGGGAAAGGTCAAGCGCCTCCATGGATCCGGAAACGTCGACCGCCATCGCGATCGCTATGGCATCCACACTCCTGCTCTCCCTGCCCAACGGCTTTCTCGGACGGGCGCAGGCGACGATCAGCAATGCCGCACCGGCAAGAAAGACGAAAGGCAGGATGTTCGCGACACGCGCCCGCCAACCCGCGGTCCTAAGAGGCAGCCGCCGCACGGGGGCGAACTTCACGCCGCCTCTCCTTCCCCTGCGGAGCATGCGCCATGCGGCGATTCCAAGCGGGATCGCCATCAGGAAAGCGTATGGCCACGCAAAGCTCATCTGCCGCCACCCGCCTTTGGGGATTCGCGATCGGCCCGGCTATCCGCGGAGAGATAGCCCCTGGCCTTGTCCGTGGCGGAGTCGGTCATTTCGGGAGTCGCCTCAACCCCCGCGAACTTTACCATGTCCGCCGATTCGAGGAAGCTCCGCAGTTCGGCGATCGACTCTTTCGTGAATGCCGGGTTGTCCGCGGCCGCCCGAAGGAACTCGTCAGTTGTAAGGTTCGGCGCGCGCACCGAATGCCTGCGCTGTATGTACCTGCGCACGACCATCGTAAGCTCAACGTAGAAGTCCTTGTACCGTCCGCGCCCCGGAAGCCCCTTCCTGAGCAACCTGTCAAGCTCGAGCATGGCGCGTTCTATCGGGCTCATCCTATGCTCCCTTACCTTCTGCAGCGCCTTCTTCGCCACATACCATACGGCAAGCGCAAGGCACGCCATCGCGGCAAGCGCAAGCGCGGCCTTCCACACGACCTTCCAGGTCAATGGGGGCAAATCCTTTTTCGGGTCCACCTCCATCCCGCCGGTCACAATCCCCATGGACACAGGGCCTTCGAAGTACACGGGCGCCGTGTAGAACGATTCGCGGATCGGCGGTTCCGCGTTCCCGCCAGAAGAGGCCCGCCCCTGATTCCCTTTGGTTACCGTGACTACGAACGGGGCAAGCCTGTAGACCTTTTCGCAAGGTCCAGGAACCAGCCGCCACCTCGACACATACGTAGTGCCGCCGTCAGCCCCGACAAGCGGATCGTCCGCAAAATCCTCGGCGATGGAGAACCCGCGGAACCGGTCGCGCAAATCGGGCAGCGCAACCGACGTCCCCGCCGGGGCGACAGCCGTGACCGTCACCTCGAAGTCGCGGGCCACGTCCACGCGGTCGGCGGACGTCTCCACGGTCAGCGATATGCCGCACTTGGAGAGATCCGTGCTTGTGGCGGCAAACGCGCCCGTGACGGCAATGAGCGCCGCCACGGCAAACGGCAACGGGCGCCGCCATGCGGAACAGGATCTATGCCAGTGAAAAAGCAACATCGCAACGGATTATATCACAGTGAGGACGTTCCCCAAAAGGCGGATGTTCCCGTTCACGCGCCGAAGCGGATGCTTGCGGCACGGCCATGCGCATCAAGTCCCTCAACGGCGGCGAACGCCGCTATGGTCGGCTCCGTCTCCTTGAGGTCGGCCCTGGTGAACGCCACGAAGCTGTGGCGGCGGCGGAAGTCGTCCGGCGTAAGCCCATTGAACATGTTCGCGGCCCCGCCGGTGGGGAGCACGTGGGAAGGGCCCGCCACGAAGTCACCGGCCGACTCGGGGGTCCATGCGCCGGCAAACACCGCGCCGGCGGCCCTTACGCCCCTCATCAGCCTTGATGCCTCCCTGCACATGATCTCGAAATGCTCCGGAGCGAAGCGGTTCACAAGCTCAAGCCCCTCGGAAAGGCTGGGCGTCACGACGAACAGTATCCCGTCCCTGTCAACGACCCTTTGGATTATCGCCTTGCGCGACAGCGTATCCATCTGCGAGAAGAGTTCCCTCTTGACCTCCTCGGCGAAATCCCTGGACTGCGTGACAAGCAGGGACTTCTCCCATCCGCTGCCGTGTTCGGCCTGGGAAAGGAGGTCCGCCGCGACCCACTTTGCGCTCACCGTCCCATCGGCAAGGACGGCTATCTCGCTCGGCCCCGCGACCTGGTCAATGCCGACATACCCGTACACCTGACGCTTTGCCGCCGTGACATATGCGTTGCCGGGTCCGACGATCTTCTGCACCTTGCGGCAGGACTTCGTGCCGAATGCCATCATCCCTATCGCCTGAATGCCCCCAACGCGATATATCTCGGTGGCCCCCGCAAGCTTTAGCGCATAGAGAAGCGTGGGGTTGACCACGCCTGTCTTTCCGGCAGGGGTGCACGCGACGATCTCCCTCACTCCGGCGGCGCGGGCAAGCGTGACCGTCATGATGGAGGTGGATGCGAGCGGAGCGGTGCCGCCGGGCACGTACACGCCGACGCGATCCATCGGGGAGAAGAACTCGCCCGTGCTTCCGCCGCGAGGCGTCTTCATTGTCCAGGCGGAACGGAGGGAGGCTTTCGAGAAGCGCATCACGCGGGAGTACGCATCCTTGACCGCCCGCTTGAGATGCGCCGGGACGGACGCATCCGCCAGCTTCAGCTCCGACTGCGGTATCCTGAACTGCTCGGGCTTGAGCTTCGCACCCTCGAACCTGGAGACACAGTCGGCGACGGCGGCGTCTCCACGCACACGCACATCCGCCAGCACTGCGGCGGCGGCCTTTTCCGCCTCCTCCGGGAACGCACTGCGCTCCAGGAACGCCGTGACTACCTTGCTTTGCCGTTTGCCTTCGGACCAATCTACGATACGCAACATGGTTTACAGAAATCTCCCTGCTTGCTCAGTCAATTTCCGTGAATTATACCACACATGAGGGCCAGCGAAGGACGCCGGCGAGAGTGAGTTGCATATGCCTAATTAAGCGCATCTGATTATTCATTCGGGTAGTTGGCCCTTTTTCGTTCGGGTAGTTGGCTCAATTTCGTTCGGGTAGTTGGCTCGTCAACCATCACCAATACCCATCCGCGTGGCAAGGGCTATAGGTATTTCTTCACGGTGTTTCTCGCGACCTTGAGCGCTGCGGCGGTCTTCGAGAGGTTCTGCCCGTACTTGTCGAAGACGTGCCGTACGTGAATGCGCATCGCCGCCTCCAGTTCGTCTGGCGAGGCCGCCAACTCGCTTGCTGCATTGTCCGTGAGGCCGGCATTCATCTCCTTGTGTTCGTTCATCAGGGCGGTGAAGTCCATCTCTCCAAGAACAGTCGCCCTTTCCATGAGATTCAGCAGTTCGCGGACGTTGCCCGGATAGTCGTACTCCATGAGCGCGGCGATCTGCCCTTCCGCAAGGTGCGCCCGGTGATGCTGGAGCCACCATCCGTCGGCAATGTCGCGGATGTCTTCCTTGTGTTCGCGCAGCGATGGGATTCGGAGCTGGACGACGTTCAGCCGCTGGTAGAGGTCTTCGCGGAACCTGCCGTCGCGCACACGCATCGGAAGGTTGCGGTTGGTCGCGGTGATGAGCCGCACGTCAACCTCGATCTCATCGCGTCCGCCCATGCGCATGAACCGTCCGCCTTCGAGAACGCGCAGGAGAATGCCCTGCGCCTCCAGCGGCAGTTCGCCGATCTCGTCGAGGAACAGGGTGCCGCCGTTCGCCAGCTCAAACAGTCCAATCCCCTGCCGATCCGCCCCGGTGAAGGCCCCTTTCTCATGTCCGAAAAACCGGCTCTCCAGCAATTCGGGGTTCACGCTGGCGCAATTGAACGCATGGAACGCCTCGTTCCGCCGATCCGACCTGCTGTGGATCTGAAGGGCCACGGTTTCCTTGCCTGTTCCGGACTCCCCAAGTATCAGCACACGGGCATCGGGGAATGACGCTATGCGATCGATGCGCTCCTGAAGGGTGCGCATCTTTGCGCTCTTCCCGACGAGCTCGCGTCCGCCATAGCGCCTATAGTGCGCCACTACCCGATGCGCTTCCGCATCCCACGCCTCCTCTTGGACGCCCCGCGCAAGGTACATGATGGCCTTGGCGTAGGATTTCTCGTCCTGATAGTTGCGATGGGCATACATCGCCGCGTCCACCAATTCCTGCCACGCCCGGACCGGAGCCGCGGCCTTCTTGCCCTCTACGGCATACGGGGCGTAGTCCCTTGCGTCAACCCCATACGCCGAGCCTACGGCCTCAAGGAGAGTCCCGTCAAGCCGCAGCCTGGCCGACAGGAGCGGCGCAATGGAGTCTTTCTGCGCAGGCGTAAAGTCGATTGCGCTGATCCACACGACTTCGACGCCCCGGCCCTTCAGGGACGAAAGCGCCTTCGCCAATCGCGATTCGTCGCCATCCAGTCCGATGCCGATCAGGACAATCCTCCCGTGTGCGCCATCGTAGCCTTCCAGGTATTCCGGGAGCCTGCGGCGGCTCATGCCGATGACATCGGCATCGCCTGCCGTCGCCTTGACGGCAACGGCAGCGGCAACAGGGTATTGCTTCCACCCCCAGCCAGTCAGAATCAGCGTCTTCACCATAAGCATTCTTCCATAATCCTTTGGCGGATATCATATCATATCTTGACCATGCCTGCCATTTTCTGACACCCAATCGTTTGCGAAACTTTGCTGTTGCATTGCAAGTTGGCGTTGTGGTAGAATACGCGCCGTTTTTTGGAATTGGTGGATCATGATTGTATGCTCGTTTATGTTTGCGCGACTTTATGCCCTTGGCCTTACGCCACGGGGCGGTTTCGCGTGTACTTGAACGGCAAAGCAAGGTAGGTTCAGGAAATGGCGGTCCCGCTCAGACGAGTGGGGCCGTTTTTCGTTTCAGGAAAGGATAGCAGATGAATGACAACAAGGTGAGGTTCTTCGACACCACCCTCCGGGATGGCGAGCAGGCGCCAGGCTACTCGATGACACTCGAAGAGAAGCTGCGCATGGCAAGGCAGCTTGAGCGGCTGGGGGTGGATGTCATTGAGGCGGGATTCGCCGCCGCATCGCCTGGCGACTTCGACAGCGTGAGGCAGATAGCGGATGCAGTGCGCGGATGCACGGTGTGTTCGCTTTCTCGGGCCCTGCCAAACGACATTGACGCCTCCGCGTCCGCGCTTGCGGGGGCGGCGAACCCGCGGATACACACCTTCCTCGCCACAAGCGACCTCCATCTGCAGTACAAGCTCAGGATGTCGCGCGAACGGGCGCTCGAGCAGGTCCGCAAGATGGTCGCGTATGCGCGGAGCAAATGCGCCGAGGTCGAGTTCTCGGCCGAAGACGCGACCCGCACGGACCCAGACTACCTCTGCACCGTGATCGAGGCGGCGATCGCAAACGGCGCGACCATAGTGAACCTGCCGGATACCGTCGGGTACGCCACCCCGAAGGAGATAACGGACATGGTGATGAACGTGCGCAGCCGCGTACCGAACATCGACCGCGCGATCATCTCGATGCATGTGCACGACGATCTCGGACTTGCCGTCGCCAACTCCCTCGCCGGCGTACAGGCCGGCGCCAGGCAGGTGGAATGCACCGTCTGCGGCATCGGCGAACGCGCCGGGAATGCCGCGCTTGAGGAGATCGTCATGGGATTGCGCACGCGGAGCGACTACTACGGGCTCTCGCACGGCATCCATACCGAGGAGATAGGGCGAACCGCCAAGCTGCTCTCCTCGATAACCGGCGTGAAGATATTCCCCTCGAAGTCGATCGTCGGCGCCAATGCGTTCGCGCACGAATCCGGCATACACCAGCATGGGGTGCTGACCAACGCGAAGACATACGAGATCATGACCCCCGAGTCGGTTGGGGTAAAGAAGACGGAGCTTGTCCTCGGCAAGCATTCGGGGCGCCACGCATTCAGCGAGCGGCTGAAGACCCTCGGCTATGCGCTGCCCGAGGAGCGCATTGACGGACTCTTTGCGCAGTTCAAGCGTCTGGCGGACATAAAGAAGAAGATATCGGATCGCGACATTGCCGCCCTGGCGGAGGCGGCCGCGCCAACGGCTTCCGACCCGGCAAAGCAGTATACCCTCGTATCCTTCGTCGTGAACAGCGGCAACCGCATGAGCTCCACGGCCGACGTCACGCTCCAGCGCGGAGGGAAGACATACCAGGAAGTCGCGCTCGGCACCGGACCCGTATACGCATCCATAAGGGCCGTGGAGAAGATAATCCGCCACCCGTTCAGCCTGGACGACTACACGATACAGGCCGTCACCGAACACCGCGATGCTCTCGGCGAAGTCTCGGTGAAAATCTCCGACGCAACGGGCACATACCGTGGACGCGGCGTATCGACGGACATCATCGAGGGATCGATACTCGCGTGCCTCGCCGCGGTGAACAGGATGCTCGACGAAAGCCAGGGCGGCATCGGAACCGGAGCGGCATCAATCGCACAGCATTCCTTCGACCACGACATGCTCGGAGGGGGCCATACGGACAAACAGAAAATCGAGGAGGGAAACTGAGATGGCAGGGATGACCATGAGCCAGAAGATCCTGGCCGCACACGCAAACAGGGAAGCGGTCCGCGCGGGAGAGCTCGTGATGGCGAAGCTCGACCTTGTGCTTGGCAACGACATAACGGCTCCCGTTGCGATAGGGGAGTTCCCGAAATTCGGCAGGGAAAGCGTATTCGACCGCGACAGGATAGCGCTCGTCCCCGACCACTTCACCCCAAACAAGGACATAAAGGCCGCGTCCCAATGCGCCTGCATGCGACAGTTCGCGTACAGCCAGAAAGTGAAGAACTACTTCGAGGTCGGCCACGACTGCGGAGTGGAGCACGCACTGCTGCCGGAGAAAGGCCTCGTCACCGCAGGCGACCTTGTCATCGGAGCCGATAGCCACACCTGCACATACGGTGCGCTCGGCGCATTCTCCACCGGCATAGGGTCAACCGACATGGCGTGCGGCATGGCCACCGGAATGACTTGGTTCCGCGTCCCCGAGGCCATCAAGGTTGCGCTGCGCGGATCGTTCCGGCGCCATGTGGGCGGCAAGGACCTGATCCTGCACCTCATCGGAACGATCGGCGTTGACGGGGCGCGATACCAGTCGCTCGAATTCTCCGGTCCAGGCATCGCCGCCCTCTCGATGGACGACCGTTTCACTATCGCCAACATGGCCATCGAGGCCGGCGCGAAGAACGGCATATTCCCCGTTGACGGCATCTGCCTCGAATACCTCAAGGCGCACGGGGCAAAGCCGCCCGTCGTAATGGAGGCGGATGCCGACGCGACCTATGCGCGGACAATCGAGATTGACCTCTCGACCCTCCGTCCAACCGTCGCGTTCCCGCACCTTCCCGAGAACACCCGCACCATAGACGAGATCGAGGACATCCCGATCGACCAGGTCGTGATCGGGAGCTGCACCAACGGACGGCTTTCCGACCTGCGCGTTGCGGCCGAAATCCTCAAGGGGCGCAAGGTCAATCCGCGCGTCCGCTGCATAGTCATCCCCGCGACCCAGCGCATTTGGATAGAGGCCCTTGAACTCGGCTACCTCAAGACGTTCGCCGAAGCCGGCTGCGTCGTGTCCACCCCCACATGCGGCCCTTGCCTCGGCGGGCACATGGGCATTCTCGCAAAGGGGGAACGCGCCGTCGCAACGACAAACAGGAACTTCGTCGGACGCATGGGCCATGTAGAAAGCGAAATCTACCTGGCGTCTCCCGCCGTGGCGGCGGCAAGCGCCGTCGCAGGAAAAATCGTCTCACCTGAAAACATGGAGGAATCGTAATGGAAATTTCCGGGAAGGTATTCAAGTACGGGGACAACGTCGATACGGACGTCATCATCCCCGCGCGCTATCTCAATACGGCAGACGCGAATGAGCTCGCAAGGCACTGCATGGAGGATATCGACTCCACATTCGTCTCAAAGGTTGCCCCTGGCGACATAATGGTCGCCGGACGCAACTTCGGATGCGGAAGCTCGCGTGAACACGCGCCGCTGGCAATCAAGGCGAGCGGAATCTCATGCGTGATCGCCTCGACGTTCGCCCGCATCTTCTACAGGAATGCGATCAACATTGGCCTTCCGATCATGGAATGCCCGGAGGCAGTGGATTCCATCGCCGCAGGCGATCGGCTTTCCGTTGACCTTTCGGCCGGAACGATAACGGATGTGACGTCCGGCAAGACGTTCAGGGCCGAACCGTTTCCTCCGTTTATGCAGGACCTGATCGCCGCGGGTGGACTCGCGGCCTACATGAGAAAGGCGGTGCAGAAGTGAAAAGGCGCATTGCAGTTGTCGCCGGTGACGGCGTTGGACCCGAAATCGTAGGCGAGGCAATCAAGGTCCTGCGCGCGGTCGGGGACGGGTTTGGCCATGAATTCGAGATCGACCGGAGGCTCATAGGCGGATGTGCCTATGACGCTACCGGACAGTGCCTGCCCGCAGAGACGCTTGCCGCGTGCAAATCGTCCGATGCGGTATTGCTCGGCGCGGTCGGAGGACCAAAGTGGGATTCCCTGCCGGGGAAAGACCGTCCGGAGAGGGCATTGCTCGGCATACGTTCAGGACTTGGCCTTTTCTGCAATCTGCGCCCGGCAAAGGTGTGGGAACCCTTGAAGGGAGCAAGCCCCCTTCGCCCGGAGATCGTGTGCGGCAATGATGGCGACGGCGGCATAGACTTGCTTGTCGTGCGCGAGCTCACTGGCGGCATATACTTCGGTGAGCACCAGAGAAGCGATGACGGACTTTCCGCGCACGACGTGATGCTCTATTCTGTTCCAGAGATCGAACGCATAGCTAGAATGTCCTTCATTGCCGCCAGGAAGCGCAGGAAAAACGTCGTGAGCGTCGACAAGGCAAACGTCCTTGAAACGTCACGGCTGTGGAGGGAGACCGTAACCCGTCTGCATGAGAGCGAATTCCAAGATGTTTCGCTGTCCCACATGTATGTCGACAATGCCGCAATGCAGATTGTGCGCAACCCAAGGCAGTTCGACGTGATACTCACCGAAAACATGTTCGGCGACATCCTTTCCGACGAGGCTTCGCAAATCACCGGATCAATCGGCATGCTGCCTTCGGCTTCGCTTCGCGAGGATGGCTTCGGCATGTACGAGCCGATCCACGGATCCGCTCCCGACATCGCCGGCAAGGACATCGCGAACCCGATAGCGACAATACTGTCCGTCGCCATGATGCTTCGCTACTCGTTCAACTTGCAGGATGAGGCCAAGGCAATCGAGGATGCAGTTTCGGCAGTACTTTCGGGCGGCGTCAGAACCTCAGACATTTCCACCGCAGGGATAGATCCCGTTGGAACAGTTGCGATGGGCGATGCGATTTCGTCAGCGATCAGCAAAATGGTATAATCATGGGAAACGAAAGGATGTATTATGTCGATGAATTGCGCTTACTGTGATGAAGGCGAACTTCTGGATGCCTTTGGAATGAAGATATGTGAACTGCCCGCAAGCAAGGTGTACCTGTTCAGGGAGCAGAGCCATAGGGGACGCTGCATCGTGGCCAGCAAATTCCACGTCAGCGAAATAGTGGAGCTCTCACCCGATGAGCGGCATGCCTTTATGGATGACGTGTGCAGGGTCGCGACGGCCATCCACAAGCTCTTCAAGCCGTCAAAGGTCAACTACGGAGCTTACGGCGACACCGGCCATCATCTCCACTTCCACCTGGTGCCGAAATATGCCGGCGAATTCGAGTGGGGCGGCACGTTCGAGATGAATCCCAAGCGCACCACGCTTTCCGACGGCGAATACGCCACGCTCGTCGATTCCATCAGGAAAGAACTCGCCCTTTAATCACGATTTTTATAGGCTTACATACGGGTTGCCGCAAGACGAGCAACACGCTCCTTCATTGATGGCGGCTCCGCAATGCGGGCATCTGGTCTCAAGCACTTCACCGCAATGGGCACAGTATCTGCCCTTCTGCAACGTAACCCTGTAGAGGGTACGCCCGGCAACAGAATACGGAGAGTTTGATGGACACTCCGGCTCAGGACAGAACCCCACAGCCACGCTGGCAAGCCTCGAAACCGCTTCCCTTTCCTCTGCCGCCAGCTCTTCGCTGAGAGCCTTTATGTCCAAGCCCAGGCGTGCCGATAGCCTGTTGACATACTCTTCGGACAGTTTGGTGGGATTACCCTTCTCAAACATCGACAGGGCCGCCTGATGGCAACCTATCTCCTGCGCCAAGGCAGTCTGCGTAAGCCCAAGGGCGCGACGTGCGTCCTTAAACCTGATGCAGATCTCGCTTGATATGCTATTCACCTGATAATCCCTTAGGCCGCATATTATCCATGTTTTGCCTCATCAAAGCAAGAGCCTTTTATAAACACTTAT
>CAVFWS010000049.1:0-3674 GCA_963626295.1 Clostridium sp. CAG:138
CCTATTGTGTACACGGCCGAGATGATACCAAAAGTGTTTTTTTTTTCAACCCAAAAGTGTTGCCTTTTGGGAAACTCAATTCCCGCCATTCGCCGCCATCATTTCCTTCATCAGCGAAGCGACGAGGCGCCTGATGTCCTCGAATGTGATGTAGCGCGTCACGCCGCCCTGCGCAAGCTCTCCGAGGAAGGGAACGCCCTTCAGTCTCCTTGCGGTTTCCGGGGTCAGGGAGCGTGCCGTGAACCTGAAGCCCTTCTCGTCGAAGTCGAACGCCCCGACTGCCCCGCCGGAGGATATGGCGATCAGGTCGTCTCCGGCGTCCGGGCTCTTCTCGACGAGCGCCTTTCGGGCAAGCGCCTCGGTGGCGGCAAACGCACACCAGGAGAAATCCTTCGAGAATACGGCGTATGTGGGCATCTTCCGGCCCTCGTCCGCCGGAAGCAGGACCGTATCGGCGGACACCTTCTCCGCGCCCGGATGGTTGAGCGTCATCTTGGCGACCTTGTCCACAGTGGGATACACCATCGCCACGTCTACGCCTCCCTTGCCATCCGGGTACCCAACCCAGCGAACGGAATCCGCCACGCGCATCCTGCCGTACATCTTCGCGATGCGGTTCTGCGCGAACGACACTATCATCATGGGAAGCATCGCGTTGCCCACCGCATTGCCGATGAACTGCTGGCGCGACTGGAACGCATCGAACGAGCGAAGCTCGACCACCCACGGGCTCGTCGCGGACAGGGCCGGCATCACGGCCATGGCGACGCATGCGAAAGCCACGAGCATGCGCAGCCTATCTCGCATACTCGACACAGCGCTTCTCCCTGATCACCGTGACCCTGATCTGTCCGGGGAACCTCATTGCGGACGATATCTCCCTGCATATGTCGCGGGCAAGGGCGGAGGCCTCGTCATCCTGCATCTTCTCGGGATCGACCATCACGCGAAGATCCCGCCCCGCCTGCACCGCCATCGCGCTCACCACGCCATCGTGGCGTCTCGCGATCTGCTCGACATTCTCAAGGCGCTGCACATAGTCGGCCGCCGATTCCTGTCGCGCCCCCGGCCGGGCGGCGGATATCGCGTCCGCAGCGGAGCAGAGGGTGCCGTATATCCCGCCAGGCGCATCCGATTCGCCATGGTGCGCGGCCACGGCCGCGCAGACGTCCGCATCCTCCCCGCGCAAACGCAGGAACTCCGCCCCAAGTGCTGCATGGGAGCCTTTCCGTTCGCTCGTGATCGCCTTGCCTATGTCGTGGAGGAATCCGACCCTTCGGGCCTTGGCGGCATCGAGGCCAAGTTCGGAGGCCATAGTCCCCTCGAGAAGCGCAACCTCCACCGAATGGCGCAGCACATTCTGGGAGAACGACGTGCGGTACTTGAGCGCACCCATGAGCTCGAGTTCCTCTACGGGGAGTCCTGCGACGCCGGCCTCTGCGGCGGCGGACTCCGCCGCCTTGACGTTCGAGGTGCGCACCAGTTCCCTGGCAGCCTCCACCGCCGCCTCTATCGACGACGGATGTATGCGGCCATCCTCGACAAGCGACTCCAGGGCCAGCCTCGCGACTTCCCGGCGCACCGGGTCGAACGAGGATAGCACGACGGAATCCGGGGAGTCGTCAAGCAGCAGCGTGACCCCGGTGGCCGCCTCGAAGGCGCGGACGTTCCGGCCCTCGCGGCCGATGATGCGTCCCTTCATCTCGGCGTTCGGTATGGCCACCGTCGATACCGTGGCCACGCCAACGTGCGACACCGCGCACCTCCCTATCGCATCGGCGACAATGCTCCGCGCGATGTCCTCGCCCTGCTCCCTTGCCGCCTCCTGGATGCGTCTGCTCATGGATTCCGCGTCATCCCTCAGCGCCGCATGCGTGGCCCTCAGCACCTCGCGGCGAGCCTCGGCGTACGTCATCTTGGAGATCCGCTGCAGACGCTCTTCGGCGTTGGCCATCTTCTGCGCGGCCTCGATGGAGGCCTTCTCGGCCTCTTCCGCCTTCGCCTTGAGGACGGCTTCACGCGCATCAAGCCTGAGCGACTTGCCGTCCAAGGCCTCCTCGCGAGCCGCCAGCCTCGCCTCCGCCTGCTCCTGGTCGGCACGCCTCGACGCGATCGACGCCTCGAATTCCTCGCGGGCGCGGACCACCTCTGCGCGGGCCGACACTTCGGCCTCCTTGCGCATCGACTCGGCCTCCGCCCTCATTGCCTCGGCATTCAGCCTCGCGGACTTCTCCATCGAATCGGCATGCCACCTGCCCACCAGCCAGCGGAGGACATAGCCTACGAGAGCCCCGGCGACTATGAAGAGCGACGCGATTATGAGGCCGGCCGCATCGGAAAGCTCCTCCCATATGTTGCTCGACAGGGCAAACATTCGCGGAAAGAACATCATTGTGGCGCAGGTAATCATTGCAGACATTCACTTCACCGACCTGAGGAGCCCGAAGAGATACCTTCTCTCGCGCGCCGGATACGCATCGAACCCGTCGAGATGCGCGCGCATGTCCTCGACCGCCGAGTCGAATCGCTTGCGCTCGTCGCTCTCGTCATCCTTCGCGAACGGGTAGCTGCCCTCGCGTATCCACTCGTCAACGCGAGAGGAATCAGCTTCTGCAGCCCTAACCCGAAAATGGTCCCGGAGCGTCTTCCTCGCGGCGTCAAGGTATGCCCTCGTCTCAACGTTCAGCTCGTCCATCACGAGCATGTTCTCCGCGTTCAGTTCGGCGAACCGGGGCGACACCACGTACGCGGTGAAGCTGAACGCCGCGCCGGGACGCACCCCGGCGGGCTGTTCGTGCAGGGCAAACCCGTCCTTGCCGCAGAGCACCAGCTTGCCGGAGCCAACGAACCTGCGACGCCACTCGATGACCTCCATGCGCGCCTCCGCGCCGGATGGAAGCGTGAGGCGATAGTCGGTCACGGCCTTGCGGACTATCACGGGAGTCACGGGAATCCCCGAAAAGTATACGTGCACGTTCGGGTACGCCTTGAGGTAAAGGGCGAACTTCGCCGCCAGCGACGACACCGCCGACCCCGCGTCTGTCAGCGAATCGGCTGTCGGACGCACGTTGGTCACGTACACCTCCGTGCCCGTGGCGAAGCCCGGCGTCGTCTCTTCAAGGCGGAAGATTCCCGGCCGCTGGAGATCCCCGGAGATCACATGGGACTTGACCGGCGGCGCCATTCCCGTCCCGCCCGACACCACCGCCCTCGTGGTGCGCCACTCGACATGCGTACCGAGCGCGAACGCCTTGAAGCGCCCGCGCCCATGCCGCCCGTGCAGACGGCGGTGCAGGCCTGTCGTGGCGGAGCGTTCCCTCTTCCAGCTCCCGCCAAGGCCGCCGAACGTAGACTCGATCCTATCCACGTCGATGCCCACCCCGTCGTCGGATATGCGGATGGCGTCCACCGCGCCGAGGGCGTTCTGGATTATGTCTATCCTGACCTCGCGGGCATCGGCGTCAAGAGCGTTCCATACAAGCTCCTCTATCGCCGCAAGCGGCGACGCGTGCGACAGCGATGCGATGTAATCGGCCTTTGCGAGAACCCTGATGTCCTTTGCCATATGACCTTCCGCTACGGTTACACTATGTCCATCGGCTCGACCTGGGGCGGCTCGGACGAAGCCGATACGACCTTCTCGATCCTCTGGCGGATCGCCTCCAGCTCTTCAG
>CAVFWS010000049.1:3684-13794 GCA_963626295.1 Clostridium sp. CAG:138
TTTCGTCAAGGGACAGGTCGCCGCCCTCCATTGCCGCGACAATCTTCTCGAGGCGCCCAAGCTTCTCCTCGAACTTCTCTCCATCGTCTTCCGCCATGATCCGACCTCTCCGTTACCTTCCCGTCGCGAACGCATGGGCATTGCGGAACATGCGCATCCACGGGCCATCCTTCCTGAACACGCCCGGGTTGTATGAGAGCTGTGCGGCCCTGAACCCACGCTCCGGATGGGGCATCATTATCGTCACGCGCCCGTCGGCGGTCGTGAAGCCGGTGAGGCCGCCCTTCGTGCCGTTCGGGTTGAACGGATAGCGCTCCGTGGCGCTCCCGCGCCCATCCACGAAGCGCAGCGACTTGCGCACATCCGCCTGATCCCGTGGCTGATCCCATACCGCACGGCCCTCGCCATGCGCCACCGCGACGGGAAGGATGGAGCCCTCCATGCCCTTGAAGAAGATCGATGGGGACTCCATCACCTCAAGCGTGCAGACGCGGGCCTCGAACTGCTCCGAGACGTTCCTCACGAAGCGAGGCCACGCCTCGGCGCCGGGGATGATGCCCTTCAGCTGCGAAAGCATCTGGCAGCCGTTGCACACTCCAAGCGCGAACGTGTCGGGACGCGCAAAGAATCTCGCGAACATCTCCTTGAGGCGGTCATTGTAGAGGATCGACCTCGCCCATCCCGACCCGGCGCCAAGCACGTCGCCGTAGGAGAATCCGCCGCACGCCACAAGGCCATTGAAGTCCTTGAGGTCGACGCGCCCGGACATGACGTCCGTCATGTGCACGTCCACGCTCTCGAAGCCGGCGAGCGCAAACGCGGCGGCCATCTCGATGTGGCCGTTCACGCCCTGTTCGCGCAGGCACGCGACACGCGGCTTGCCGCCTGTGCGCCCCTTCGCCGGCGCGACCTTGCCGTCAGGGTTGAACGTCAGGCGGTACGTCAGTCCGGGATCGTGCTCGTCAAGCCCGTTGTCGTACTCCTCGCGGGCCGTCACCGGGTTGTCGCGAAGCGCCTGCATCCTGTAGGTGGTGGACGACCATTCGCGCCTGATCCGCGTGAGATCGGTCGAAAGGGCGTGGCGCATGCCCACGTACACGTCGAAGCTGCGGTCGTCCGTCGGCGCGCCTATCACGTGCACATCGTCCGCAAGCCCGGCACGGGAGAAGATCGACAGCACCTCCTTAAGGTTCCCGTCCGCAACCTGAAGCACGGCCCCCGGCTCCTCGGAGAACAGCGCCGCGAGCGGATCGCCGTCCGGAAGCCTTGCGCTCACGCCGCGCCCACCCGCTATCGCCATCTCGGCAAGAGTGACCGCCACGCCACCGTCGCTCCGGTCATGGTACGCAAGCGCAAGCCCTCCCTTCACGATCCTCTGCATGGCGTTGAAGAACCCCTTCACGCTCGCGGCATCGGCATCCGCATTCTCGCATCCGAGCTGGTTGTACACCTGCGCGAGACAGCTGCCTCCAAGGCGGTTTCTGCCGTGTCCGAGATCCACGTACACGAGGCTTGACGCGCCTTTCTTTAGGTCCGGGGTGAGCGTCAGCGTCACGTCCCCTACCGGCGCAAATGCCGATACGACGAGCGACAGCGGGGCGACTTGCCGGTGATCGACCCCTTTTGAATCCTTCCATGTGGTGTGCATGGAGCAGGAATCCTTGCCGACCGGGATCGAAATGCCGAGCGCGGGGCAGAAACTGATGCCGACCTCCTTCACCGTATCGTAGAGGTTCGCGTCCTCTCCCGGCTCGCCGCACGGCGCCATCCAGTTCGCGGAAAGCCGAACGTTCCTGATGTCGCCGCAATCGGCCGCCGCAAGGTTGGTAAGAGCCTCCGCGACAGCCATCCGCCCCGAAGCCGGAGCGTCGAGCAGGGCGACCGGCGTGCGTTCGCCTGTGGACATCGCCTGCCCGTTCAGCGTCTTGTACCCCATCATCGTCACGGCGCAGTCCGCAGCCGGGAGCTGGAACGGCCCAACCATCTGGTCGCGGGCGACGAGACCCGTCACAGACCTGTCGGCAATAGTCACGAGAAACGTCTTGTCCGCTATCGTCGGCAGGGTGAGCAGCCTCGAGAACGCATCGGACGTCTTTACGCCAACAAGCGCGAGCGGCCTGTGCGAAGCCTTCACGTGCCTGACCTTGCGGACCATGCGCGGGGGCTTGCCGAGAAGCACCTTGACGTCCATGTCTATCGGACGGTCCCCGAACTGGCGGTCCGTGAGCACGAGCCTGCCGTCTCCCGTCGCCTCGCCGATGAACGCCACCGGGCACCGCTCGCGGCGGCACAGGTCCTCGAAGAACCCTCGGGCCTCGCGGCGCAGGGCGAGGACGTAGCGCTCCTGCGCCTCGCAGCACCAGATCTCCATCGGGCTCATCGACGGCTCTTCGTTGTGCACCTCGCGGAGCTCGAACTTGCCGCCCGTCGCCTCCACAAGCTCAGGGCATCCGTTGGAGAGGCCACCCGCGCCGATATCGTGTATCGACAGCACGGGGTTCTTGCCGCCCATGGCGGCACAGGCGTTGATCACGCCCTGGCACCGACGCTGCATCTCGGCGTTGCCGCGCTGGACGGAATTGAAGTCGAGAGCCTCGGAGTTGGTCCCCGTCATCATCGAGGATGCCGCGCCGCCGCCAAGCCCGATGCGCATCGCAGGTCCGCCGATCTGGACGATGTACGCCCCTTCCGTCACCGGCTTCTTCGTTACCTGGTCGCGGATTATCACGCCATGGCCGCCAGCGAGCATTATGGGCTTGAAGTAGCCTCGGTGCTGGCCGTTTTCCTCATGCTCGTATGTGCGGAAGAAGCCCGTCAGCTGCGGACGCCCGAACTCGTTGCCGAACGCGGCGCCGCCGATGGGGCCTTCCGTCATTATCTGGAGAGGCGTGGCCAGCCGCGACGGACGTTCTCCGTAATCCCTCTCCCAAGGCTGCACCGCATCCGGTATGCGGAGATCAGAAACCATGAATCCGCAGATGCCGGCGGTGGAGCGCGACCCCGTTCCGGTGGCGGATTCGTCGCGTATTTCGCCGCCCACGCCAGTCGCCGCCCCGGGATATGGGGAGATCGCCGTAGGATGGTTGTGCGTCTCGACCTTCATCAGCTGGTCAAGCTGGACCTTCTTGAAGGAGTACGCGCCGGGATTCCTCGACTTCCCCGGCGTCGCTGGCTGGAACATCTCTGTCTCGAATCCCTCCACGACGGATGAGTTGTCCCTGTACGCCACAAGGGTCCCCTTTCCGTTCTTCTTGTGGGTGTTCTTGATCATGCCGAACAGCGAATCCCTCTGCGCCTTCCCGTCAATGATGAACTCCGCGCCGAATATCTTGTGGCGGCAATGCTCGGAGTTGACCTGCCCGAACATCACGAGCTCCGTGTCGGTGGGGTTGCGCCCGGCCGCCTTGAACGAGTCCGCAAGGTACCGCATCTCCGGCTCCGAAATCGCGAGCCCGAGATCCACGTTCGCCTCGCGGATCGCGTCGATGCCGCGCCCAAGCACGTCGAATGTGCGGCCCGGCTGCGGCGGCAATTCGTCGAAAAGGTCATCGAGCGAAAGGTACACGCCCTCCGTCATCCTGTCGAACAGGGCCGGCAACGCCGGCTTCAGCTCGTCAAAGCCTGCCGGGAACGCAGGGCATCCGCCGGAGCTGGCCACAGAGAACCGGACGGCGCGCTCGACGCGCTTCACCCCCCTGACGCCGCAGTTCCTGAATATGTCGGTCGCCTTCGTCGACCAGGGAGAGATGGTTCCCTTGCGAGGCGACACGTAGAAACTCGTCTCGCAGCAGGATTCCGCGTCTATCGAACCGGATTTGCCGATGCCTGGACCGACATTCAGAAGGGCGCCTGCGCGTTCAAGGCTCTCAGGCGGCACTCCGCCTTCGCCTTCGGCCTCAAGCGCATACACCCAACGCGCACGCAGCCCCACGCGCTCCATTCCGGGCGCCAGTTTCCCCATGGCCTTCTTCAGCGCATCAAGACGGAACGGAGAGAACGCCTCCGAACCCAAAAGCAAAATAGGTTTCATGTACAATAAAATCCTGTCGTTTCGGTATTTGGCGTGAATTATACCACAAATTGCGGCCACGCACGGATGCGCACGGGGATCACTATTTGATGGAACAATCCGCCCACGACTCGTCAGTCAACATCGCACACGGCAAGGCAGCGGCCAACTCGCCATCAGTCCCTCGCACGGCGCAGATACTCGGCCATCAGCCGGTCGTAGACCACATAGCCCGACTTGCCAGGATAGACCAGTTCCTTGTCAATCAGCATCTCAAGGGAGACCTTGACGCTGCTCGCGGCACGTAGACCATAGGCGGCGATGAATGCGCCGGACTGCGGCGCCTTCACCACGCCTTCGCACGCAATCGCCTTCAGGAGACGGCGAGCCCCATCCGGCAACAGCGTCAGCAGCCGCTGGCTGTCGTATTCGTTGTCCTGCACACGTGCCCAGACCATCTCGTCGACCTCCGACGCTTCGACGGCATCGCCGCCGCGTGCGTAGAAATCCCACAGCAGGGCCTGTACATACCAGGTGATGCCGTCAAAACGGCGATAGATCGCCTCGAAGACCGCACGCGACAGGCGACGTCCCGCCGCCGCAAAGAATCGATTGGCAAAATCGTAATAGGCGTCCTCGCCGATGACATCAAGCGGCAGAAGCGTCGTGGACTGGAAGAACGGCTTCTTGGGCGAAGTGAACATCTCGCGCATCAGGTGCTGCTTCGACCCGGCGAATACGAACTGCGCCGGCGAGAACTGGACGAGGCTGCGCAGTTGAGCCTCTACGCCCTTCTCTGGATAGTCCGCAACCTGCTGAAACTCGTCGATCGCGATGACCGTGCGACGGTCATGCTCGGCCAAATAGGCGAAAACCCTCTCAAGGGTCTGGTTCGCCGCCTCGGCGCTGATCTCGAAGCTGAGCGTCGGCTTCCCGCTCGTCTCGTCATACGAAAGCGTTGGACGCAGCCCCTGCACAAGGCGTTTTGCCGCGCCAGTCACCTTCTCAAGCGGCGTATCCAGTCGACCGATGACCGCATGCGCCAAGGCGGACGTGAACTCCGCCAGATTCTGTGTGCCGAACACGTCCACGTAAAAAGTCTCGTAGGCGTCTTCTTGCCGCAGCCGCGCAAAGGCGTTGTGAATCAGCCCCGTCTTTCCATAGCGGCGCGGTGCCAAGAGCGTCACATGACCCTCGTTGCGCACGATTGTGCAGAGCCGTTCCGTCTCCGCCACGCGGTCGCAGAAATATTCCGGCCCCTTATAACCGGAAATCACAAATGGATTGCTCAATTTCATGTGCGTAGTGTATCACGTTATCGCCGTCACGTCAACAGCGTGACGGCGATAACGTGATTTGAACTTGCGATCGTCCTTTCGGTCAACGCCTGTGAGAGAGACAGGCAATCGTTTCAGTCCGTATTCCGCCAAAGATCATCTGACCACGAAAACAAAGCCACTCTCAACGAACTTGACCGAGACCGTACGGTAGCCATCCTCATCTGTTTCCGAGATTGTCTTGCCCAATTTATACCCCTTGACGCGAGAGACGCGAAGCGCGTTGTACAGTTTCATGGCCTCATCCGCCTTGAGCTTCGCCACACTGCGAGCGCCAGACACGAGTCCGCTTCCGGCCAAGCCAAGAATCGTGCAGCGTATGTCGCCCGCAACCACAATTGCACAGTCTGTCTTGAGGACTGCATCAGCGTCGTCGATACTGACGCAAAAGCCGGTATCGTTCGCAAAATCCATTGCAAAGCCATCAAACGACCGTTCCGTACGCGGCCAGATGCAGCCATCGTTTACCTTCAACACAGCGCCATCCGCCACAGACTCGACCGTTCCGAACGACAACACGCCCGCGCCACTCTTGACAACCGTCTTGGCCGCCGTCACATAGTCAAACGAGAATACATTACCAGCAAGCGGCTCAAGGTTTGCCCCCTCATGCGCAACGAGTCCCTGTACATGGATAGTGACATCTGCCGCCGCCTCGCTCGTCACCTTTGAGGAATCGGGATTCACGATCTTTAAAGTGCCATGCGGCAGACCGTTTGCCCCCAAACGGAATAGGCAATTCCAGTCTACCTTCACCATGCCATAATATTCACTTGTATCGCCCAACAGCTCGCCGCCGAACTGGACTTCATCTTCGCCAACACGCTGATCGTACTGCGGATGGCACGCGAAATAAATGCAGGAAGCGGTATCGCCTATCAGTTTAGACCTTATGCGCCACGGAAGGCCGTAGCGTCCACCCAAGAACACAAACGGGCTTGTCTCATCCGCAAAGACAGTGAATGTCGATTCCGCCGATGTGGTCACGGCATTGCTTATGCCCCCTGTAGTTGTAAGCATCGTACATTCTTCCTTCTTGGCCTTGCCATTGGAAATAGCCCACAAATCGCCGAAATGCGGCTTGCTTCCAGGTGAAAAGCGGATTGTCCCATTGAGGACAAGTCTATCTCCACGAAATGTCGGATACGTCCCGAACGCATACAGCCATTTGGCGTTTACGAAATAGTTCGTACCCTTATGTGGCGCCAAGCCATCGCTCCAATTGCCCGCTCGCTCAAAGGAGTTGACCGTAAGGCTGTCGGAGTTCGTCAGCACCACATAGCCACCACTTTCATCGAATGCCGTGGGCAATCTGGGCAAGGAAGGCCCTTCGTTCGCAAGGAACACTTCGCATACATTTTCGGATGTCCGTATTTCAACTCGGACATGGCGTAGATTGATATCCGACAGGTCGAAATCACTTTCGCTGAGGCCACCGGCCGTCATCGGCACGGAAATGATCCGGATGGCACGTTGCGGCATCACTTGCACACTACCCATGGACAACTTGACCTTACCGCCCAAGACAAACTCCTCCGTGACGACAATGCCGCCATCCGATCTTGCCGACGAATCGCCTGCCGCAGAGCAATCCAATACCGTGCCATCCGCGAGGTGCAGGCTCGCGACCGACAATGTGTTTGAAACGGGGACCGCCAGCGTTGCGGCGGCATCCGTTTCGATCTTCGAGACCGGAACGACCGCGTTCGCCGATGCCGCCGTACCGAGGCGAGAATAGACGCTCATAAGCTTAACCGACTTGGCGTTCCTGAAACCGCCGTCGCCAAGATTTAACGTCTGGTTCATCCACACCTCGACAGAACCAAAGAACTGATCCGTATTTCCGTAGACGATCGATCCCGTCATATACTGCGGAAGGCCCGCCTTATTGGCGTTTCTGCCGTCATCGGCCATGAATACGATCTTCGTGTCCGCTTCGCCAACAACGTTCATCCGAATCGCAATCCAGCCCGCCTGACCGGTTGTGGAGTCCGCCTGTCCGCCAACTATCTCCACATATCCCAAAATGGTCAGATTCCCCTTTAGCACGATTGGATACTTGGACCCGAATTGCGCAATGCGCCCATTGTCAACCATCCGCAAGTCATTGATGACCACGGGATGCTCTTCCATGTTCGCCCATGTCGTAGCAGCCCCCCAGCGGCGCAAGTGGCTTGCCGTAAGGGAATCGCCCTGAAACGTGCAGGGATAGAAGCAGATGCCCTGCGCATAGTAGTTTGTCCCGGCGTGCGGAGGCAACCCGTCGCTCCAAGACCCTGCGGTGGTCATGGAGTTCTTGATATTTGAGGCCGAGTTATATTCGTTTAAGGCCAGAGTCACGTAGCCCCCTTCCTCGTCATAGGCTGCAAGGGACGCATGGGACAGGATGGCGGCCATGACGATGACGACCGATCTTCTCAGTGATGATTCCATTTCTTGATCTCCTTTGTGCGTGTTTGGCTATGGGTTGACGGCATTTCCATGGCGGTTAATCTCTGGCGGATTCCGTTCCAGGCGTGAAAGTGAGAACAACCGCATGTTCGGCAGAAGGTTCATCAATGGCGACAGCCCAACGTGTCGGCTCGACACGTCCGGGATTTGGAAGCCTCTCTTCCTTCACGTGCCACTTCGCCCCATTCGTGTCAACGGTAAAGTCAAGCCGTTTCACGCCTTGGTCGGATCTGCGGATGATGACGAAGGCATCTTCGCCTCGTTTCTCCACCTTTCCATACGTTATGATGGGGCATTCATATGCGCCCGGCTTCGAGAATACGGCGCGGTCCGAGATCGTCGCGGAAGATTTTCCCCGATCATACGCAAGTGTGCGTTCAAGCACATGGATGTTGTCGTTCGTGTAAGTCGGCTTGAGGTCAAGGACAAGCGTATCGCGCGAATCGAGAAATTCCTTTCGCAAAACCTTCGCCCGATACTCCTTGCCCGCCGCCTGAAGCGTGCCGTCTGGGTACGGCACCGCATGTCCATAGGAATTGAGCATCGGATGGCTGTACCGCTTGGGCGTGAACGTATCGAAGTCGTATTCCTTGCCGCCCGTGTCCTGCACCATCTGCGTCCGCCCAAGGGCAAGGACAAACTGCCCCGCGTCATTGTGGTTGTGCGGAACGCCGTTGTTTCCGCCCTTGATGCAGGCCGAAAGCGTACTTGCGCCAGGAGAAAGCGGCCGTCCTATGTATATCTGGGCATCTTCAAGGAAGGTCCTGATCGGCAAACGGTATTCCGGCACATTCTGCACACCCTGGCAATCGCTGCCGGCAAAGGCCTTCAGCAGACAATCAGCAAGCCCGGTGTTTGTCAAGGTGATGGATGATGTCATCGAGCTGACGAGCGCCGGCCACACCAGCTCGCACAAGGACATGACGGATGCCGGCGGGCCGAAAACCCGTCCATCGCCAAACATGGGCACTGCCCCGAGGGCAAGCTGGAATTCATAGGCGCATAGACAGCAGCGCTTTGCCTTTGCGTCCGCAAAGAAGTCCACCCTCCCGGCGGTTGCCTTGCGCACAAAGAGACCGAGCCGAGCGTACTGCCCAAAACCATAGTGGAAATAGGCCGCGCCCTCCTCGCAGTAGCCTTCGTTTGAGAAGCCGCCGAGATAGTACGGGACGGCACGTTCAGCGGCCTCGACGAACCTTGCGCGCGTTTCCGCGTCCGGAATCATGAACAGGGCAGATACGACGGACTGGTAGTGGCATGCGGGGTTCCAGTTGCTGTCGCCAAAGAACCACCCGTTCTTCGGATGATGCGCATTGTAATCCGCCGCCGACACGAGATATGTACGGTAGCATTGCTCCCACGTCTTCTTCACAATGTTCGAGACCGTCGTCTCGGGGATTCTCCCCTTAAGGAGATCAAGCACGATGGCCACATTAAGGGCAATCTCCGAGACGTTAAGGTCGATCGTGGAATACTTTCCGTAGAAGTTGCCGAAGTGCGGACGGTCATGATACGGATTCATCCATGTCGTCTGGGCGGCAATCGCATCCAGCCGCTCGATGAGGTTCGGGAGGAAGCGCCCCCGGTTCTCCATGCATTCGGCAAGGGCGAGCGGCATGATGCTGCGTCCCCTACGGCCTGAGATAGGCCCCCACACCTCCTTGTCCTGGTTGGTGTAGACGGAGTCGTCCAACCGCTCCATCGGCTTGGCGACAATGGACTCTGCCGAACGGATTACGGAATCCGCCGTCCTGTCGTTCGCGATCCTCTCCCAAGCATCCCGATTCGTGATGCGCATCTCCGCAAATCCCGGTTCATCGCGCAACAGGGCGGCAATTTCCCTCACGCGGGACAGATCTTGCGGCGGATACGACTTCGCACGTGCCGCCAATGTCGCCATCTCGGTAATGACCAGTGCAAGGACAACCAACAGTCGCTTCATTTCCCCTCTCCTTTGCTTGCTGTTGCGGTTTCGTCCGAGCCATTACAGGTCATCGAACGAACAGCCCGTGAAAGTAAAGTTACGGCAGTTGAAGAACGGGTTGCCGCCGTTCGCATGCGGTACGCCGCCCCAGCCAAAGCCCTGACGCACCACGCTCGGCACCTTGTCGCGGAGACGTGGTTCCTGCTCCTTGACCCAAGGAGGACGGACATCCGGATCGTCGCTGCGAATGAACCGGCAGCCGGTAAACGAGAAATTTTCGAGCGGATGTTCCTTCGAGCCGACAAATTCCGGCATGGCGTAGGCGCGAGCGGTTATGTTCGCGAAGGAGATGTTCTTGACGCGATCCAACCACTCGCCCGCCTCCGTGG
>CAVFWS010000050.1:0-13560 GCA_963626295.1 Clostridium sp. CAG:138
TCTGGGCGCACATGAACTCGGCCGGGTAGTGCGCCTTGAGGTAGCCGGTCTGGTATGCGACCCATGCGTAGCACACGGCGTGCGACTTGTTGAAGGCGTATGACGCGAACTTCTCCCAGTCGGACCAGACCTTCTCGATAAGCTCCTTTGCGGTCTTCTCGTCCTTCCACCTGTCCACGCGGAAGTCCTTGTTCTCAAGGCATCCCTTCATGAACTTCGCCTTGAGCTCGTTCATTATGTCCATGAGCTTCTTGCCCATGGCCTTGCGGAGCTTGTCGGATTCGCCGCGGGAGAATCCGGCGAGCCTCCGCGACAGAAGCATCACCTGTTCCTGATAGACCGTGACCCCGTACGTATCCTTGAGGTACATCTCCATCAGGGGATGGTCGTACGTGATCTTCTCGCGCCCCTGCTTCCTGTTCACGAATGTCGGGATGTAGTCCATCGGGCCCGGACGGTACAGGGCGTTCATCGCCACAAGATCCGTAAGACGCTCAGGCTGCAGGGCGATGAGCCACTTCTTCATGCCCTCGGATTCGAACTGGAACAGGCCCGTGGTCTCGCCCCGCCCAAACAGCTCGTACGTCGCCTTGTCGTCGTCCGGGATCTTGTCCGTATCCATGTCGATGCCATGGAACTGCCTTATCAGCGCAACGCACTCCTTCTCCACGGTGAGCGTCTTGAGGCCGAGGAAGTCCATCTTGAGGAGTCCAACGGGCTCAACGTAGTGGCCGTCATACTGCGTGGTGAGCAGGCTTTCGTTCTCCGTTGGCATCACGGGGAGCGTATCTATCAGCGGGTCCCGCGAGATGATGACGCCGCAGGCGTGGACGCCAGGCTGCCGTATGCACCCGTCAAGGCGAACGGCCCGCTCCATGAGCGTCTTTACCGTGCCTTCGCATCCCGGCGCGACGACATCCTTTATCGGCTGGCCATCGAGAGCGGCCTGCAGGTTCGCGCCCTCCGGGAAATTCCACTGCCCGGTCTTCTTGTCCTTCCCGAGGGCCTTGCGGAAGGTTATCTTCGGCGTATCGGGGACGAGCGCGGCGAGCCTGTTCGTATCCGCGAGGGGATACTCCATCACGCGCCCGACATCCTTTATGGCGCTCTTGGGGGCCATCTGCCCGAACGTGACAATGTGCGCGACATGATCCTGCCCGTACTTCTGCGTCACGTACTCCAGCACCTTGCCGCGGCCGGAGTCGTCGAAATCGACGTCGATATCCGGCATCGATATGCGGTCCGGGTTCAGGAACCGCTCGAACAGCAGATCGAACTTCAGCGGATCGACGTTCGTTATGCCGAGCGCATACGCGACGGCCGCCCCGGCGGCGGAGCCGCGTCCGGGGCCCACCCACACGCCCATGCGCCGGGCGGCGTCGATGTAGTCGTGCACGATGAGGAAGTACCCGGGAAATCCCATCGTGCGGATCGTATCAAGCTCGAACTGCACCCGCTCCTCGGTCTCCTTGGGGAGCGGGTCGCCCCATCTGCGCTTCGCTCCGGCCCATACGATGTCCGCAAGGTACTCGGCCTCGAACTGTATGCGGATGGCCTTGTCGTATCCCCCGAACTTCTCGACGCGCCCTTCGGGATACATGCCCTTCAGCGTATCCTCGTCGTATTTCCTGCGGAAATCCTCCTCCGTCCCGAACGACGCCGGTATGTCGAACTTCGGCATGATGGCGTCGGAGTCGAGCGCATACTCCTCGATTCTCTCGGCGACGTCAAGCGTATTGCGCATGAACTCCGGGTTCTCGGGGAATATCCTCGCCATCTCCTCCAGCGGCTTGAACCATTCCTCGCCGGTATACACGAGGCGTCCCCTCTTCGTCGTGGCGTCGTCATCGTCGATCCTCGGCGGATCGCTCATCTTCTTGCCGGTGGAGAGCGCAAGCAGCACATCGTGCGAATCGTTGTCGTCGGCGTTGAGGAAGTGCACGTCGTTCGTCGCTATCACGCGCACGTCAAGCCTCTTCGCCAGCTCGATCACGCCCTTCGTGACAAGCCTCTGGCGATGCCACACGCCATTGGGCGCCCCGTTCATCTCCGGATGGATCTTCGACCTGTGCTCCATCACCTCGAGCGAGAAGTTCTCCCCGAAAAGGTCCTTGTACCACCGCACCACGCGCTCCGCCTCGTCCATCCGTCCGGCCACGATCGCGCGGGCGACCTCGCCGGCTATGCAGGCCGACGAGCAGTGGAGCCCCTCGTGGTACTTCTCGAGCAGCGCGTGGTCTATGCGCGGCTTGTAGTACATGCCATGGATGTGGGCCTCCGATATGAGCCGCACAAGGTTGTGGTAGCCCACGAGGTTCATTGCGTGGAGGCAGAGGTGGAACTTCGTCTCCGTCTTGTCGCGCTCAAGGTGGCTGCGGTTGGTCATGTACGCCTCGCACCCGAGGATGGGCTTTATCCTGGGCAGACCCTCGAAGTTCTTCTTCGTGGACCGGCAGGCATCGTAGAATGCCTTCAGCGCGAACAGGTTGCCGTGATCCGTGACGGCGAGCGCCGGCATCCCCCACTTGCGGGCCTTCTCCACAAGCGGGCTGATCTGGCACTGCCCATCCAGCAGCGAGTACGTGGTATGCAGGTGAAGATGTACGAAATCGCTCACGTCACTTCACCACGAAGTTGACCATGCGCTTGGGTACGGCTATCACCTTGACGACTGTCTTCCCCTCAAGGAACTTCGCGACTTCCGGCGCGGCCTCGGCGAGGGTGCGCATCTCTTCGGCGGTGGCCGTGGCCGGCACCATGATGCGTCCGCGAAGCCTGCCCATGACCTGCACCGGGACCTCGACCTCGCTCTCGACGAGCGCGGAGGCGTCGTAGCGCGGCCATGGCTCATAGGCGAGCGAATCGGCATGGCCGAGGAAAGACCACAGCTCCTCGCCAAGGTGCGGGGCGAACGGCGAGAGGCAAAGCACGAACTTCTCGAGGCATTCGCGCGGAAGCCCCTGTCCGGCCCTGGCGAACCCCTCGGCATCGTTGATGAACACCATCATCGCGGAGATGGCGGTGTTGAACGCAAGCGCCTCCAGGTCGTCCCCGACCTTCCTGATCATCGCGTTGAGCGACTTCATCTCCGGCTTCGTCATCGCGCGGTCCGCGATCGGCGTCTCCGTGACGAGACGGTTCGCCCGCTTGAGGAACCGGAACACGCCCTCCACACCCTTCGTGGACCAGGGCTTCACCGCCTGGAGCGGGCCCATGAACATCTCGTAGAGGCGGAGCGAATCGGCACCGTAGTCTTTTACGACATCGTCCGGATTGACGACGTTCTTGAGAGACTTGGACATCTTTGCGGGAAACTCCACAAGGGGCTCCTCCTCTCCGCCCTCCTCCGCGCCGTACGGCTTGCCGTCGCGCCAGACGACCCTGTCCGTCGGGATGAGCACGCCACGCGACGTCTTGAACGCCATGCCGAGGATCATCCCCTGGTTTACGAGGCGGTGGAACGGCTCGCTCGTCGGCACGAGTCCGAGGTCGAAAAGCACCTTGTGCCAGAAGCGGGCATAGAGGAGGTGGAGGACGGCGTGCTCCGCGCCGCCGACGTAGAGGTCCACGGGCAGCCATTTCCTCAGCAGCTCGGGATCGGCGAACGCCTTCTCGTTGTGCGGGTCGATGTAGCGGAGGTAGTACCAGCACGAGCCGGCCCATTGCGGCATCGTGTTCGTCTCGCGCCTGCCCTTCTTCCCCGTGGCGGGATCGACGACGTTCACCCACTCCTCCGCCTTCGCGAGCGGCGGCTCGCCCGTGCCCGTGGGCTTGTAGTCCTGTAGCTCGGGGAGCGTGAGCGGAAGATCCGACTCGTCCACCAGCGACTGCGTGCCGTCCTCCCAGTGGATGACGGGGAACGGCTCGCCCCAGTAGCGCTGGCGCGAGAAGAGCCAGTCGCGCAGCTTGTACTGCGTCTTTGCGCGCCCGACGCCCTTCTCCTCAAGCCATGCGACCATTGCCTTGCGGGCCGCATCCACGCCCATGCCGTCCAGGAACCCGGAGTTGACCATCACGCCGGTGGCGATGTCCGTGAAAGCCTCCGTGCCTGTGTACGGGACGCGCGCGGACGCGGACGGACCGGGCGCAACAGGTTGCGCCCCTCCCGCGGCAGGGGCAACGACCTGGTAGATGGGCAAGCCGAAGACCTTGGCGAAATCGAAGTCGCGCTCGTCATGCGCCGGCACGGCCATGATCGCGCCCGTGCCGTACGAGGCGAGCACGTAGTCCGAGATGAACACGGGAAGCCTGTCCCCGTTCACCGGGTTTATCCCTACGACCCCGTCGATCCGCACGCCTGTCTTTTCCTTGTTGAGCTCAGTGCGCTCAAGGTCGCTTTTCGCGGCGGCCTTCGCCTGGTATGCGCGAACCTCGTCGGCATTCGCCACGGCGCCGGACTCCAGCCACTTCGCCACGAGCCTGTGCTCGGGCGACAGCACCATGTACGTGGCGCCGAAAAGCGTGTCGCAGCGCGTGGTGAACACCGTCACGACATCGCTTCCGCCGCCATTCGCCTCAACCCTGAAATCGACGAGCGCACCCGTCGACTTGCCGATCCAGTTGCGCTGCATCTCCTTGATGCTCTCCGGCCAGTCGAGTCCGTCGAGATCGGAAAGCAGCCTCTCCGCATACGCCGTTATCCTGAGCATCCACTGACGCATCGGACGGCGCTCCACCGGATGGTTGCCGCGCTCGGAGCGCCCGTCTATGACCTCCTCGTTCGCCAGGACCGTGCCAAGCGCGGGGCACCAGTTCACCGGCACCTCCGCGACGTAGGCGAGACCCTTCCTGTAGAGCTGCTCGAATATCCACTGCGTCCACCTGTAGTACTTGGGGTCGGTGGTGTTGACCTCGCGATCCCAATCGTACGAGAAGCCGAGCATGCGGATCTGGTCGCGGAAGCGGTCCACGTTCCTCTTCGTCGTCACGGCGGGATGCGTGCCGGTCTCCACCGCATACTGCTCCGCGGGAAGGCCGAATGCGTCCCATCCCATCGGATGCAGCACGTTAAAGCCTTTCATCCGCTTGTAGCGGCACAGGATGTCGGTCGCGGTGTAGCCCTCCGGATGCCCCACGTGCAGCCCCGCCCCGGACGGGTACGGGAACATGTCAAGGCAGTAGAATTTCGGCTTTTCGCTGTCCCGGGTATCGCACTTGAACGTCTTGTTCTTCAGCCAGTAGGCCTGCCACTTCTTTTCGATGGCGGAGAAATTGTAATCCATTTTGTTGTATTGTTACTTACGGTGTGCCGGAACCCGATGGGGGATTCAGCAATGCATTCTTGTCGTTAAGCTGGTAGATCGTGAACGGGCCGAGCCTTTCGTCTATCGAGAAGCGGTAGAACGGGGTGGCGTTCGGGAAGGACTCCCAGTCGTACCCCGTGTCGGCCGGGGCCGGCAACTCGATCGTGCGCGAGAAGGGGTTGGCGGAGCCGGGGGCGCCGAAGCTCTCCGGACACAGGGTGAACCACCGTATCGGCTGCCACACGTCGTTGACGATGCCGTTCTGGAGAGCGCCCTCGACCTTGAACGTCGCGGATGTCCAGGACGAGACCTGCTCGCTGTAGTTGGAGCTGACCGAGCCGGGCGCAAGGCCGCGCAGCGTGTACGGGGGATACGCCGCATTGGTCACGCGGTTGGAGATCATCATCGAGACGGTCACGAACACGTTGGTGACCGTCACGCCGTCCAGGTTCCGCGAGACGGTCTCGCCCACCGCAGCCGCCCCGTTGCCGCCTCCCATCCCGGCCCGCAGGATCCATTCCCAGTCGCCGGACGACGCGCTCACCGGCGGTATGTCGAGCCAGTACATCTCCTTGAGCGAGAGCAGCGTCTCCGATCCGTCGGATTTCCTCACCGGCTTGTTGTCCATGCCGTAGAACCTGGCGAGGTGTATGTCGCCCTCCTCGTAGTTCTGCAGCCAGTCGAGAACCGCGGGGTAGTACGGGTCGTCGGAGGCGATTCCGCCGTTTGCGGCGTCCGGGACCTTCTGCGACACCTCCGTGGAGGCCGTCACGAAGAACTTCCTCGACGAATCCTCGGCGAGCGTCATGTCCGAAAGGTCGAGGGTCCACTGTCCCGCGCTGTCCTTGGCGTACGGCCCGGCCACGGCGGCGGCCGGCTCACCGTAGCTGTTCGTCACGACGGACGCGATGTCGAACCAGTTCTGCACCTCGTACACGACGCTCGTGCTGTACGTGCCGGTGACGTCCTGCGGGACGATCAGCACCGCCGAGCTGGACCTCACCGACCCGGTCTTCACCCACAGCGTGTTGCGGCTCGCGGAATCGACGGAGACGTAGACCCACAGGTGGCTACCCTCCGGCGGCTCGAAATACGAGGGGTCGATGTACTGGTCGGTGCCGTCCACAAGGCTGTTCAGCCGCCCCGGCGTCTGCGTCATCCAGTTCGTCCAGCAGGAGATGGACTCCCCGTGGCCCGTGTAGACGCCAAGCGAATAGTCGGCCGCCGACGTGCCGTTGTCGTCCGCGCCTACGTATATCCACGCATCGTCATTGAGGGCCTCCTTCACGACGCGCAGGTAGTTCGTCCCGTCATATGTGTAGCTCACGCGGCTCGTGGACGTGTTCGTGCACATGAACACGATCTCATGCTCCACAATCCCCGTCGGGCGAAGCAGGCGAACCGCGTACGGTTGGCGCACGTTCAGCACCCCGTCGCTGAACGCGCTCTCGCTCCACGTGCCGTCGTCGAGGTAGTGGTGCTCTGCGGTGCTGTACGTGCCGGCGGACTTCGTCTTCGGGGACTGGACGGCGATGAACGCATACTGGCCCGAGCCATGCTCCGTCTTGCTCGACACCACGTCGCCATAGCCGAACGAGACGAGCGGGCGGCTCACTATCTTCGTGTCGTACGGCAGGTAGTCTATCGACCACCCCGTGAGGCCGAGGCCCTGCGGCACGGCCACCTCGACGTACTGGTGCGCTGCGTCGCCCAGGTCCCCGTGCCTGAACATGTTGATCTCGTTGATCCAGGCCCTCTTGGGCGAGATCTCGTCAAGGATCGTGTACGCGCACGTGACGCCGCTGCGGTTGTACGGGCTGCCGCCGACGAACACGTACCACGACGGCTCCGTCCAGTCCGTCCCCACCTGCATGACGCGGTCGTGCTCGTTGCCGTTCCTGTCGCAGTACGTCACGTAGATGTGGTACTGCACTATCTCGAAGCCGCGGGAGCCCGCTATCTGCGGGGGGACCAGCGTGGAGGAGTCCGTGGGGGAGCTGTGGTACACGAGGTTGTTCTCCGACCAGTCATCAGCCTTCGCGAGCTCTATGCCGAGGTTCGCCCCGCTTTCGCCCTTCCAGTTCACGTAGCCCCAGGGGCTTTCGCCCGCGTACCACGACATGAACACGCGCACCGAGCTGCGGTCGAGCTCCTCGTCGAGCCCGGCGGGGACAAGCTGCACCTGCATCCCGAAGGATTCGTTCAGGAGCGGCTGCACGTCCGCGCTCTGCGCCTTGTCCGCCGGGAGGGAATTCGTGTCCGTCTTCCTGTCGCGGTTGAAGCGGTACGGACGCGGCGGGTACGCGAAGGCGAGGCCCGGCGTCATCGGCTGCATCACCGTGACCTCGTCAAGCAGCACGCGCTGTATCGGCACCGGGTTAAGGGTGCTTCCCGTCGCGCCGAACGGCACCTTGGAGTCGGCCTGGTGGTTCCGCCCCTCCGCTGCGGCGAACGCGCTGAGGCGCACCGCCGTGAAGCCGGAGTAGTCGCTCGGCATCCGCCACACGTGCTGCCTGAAGAGCGGCGACTCGGACGTCACCTCGATGTTCGTGATCACCGTCCAGTTGTCGTCGTCCTCCTCGTTCGGGTCCGCGCTCCCGGAGATGGAGACCCACCCGTTCACGCCGTTCGTCTCGAGCATCCTCGCGCTGAAGATCACCTGCCCGATGCCGTTCGTGAAGTTCGGGGTCTGCACGAACGGGTCGTGCTTCGAGTACTGCGCGACGGCCGGGTCCTCCGCGAAGAGCGGGTCGTCGTCTCCCGTGCCGGCGACGCCGGAGAAGTTAAGCGAACAGCTCCTCCCGGAGAGCAGCCCCGCGGTCACGTCGTACGCGTGGTCGTAGAGCGAACCGTACTCGCGCGCGTCCGTGGACATGATGTTCCAGCCCCACCAGCTGCGGTCGTCGAGCTGGGGCTCGTCCATCGCCACGAGCGCGGTGATCGCCACGGCACCGTAGAGCGAATCGAGGCCGTTCGTGGAGCCAACACGGGCCGCCGCGACGATGTTTGTGTCCATGAGGATGCGCGCGATCCCCGAGATGGGCGCCCTGTACCCGATCAGGATGTTGGTGCTGCCGCCGGCGCGTTCCGTGGCGGACATCCTGGAGAAGTCTATGACGCCCTTGTCGTGCCAGCCGCCCTCGAGCAGCAGGGAGCGTCCCTCGATGTTGCCCTCGTTAACGTCGTTCGTCATCGCCTGCACGCGGAGCAGCGCGTTGGAGTCCGCCCACTTCCATGAGACGCCGAGGGACGAGATGCCGTTCATGAACGGGGTGCGCACCGCCATCGGGGACGTGGGCGAGCCGCGCATCGGCTGGAGCAGCACGGCGCGGTCGTTCACCCGCACGTGGATCGCCACGAGGCCGTCGCCGCCGCGCCCGCCGCGCGTGAGCCAGTTGTTGGCGGAGCTGCCGCTGCTGTTCATGATCGCGCGGATAGAGCCGCCGCCGCCGCCGCCGCCGAGGCCGTTGCGGGCGTATGCGGCGTAGGTGGCGGTCTCGTACGTGGCGGACATCGCATCGCCGTCGGTGCCGCCGTCCCGGCCCTTGCCCGGTCCGCCGCCCGCGCCGTAGCCGTAGTAGGCGGCGTTCGCCGCGGTGTTCGTCCCGCCGCCGCCGCCGCCGCCGCCGCCCATGCCGTCGCTGTCGCCGAGGCCGTAGATGGACTTGATCGCGTTGCGGATCGCCTCGCTCGGGATGTCCGAGACCTTGAAGCCCGATCCGCCGAGGCCCGCCACCCCCGTAAGGCCGGCGGTGCCGTGCCCGCCATCGCCGCCACGCACCAGCACGTCGTCGCTCGGGCTGAGCGGAGCGCTCGTCGGGCCGCGGTAGACCACGAGACCGCCGCCGCCGCCGCCGCCGGCGGACTCGTTCCTGTTCGTCACGCCCGCGCCCATGCCGGAGCCGTAGGTGGCGTTGCCGGCGGAATTCTTCGTGGCCGCGCCGGTCGTAGAGACGCTGTAGCGCGCCGATCCGCCGCCCGCGCCCCTGCTCGAGGTCCCGTCCCCGCCCTGGACGTACGAGCCGCCGTCGCGCCAGTTGCCGCCGCGTCCGCCGCCATAGGCGTAATAGTCGGTGTATGCGCTGCCGCTCGTGCCGAGAGACCTGATGTGCAGATACGAGTTGCCGCCATTGCCCGACGCGCCGAACCAGTCCCCGCGGTATGTCTTCTTCGTGCCCTGGTTCGGGTCGGTGTTCCCGCCCGATGGATTGCCGCCCGCGCCGACGAGCACCCTTATCTCGTCCCCGATGTTGAATGCGACGGAATTGGTTATCGCGAATGCGCTGCCGCCGCCGCCGCCGCCGCCGCCCGCGCCGCCGCCGCCGCCGCCGCCGAGGCCGAACGCGCCCACCATCGTCATGTTGGCGGACGGTATGAAGTTCGCGTAGCTGCCAAGCGCCCCGTTCACTGTGTTGGTGAACACGTACACGTAGTCGTCCGTCGTGCCGGGCACCTTGTACACCACGTAGCCGCACTTGGTGATGGTTGCATTGGGGTCGTTTGTCGAGGCGCCGCCGCTCTTGTAGACGTCGTTGGTGCTGGAGGTTATCCACCCGTGCGAATACGCCCACGCGCCCATCTCGCCGAGGGAATCGGAGCTCGTCCCGGCGGCCCACTGCGAGAGCTCCAGGTCGTCGACTACCACGTCCGTGCGGGAATCGCTCTGCGTTCCGCCGACGGAGAGCTTCACGTTGCAGGTCTCGAGCGTGTGCGGGGAGAACACGAGGTTCGTCGCCTGGTAGCTCGAGAGGCTGAGTTCGAGTCCCGTGGACGTCCAGTCCGACGAGTTCCCCGACGGCGCGGTAAGCAGCGTGAGCGTCTGCGAGATCGGCGCCGCGCACACGCCATAACCCCATTTGCCCACGTATGACGGCCTATCGGGGTAGTAGATGTCGTGCTCGTCCCACGTGATCATGCGGTATGGCGATACGGATCCCCAGTCGCCGCCCTCGATGGAGTCCCGCTGGAGCGTTGGCGAGGCGAACTTGCTGTACGCATTGTAGTACGGCCCGACCGACGAGACGGTGTACTTGGCAAGAGCCCCGAACGCGGCGGGGCACTCCGTCGAGCACACGCCATAGGAGCCCTTCGAGTGGTAGAGGTTCTTGTACCTCGAAACCCCGTAGACCACGTTCGTCTCGATCTCGTTGTCCGTGAACGAAATGTGGAACATCCTGCCGGAGACCTTCATGTCCTCAAGCACTGCTCCCCTGAACAGATTGTCCCCGCTCAAGGAGTAGGACGAGACCTGATCCCTTGAGACCGCCCCCTCCACGTACGTGCCGTTCGCCGTGTTGTAGGCGGCCACGTACACGCTCGTCCACTTGTCGTTGTCGACTCCAGAGCCGCTGCCCACGGGGGCGAGGAAATTGCCCTGGTTGTAGTTCCTGTCGGCGGAGGTCGTGCCGTAGCCGCTCACGTTGCCGAGACGGCGCGACGCGAGTTTCTTGGACTGCCAGGAGCGGTTGCCGGACGCATCGGTCACGATGTTCCAGCGGTATATGGCAAGTTCCATCACGCCATTCCCCGAACTCCATATGCTGCTCTGGGATGCCCACACGCGGGAAATGCGCACCTCGTAGCAGCCGCTGCTCGGCCTGTAGTACGCGACGAGCGACACGGACGGGACGCCGCAGGATATGTCGTTGTCTTCGGGGCGGCTGTTGTTCTGTATCGTATGCGTCATCGCCGCCTTGGCGGAGAACGCATAGTTGGAATCGGAATAGCCATCGAGGTTGCAGAAGAAGTCGCCGAACTCTATGTACTGGGCAAGACGCGCCGTGAAGCTGATTGTGCCGATGCCGTTAGGCCGGTCGGTCGGGTCTATGAGCGCGATCGTCCCGTTCCCGCGCCCCTGCAGCTGGAGCGCCATCCCGTTCGCCGTCTTGTTCGTGTCGGCGGTGAAGTATCCGTTGATGTACATGCCGTTGTCGAACGTCCATCCGTTCGGCGTCTTCTGGTTCTGCCCGTACGGGACGTTGAACGGGAAGTCGGGATTCCCGGCGTAGGCGTCGAAGTTCTCCCACCACCACGCGGAGGACGAGCGGGAGAGTTCCCACGCGCCGGTATCGAGGTTGTAGGCGGTCTTCGCCCTGCCGACGTACGTGGTGTTCACGTAGTCGCCCACGTACCTGTTCTCCCCGCCGGGCTGCGGGGTCCAGAGGTTGAAGTCCTGGTACTCGGCGTGGTTTATGGTGAACGTCTCCGCCTCGTCGTTGAAGTCGATGGAGAGGTATCCGGTGGAGCAGTCGAGCGAGATGTCCGTCTCGCCGCCCTCCGGGACCGCGGCAAGCGCCTTGTACCCGTCCGGTATGCGGTCGATCTCCGGCATGTACCAGGTGCGGGACTCCTCCGCCGGGGTGAAGCCGCCGCTCTCCCAGCGGTTCCTGCCGACGATGCGGATGTGCGCGACCTTGCCCATGTAGTTCGTGCGCGTGTCCACGAACCCGCGCCACATGTTGCTCGCCGTAAGCTCCATGGTCCAGTCGTTCGTCACGCTCGCGAGGGTTGCGAGGTTCGTGTACACCTCGGTGACGACGTGCATCTCCTGCCACGGGGACGCCCCCGCGCGGATGCGGGCCGTATAGTTTGTGGCGCACTGCACGTAAGTCTCCGCCGCCGTGTCGTCCGGGAACGCGATCTGCGAGTTGTTCGCGAAGTCGAGGTACCTGTACCGAGTGCCGGAGACCCATGCGCCGTAGGAATACTCGATGTCGCCGATGCGGTCAGGCGCGTCTATCGCGGAATCCCACACCACGTTTGTGCCGTTGAGGATCGAGATGTTCTCCGACACGTTCGTCTTCCACTCGCCGAACGCCTGGTCGAGATAGCGCCAGCGGTAGACGCATTCGGCCTTCGATACGGACGCCTTTGGCTCGATCCACGGCGGCGCTCCGTTCGTGACGGCGGAGAACGCCATGCGCGGCCTGGCGTCCGCAACGCCCACGCCAAGAAGCGGCTCGGTGAATGCCCCCACGTGGCCAAGGTCGGCGCGCCGCCCGTTCTTGCGGTTGTCGGTATCCGGCAGGACCGTCGCCCTGATCCCCGAAGAGGAGACCTCCGCGACGACGCCGGGGTAGGGGACGACGATGTTGTCGATGAAGATCGTATTGTTGTAGTCAGGGTCTGAATTCCGCTGCACATTGTTGCGCCTGATCCTGAAGCGCATGGGGAGGCGATCCTCCCCGGACGGCGGCGTATAGCGGACGCGGTAGTACATCGTGTCGCGGTAGGACGAGGATGTGGCCCTGAGCGGAATGACGGTGACGCCGGAATGCTCGAGCGTGACGGTGGACTTGCCGTTGACGGCAAAGACATCACAAGGGACGGGATTCCAGTCATAGTGATCCAGGTCAAGTCCGTCGCCAAACGTCTCATCCGCCTTGTAGCCGTCCTTGATGTCGTATGCGACCTCAAGGCATATCTCGTCGGGGTCGGTCATGGTGAAGCCGTTTACGGCATCGAAGAACACGCCGCCCGCCCCTTCCTCGTAGAAGGGCGAATATACGCAGGCATCGATTGTGCAGCGCATCGTGATGTGGGCGACCTGCTTGATGCCGCCAAGTTTAGCCGCCCCACTCTGCCACGTGCTGGGGATCGGGGCCGTCGCGTACGCCGCGTCAATGGGCTGGCACGTGTCGGACCACGGAAGGTAGTTTCTTGAACCGTTGTTCGAAATCGTCGCGGAATTATATCCGCCAGATCCGGTACGGCATTCATTCAACGTCCAAAGCACCCTGTACGAGCCGGACGAATCAAGTTTCTGCCGCAGCTGATGACTGGATCCAGGCAAAAGGTTAAGGAAGAGTCGGGGCAAGGTACTCGGAGCCGCCGTGACGTCGTCGTGCCACCAGTACGTGCCGCCGACGGCGACGTCGTTCACGTTCGTGGTGTAGTAGCCCTGGCCCTCTATGGGGCAGGCGGGGTTCGTGTCGTCATTGAGCAGAAGGACGCGCGACGACGCGCGCGGGCCGAGGTTCGTCAGCGACTGGTACGTGTAGTCCTCCGCGCGGGCGCAGAGGAGCACGGCACACAGTGCGCATAGCGCGGCGGCGCCTCTTCTGAGGCTCATATGTCTTGTGTTGCGCATGGCTTACCGAAATCTATTTGAAAGTCATTTGTCCAGGGTACAGTTCGCCCATACCCAAATCGGTCGTAGGATATCATAACCGGTGGCATTACGCAAGAAGGGCGTGGGGATTTACGATTTTTCGATTTGCGATTTGCGATTGCATTTGGTCATTTGAGGATTGAGCCGTGTAGCCCGTCGTCGTGGGGGAAATAGCCGTGTAGAGGTGTAGAGATGTAGAATGGATAG
>CAVFWS010000051.1:0-13478 GCA_963626295.1 Clostridium sp. CAG:138
GGACTGCCCGCAGCGCAACGAGCGTCTCGGATGGACGGCGGACACGCAGGTGTTCGCGCAGGCGGGGTCCTTCAACGCCGACACGTACGGCTTCCTCTCGAAGTGGATGCGCGACATGCGCGACACGCAGTATCCGGACGGATCGTACACGGGCGTCGCGCCCTCCGCGCAGTACGGGGAGGCGAAGCACCAGCTCGGCTGGGCGGACGCGGGCATAATCGTGCCGTACGCGATGTGGCGGCAGTTCGGCGACACGCAGATCGTCGACGAGAACTGGGAGTCCATGAAGAGGTTCATGTCCCTCCTCGACGCAATGAAGTACACCTCGAAGCAGTCGATGTCGCACCAGTGGGCCGACTGGCTCAGCTATGAGGCTCTTGAGACCTATTCTGGCCTTGCGTTTTCCAAGGATGCAGATGGCAAGCGGCAAGTGCGCGACGAGGCAAAGAAGTACTGGCAGTATCTCGGCGGATGCTACTGGCTGTGGGATTCGAGGATGATGGCCGCGATGGCGAAGGCGACAGGAAGGGGCGCGGACGAGACCGCCTACAAGGCGATGGCGGACCGTGCGCTCAAGTACGTGCGCGAGAAGTTCGTCGCGCAGGACGGCATGCTCCTGCCGCTCTTCCGGGGGATGCAGACGCCCGCGCTGTTTGCGCTCAGGCTTGGTCTGCTCGAGAAGCCGCAGGCGGTCGCGGCGACGAAGGCCGCTCTCCTTGAGAACTTCAGGGCGCACGGCGATTGCCTTCAGACCGGCTTCCTCGGGACGTCGATCCTGATGGATACGCTTACCTACGACGTCGGTGCGCCGGAGATGGCGTACACGCTGCTCCTCCAGCACAAGAACCCGTCGTGGCTATATTCCGTGGATCAGGGGGCGACGACGATCTGGGAACGCTGGAACTCGTACGTGAAAGCCAAGGGATTCGGCCCTTCCGGCATGAACTCCTTCAACCACTACGCCTACGGGGCGGTGCTTTCCTGGATGTACGGCACAATGGCCGGCATCCGTGCCGGGGATTGCGGCGGATACAGGCACTTCACGCTCGCCCCGATCCCGGATCGCCGCATCGGAAAGGTTGACGCCGAGTTCAATTCGCCATATGGCAGGATCCGCTCCGCATGGGCCTATGATGGAAACGGCGAATGCTCCTGGACCTTCACCATCCCGGCGAACACCACGGCCACTGTCAGGCTTCCGAACGGGAATACGGAGGAGCTTGCGTCCGGCACGTACACCCGTACGCTTGTGTCCGCAAAGTGAACAGCCAAAGTCATTGCTTGACAACAACAAAACAAGGAGACATCAAGATGGAAATAGAGATGATGGGTGACGTTCGGCTCGAGAAGCTGATTGGCAAGGAGCAGATGGCCGACAAGCTTGGCCTGTACGCGCGCGTGGTCGTGCCGCCGAAGAGCGCGGTGCCGTATCACCAGCACGTCGGCAACGGCGAGGTGTACTACTTCCTCACCGGCGAGGGCGAGTACAGCGACAACGGCGTCGTGCGCACGGTAAGGCCAGGAGACGTCACGTGGACGCCGGACGGCTCGTCCCACGGGGTCGAGAACAAGGGCGACGTGGATCTCACGTTCATGGCCCTCATAATCAACAAGTGATGCCGCGATGACGGTCACGCTTGCCATCGAGAAGAGCGTCTACGGCGGCGAAGGACTCGGCAGGCTCGGGGACGGGCGCGTGTGCTTCGTCCCCGGCGCCTTCGCGGGCGAGACCGTCCGCGCTGAGATCACGGAACAGAAGAAAAGCTTCGTCCGGGCGAGGTGCGTGGAGCTGGTGACCGCCTCGCCGGACCGCATCGCACCTTCCGGGGGCGATGCGGATGGCGGAGACACGGCCGTTCCTGGCATGGTGTACTCCGCCGTAAGCTATGCCGCGGAGCTGAGGTTCAAGGAGGCGCAGCTCGGCAACTTCCTCGAGCGCATCGGACAGTCGTACCGGCACATCGAGGTCGTGGCGGGGCGCAGCGAGAACTACCGCAGCAAGGTCACGTACCACGTGCAGCGCGTCGGCGGCAGATGGCTGATGGGCTATCGGCGGCAGGGCTCGCACGACGTCATCGACGTCGCGTACGACCCGCTTGCGCGCAAGGAGATAAATGCGGCACTGCCGTCTGTGAGGGCCGGGGTGGTCTCGATGCTCACGCAGGGTGCGCAAAGCGTCCGCAGGGAGGCGCGCGAGCGCTCCGCCGTCACCATAAGGTGGACTCTCGACGACGGGGTGCGCTGGTGGTTCGGGGAGCCGCCGGAGGGTCTTTCGTTCGTCGAGCGCACGTGCGGACTCAGGTTCGGCGTCTCTGCGGATGGCTTCTACCAGGTGAACCCCGAGATTGGCGAAAGGCTTGTCGCGGCGGTCGCCTCCGCGTATGCCGATGGGGTGGACGTGTCGCCGGACATCGTGGACCTGTACTGCGGCGTCGGAGTGTTCGGACTTTGCTGCGTCTACGGCGTGCGCGGCAAGGGGTTGACGCGACAGCCGCGGATCGTCGGCGTGGAGAGCGGCAGGGATGCGGTGCGGTTCGCCAAGGAGAACGCCAAGGTCGCCGGCATCGCCGCCAGCTTCTTCTGCGAGCGCGTAGGCGGCAGCCTTTCACGCATCCGCATAGGCGAGGACGCCACGGTGATCGTCGATCCGCCACGTGGCGGCATGGAGCGGAACGTCCCGGCCTTCCTCGCCAACTCTCGCGCAAAGCGCATCTTCTATGTCTCGTGCGACCCGGCTACGCTCACACGAGACCTTCAGTCGATGGTCGGCAAGTATCGGATAAGGCGCGTAAGGCTCTTTGACATGTTCCCGCGCACCGCCCGGTTCGAGACGCTTGTCGAGTTGGAGAAGTAGGTTCAGGCTATGTCATGAAGCCTAGGTTATTGATAGGAATGGTTCTGTTGTCGTCTTTTGCAGACGCGACCTGTCAGGTTCCAAACGAGTTAGAAATGAAGAGGACAAGAAACATCAGGACGGCCGTCTCTCTGTTTTCAGGGGCGGGTGGATTGGATATTGGCATGCGACAGGCTGGGTTTGACATTCGGGCCTGCATTGAAATTGATCCGAATGCATGTGAGACGCTTCGCCATAATATATCAGCACAGGGAGATGCAACGAGTGTATATGAAGGGGACATTAGGAAGCTTGAACCATCAAATGTGTTGGAAGACATCGGAATAGAATGCGGAAAATTAGACTTGCTTTTTGGCGGTCCGCCATGTCAGGCATTTTCGTTGATAGGCAAACAACGGGCGCTGGCTGACGAAAGGGGAGTGCTGCTTTTTCAGATGACAAGGTATGCTGAAGCAATGAAACCCAAGGTCGTCATGATGGAACAGGTGAAGGGAGTATTGTCGGCTAAAGATGCAGATGGGAAAAAAGGTGGTGTATTTGAAAAGCTACTAAAAGAATTCGATAGACTTGGTTATGTCGCAAAATATTGAATTACCGTTCTGGCGTTGAAACAAATCATCAGGACGAGATAAAGGAAACGCTTTGCGACAAGTCGGGTCTTGTTAAGGGGAGACGATATTCTGTCTGGTCGGAAGTGAAAGTCAAGTGCGCAATTGCGGAGAATGGAAGGACGGGGCTTTTCGACTACACGTTTGATTACGTTATTACGGGGCGTGGGGCAAAACCTGTGCAAGCCATCAGTGATGAACTCGGCATCTCATACGCGAAGACTTTGCGAATGTTGGCAGATTCCGGCTTTACGACGGCGTTTCGAAATAATATGGCATTTTGCGAGGATTATCCAGATCTGCCGCTTGTCATTGTGGAAGTTATGACATCCAGCACTTGCGGCGGAAATAAGAAAGACCGGACGCAGATTGCGCAACTCTTCGAAGATACGGTTCTTCGCTTGAATGGCTTTGACGTGAAACCTGGTGGGCCATCCATAAAAAAAGACCGTTGCCCCCGCGCCGTTTTCGGTCGCGCAGGAGTCCCACGCTCTCTGTGTCTTTGCGACTCTGTGCCTCTGTGGTGAGCCTAAAATAGATGCGGCGATTTCATCGAAATCGCCCTACCAATGCCTGCACCTCGTCACCACGGACGCAATGAATTGCGTCCCTCCCGCAAATGGAACAATGCCCAAATGGTCCAATGCAATCGGAAATCGCAAATCGAAAAATCGCAAATCGACTGTTTGATTGCCGCTGGTGATGCGAATGTAGCCGCATGTCATTTTGAGGTCTGTTAACATTCCCTTAACACATGGATGATATCATCATCGCGTTTTTGGTATAATCATCTGCATTTGAAAGGACAAGTCAGAAATGCTGAAAGTTGAAAACCTAAAGAAGGACTTCGGCTCCTTCCATGCCGTGAAGGGGGTATCCTTCAGTGTCGGCAAGGGCGAAGTTCTTGGATTCCTCGGCCCGAACGGCGCCGGCAAGTCGACTACGATGAGAATGATTACCGGGTTCATACCGCCGACATCCGGCACCGCGACGATCTGCGGGCACGACATCATCCAGGATCCGGTCGGGGCGAAGTCATGCATCGGCTACCTTCCGGAGAATGCGCCGTCCTACAGGGCGATGACCGTGGAGGCCTTTCTGGTGTTCATTGCAAAGATTCGAGGTTTCCATGGCGCGGAGGCCAAGGCCAAGGTTGAGGCCGTCATCGAAAAGGCCAGGCTGACCAACGTCGCCCGGCAGACGATCGATACGCTTTCCAAGGGCTATCGCCAGCGCACATGCTTCGCGCAGGCCATCATCCACGATCCGCAGGTGCTTATCATGGATGAGCCTACCGATGGACTTGATCCCAACCAGAAGTTCGTGGTCCGCGAGATGATCAAGGACATGGCGTCAGAGAAGGCCATAATCATCTCCACGCACATCCTCGAGGAGGTTGATGCCGTGTGCACCCGCGCGATAGTGATCGCGCACGGCGAGATCAAGGCGGACGGCACCCCGGAAGAGCTTCGCAGGAAGGATCCGTCCGGCAAGCTTGACGTCGTGTTCCGCAAACTTACGATGGAAGGGGAGGGCAGGTGAGCCATGTGCAACAAGTGTAAGGGCTGCAACGTAAAGACGGTGTTCGGGCGCGAGTTCAGGAGTTACTTCGATTCGCCCGTCGCGTACGTGTTCCTCGTGGCGTTCCTCGTCCTCGCCGGATTCCTCACATTCGGCGTGGCGATGTTCTACGAGCGCCGCCAGGCTGATCTGACCCCGTTCTTCTTCTGGCACCCGTGGGTGTACCTGCTGCTGGTCCCGGCCGCCACGATGGGATCGTGGGCGGAGGAGCGGCGCAACGGCACGGTCGAGCTCCTGCTCACGCTGCCGCTGACGCTCACGCAGGCGCTCATAGGCAAGTTCCTCGCCGCATGGGCCTTCATAGGCATCGGCCTTGCGCTCACGTTCCCGGTGGTGGCCACGACCGCATGGTTGGGTTCGCCGGACTGGGGGGCGGTGTTCTGCGGCTATCTCGGCAGCTTCCTCCTCGCGGGCGCGGCCACGGCGATCGGCATCTTCGCGTCGTCCCTTTCGCGCAGCCAGGTGATCGGATTCGTGTCGGCGCTCGCCATCACGTTCGCCCTGCTGATAATCGGATTCGACCCGGTTGTCAATGCGGTCGCGAACTGGGGCGTCCCTGCGGCGGTCGTCAATGCCGTGGCGTCCTGCTCGCTGATGTCCCACTTCGAGTCGCTGCGCCGCGGCGTGGTGGACTTCGCCGACGTCGGCTACTATGTGGCCGTGATCGTGTTCATGCTTGCGGCGGCGCACACCGTCACCGACGGGCAGAAGAACGGCAAGGGCAAGGGGGCGTTCGGGCTGATCCTTCTCGCCGTCATTCTCGGCGCCGCCGACATGATAGTCGCTTCGCTTCCCATAAGGGTTGACCTCACGTCCGAGAAGCTGTATACGCTTTCCAATGGGTCGAAGGCCGTACTCGGCAAGCTTGACGAGGACGTGACTCTCAAGTACTACTTCAGCGCCTCTTCCGCCGAGACGCCGATGGCGCTCAAGACGTACGCGACCCAGGTGCAGAACCTCCTCAAGGAGTATGAGCTCGCCGGCAAGGGGCGCGTTGCGCTCGAGGCCTACGACCCGAAGCCCGATTCCGACGCCGAGGAGTGGGCGCAGCGCTATGGCGTCGAGCCCCAGAACGTGACGCCGTTCGGCCAGCCCGTCTACTTCGGGCTTGTGGCGGTGTGCGGAGACCGGGAGGAGACGCTCGCAAGGTTCAGCCCCCGCACGGAATCGACGCTCGAGTACGACGTTACCCGCCTCGTCACGCGAGTCGCATGGCCCGAGCGCCCCGTGATCGGCCTGATGACCTCCCTCAGCGGGGTGATGGGGCAGGAAGCCAACCAGATGATGATGATGCAGGGGCAGCGTCCCCAGCCAGGCTGGGCGGCATTCACCGAACTCGCCAAGGACTACGATGTGCGCGAGATCCCGACGACCGCAGAGTCGATCGATTCGGACGTGAAGGCCCTCGTGGTGCTCCACGCGAAGGATCTCTCCGAGAAGACGCTCTTCGCCATCGACCAGTTCGTCATAAAGGGCGGTCGCCTGATCGCGTGCGTCGATCCGTTCAGCGTGAAGGACATGCTGGCGTCGCGCCGGCAGCAGAACCCGATGATGATGCAGATGGGCGGCGGGGACGGCCCCTCGACGCTCGGCAAGCTCTTCGAGAAGTGGGGAATCGCCTTCGACACTTCGAAGATTGTCGCCGATCTCGCGGCCGCCACGAAGCTCGGCACCGGAAACGGCCGCGCCGAGGAGAATCCCGCGTTCCTCTCGCTTACGGCAAGGAACATGGACCGGGGCGACATCGTCGTGTCTGACCTTACCCAGGTGATGCTTCCGTTCGCTGGCGCGATCTCGTTCGCCAAGACCGACGGACTCGCCTTCGAGCCGCTCATCACCACGTCCGACGACAGCGCCTGCCTCGTGGATCGCATGGGTGCGCAGTTCGGCATGGGCGCAATGATGAAGGAACTCAATCCCGACCACGTGAAGCGCACGCTCGCGGCGCGTCTCTCCGGAACGTTCAATACCGCGTTCCCGAAGGGGCCGGACTACAAGGAGGGGTCGACCAACGCGATCCCCGAAGTGGTCGCGTCCGGCAAGGGCGCGGTGGTGATCTTCGCCGACTCCGACTTCCTGGCGGACGAGTTCTGCGTTCAGACGATGAACACGCTGTTCGGCCCGATCGCCCAGCCGATCAACGACAACCTCGTGCTTTTCGCGAACGTAATCGAGCAGTATGCCGGACGCGAAGAGCTCATCGGCGTGCGCTCGCGCGGACCTTCCAACCGTCCGTTCGTGAAGGTGAACGAGCTTGAGGCGAAGGCGATGGCCAAGTGGCAGCGCAAGCAGAACGAGCTCGAGGCGGCCCTCCAGGAGACACAGCAGAGGCTCAGTGCCCTTCAGAAGCAGAAGAGCGGCAACGACCGCCTGATCCTCTCGAAGGAGCAGCAGGAGGAGATACAGCAGTTCCGCAAGACGCAGGCGGATACGCGCCGCCAGCTCAAGAACGTCCGCAAGGAACTCACTTCCGAAATCGACAGCCTCGGCCTTGCGCTCAAGGTGATCAACATACTCGCCATGCCGCTGCTCGTGGTCTTGTTCGGCATTTTCCACGGGCTGAAGAGAAGAAGGCGCTGAACGTATCGCTAACAGGAAGTCATTAGGAGAGAGGAGTTAAAATGACAACAAAGAGTCTCGTTATCCTTGGGGCCGCAGCCGCCGTTCTTGGCGGTGCGGCATACTTCTGCAATTCCGGACGGAAGATCAAGGCGCCGTCGGTCAACGGAAAGCAGGTGCTTCCGAACTTCGACGTATCCGATGTCGCGAAGGTCGATATCGGCGGTGAGAAGAAGCTCACGCTTGCGGCGTCGGACGCGGGCTGGACGATCGATACCCTGCACGGCTATCCGGCCGACGTGACGAAGATACGCGAGAACCTTCTCAAGCTGAAGGATCTCACGGTGGGGCAGTCCGCCAACGGGCAGAAGATAGACGCCGGGACGCTTGTCGAGATCAAGGACGCCAAGGGCAAGGTGCTTGCCTCCACGACGCTTGGCGGCAAGCACATGTCCAAGCCGAAGGGGCAGTCGCCCTATGGCGGCGGTTCGTATCCTGACGGCCGCTACGTGAAGTACGGCGACGGGGTCGTGCTCGTGAAGGATACTCTCGATGCGTTCGACGGCGATCCGAAGAGATGGTGCGAATCCCGCATCTGCTCCATTCCGTCGTCAGACGTGATGGCCGTGACGTACACGAAGGACGGCGAGACGGTGAAGCTGTCGCGCAAGGATTCCACCTGGTCGCTTGAAGGGCTTGGTGACAAGGAGGAGCTCGATACGTCAAGGACGTATTCGCTTGACTCCGCTTTGTCGTACCTTGACTTCAGCAGTGTTGCCGATCCGAAGAGGCCAGAGGCGGAATTCGGGTTCGCGACCGGATCCGTCTACGCAGTGTCGCTCAAGAACGGGCAGACGTATACGGCCAAGGTCGGCGGCGCTTCCGGCGCCGATCGCTACTTCAGGGTTTCGGCCTCGTTCTCGCCTGTCGGTACGAACGCCACCGAGAACGCCACGCTCGAGAAGGCCGTCAAGGACTTCAACGACAAGACCGGCAAGTGGACGTATCTGATATCTTCCTACTCCGCCGATTCCATGAGCAAGGCCCGCAAGGATCTTGTCAAGGCTAAGGAAGAGCCGAAGAAGGACGAGTCCAAGAAGGACGAAAAGTAGTTGCCGCGCTACGACGATGATTGCACGGTGCTGGTCGCGTCGTGCGATGCGTATCGGGACGTGGAGGTCCCGTTTGTAACGCTCTTCCGCAGATACTGGCCCGACTGTCCGTTCAGGACGCTTCTCCTGACGGAGTCGGGTCGTCCGAGAAACGGCGGATACGAGGCGTTTGACGGGATCATCGCCACGGGATTGGGCAAATGCTGGTGCGAGATGCTGGTGGAGGCCCTGTCGCGCATAGCAACGCCATACGTCCTTCTCCTGATGAACGACTATTTCCTGTCTGCGCCGGTCGACACGTCCCGCCTGCTCGTGCGGCTTGAGCAGGCAAAGGCGTTCGACGCGGCCAACCTGCGTCTCAATCCCAATCCGCCAGGACGAAGGCCATGGCGGGACACGGACCTCCTCGAGTTCCCGAAGAATGCCGCGTACAGCGTCTCGTGCCAGACCGGCATATGGAACAGGGATTACCTCAGGTGGCTTGGGAGCAGGAACAGGAGCGCATGGGAGTTCGAGCGCTACGGCTCCTTCATGCTGGCCGGCGAGAGGCGTCCATTGCTTGTCACCCGCACGAGGGAGTTTCCGTTCGTGGATGCGGTCCACAAGGGCTACTGGGAGGATGCCGGCATTCGCCTTTGCGATGAGAATGGGGTGCCCCTTGACTTTGCGAGAAGAAGCCGCCCTCCGCTTTCCGTCCGCCTTAGGGAATCCCTTAAGTCCCTTGTGTTCGCCGTCTTTCCGAACACGGTGATCGTAAGGCTTCAGAACGCCTTCTCCATAGGCGCCAAAGAGCGAAGATAGCCGCTTGCCGCTTGCGTCACGGCGCTCTCGTCGACTAACGGGCCGCATCCTTCCCTATTGATGTGATGGCGCAGTTGCGCTATAATGGTCTTATTTCCTTAATCATGCTTTGATTCAGGTTCTGTCCTGTCTTTAGGGAGCGAAAATGCGCGTGGCCATTATGTCAGATGCGATTGTCTGCGCCTTTGCCGCATCGCTATGCGTGTCGGCGATGGCGGACGATGCCGTAGGTGTGTTCCGCGTCGAAGCCCCGTCCAATTGGTTGACGGCGGTGGCCATGCCTTTCGAGCCGCTGTCGGCAGATGGCGTTGGCCGGTTCCTTTCCGGCGGCTTTGCCGTCGGCGAGGATGGCCGACCGGATCGGCTGTACCAGGTCTCTTCCCGTGACGGGACCGTCGCGGAGTCGGTGTGGTCTGGCGGCGCGTGGCTGGATGCGAAAAGCGGCGCGACGAGCGCCGTCCGCTTCGTCTTTGCGGCCGGCGAGTCACTGGGGCGACCGGATCCCGGCATCCACGTGAAAATGGACGAGCGCCTTATGATGGTCGACGCCGCCGGCTGGGCCTGCACGAACGCCCCCGTCTACTACGACCTGTTCGAGAACAACGGCACGGTGCGCCGCTTCCTCGCGACGGACATGACGGGCGCACGCGGCAGGTTGGTGTCCGTAACGGACTCGCGCGGCGTCGTGCAGACTTCGGCGGAGATGGGTGTCGATATTGTCTACGACGCGGATGGCGTACGCCAGTTCCTGACGCCATCGCGCCTTGCGGACGTTCGGGTCTTGGACGGCGGATACGAGGTGTCCGTCTATCCGGTCGGTGACGCCCCGCCCGTGCGTGATGCCGCGACGGGGCTTTACCCGATTCCGGAGGTCTCACCGGTGCGTTACGTCTCTGTGTGGAGCGAGAACGGCGGAAACCGGGCCGTCGTCACCTTCCGGCGGGGCGAGGCCGAGCCGGAAGTCTCGGTCTTCGACTGGCGGCAGGGCGACTGGTCGATGACGCGCGCGTCGGGCGTGAGCGAGATTCGCGAACGCTCGGTCGTCGACTCGAAGGAGGCGCGGACGGTGAAGGAGTCTCGTTCCCGCACGGGCGAGCCGATGGCGCGATCCGAGTACAACTACGTCTGGAAGAGCTGGGGGTTCGCGGCGACGAATCACGTCGAAGGCTTTGGCGGCGTGACTCGGACGACCTCCTGGACGTACGTGACGTCCGGAAACGGCAAAGGGCAGGTCAAGACCGAGACAGGCAATTCGGGTCTGCGGACGGACTTCGCGTATGACAGCGCCAACCGCCTCGTCTCGAAGACGACGGGCGGGGCGGACGTGGCGACGGAGAAGACGGCCTACTCCTATGACCCGGTAGATCTGTCCGACGACGCGCTGCCCGTCGATACGCGTCCGCGCACCGTCGTGAAGACGCGGGACGGGATCGAGTGCGAGCGCACCTACTACGTCTATTCGTCGCTGACGGATGTCGTCGAGCGTGTCGGGATGCCGGGCGCGCCTTACGGCGGCGCGAACGCGCTCCGCACGGTGACGGCGCATTATCCGACCGATGTCAACGACATCTGCGCGGGACGGGTGAAGTCGATTCGTCACGAGGACGGGCGGCTTGACATCTACGGCTACGCGCTCGCCTCCAATGTCTGGACGGAGACGGTCACGCACCTGCACGAGCGCGTCCCGTCGCCGGTGGAGGGGCGGACGACGCGGGACGTGACGCGCACGAACGTGCGCGGAATCGACACGTCTTACGCCTACGATGGATGGGGTGCGCTCGCGAACACGGCCTATTCGGACGGCACGCCGACCGTCTCCACGCGGAACGACGCGCTTGGACGTCAGGTCGAGGCCCATGACGCAGCGGGTGTGACGATGTTCGTCTACGATGCCTACGGCGCGAACACAAACGAGACGGTTGTTGGCGTCGCGGGCACCAACGTTCTTGAACGCTTTACCGACGCCTACGGGCGTGACGTCGGCTACGCACTCAACGGCGAACGGCGCACGGTCATCTCTCGCGACCCAGCGACAGGCCGCATCGCGGCAATGCGTGTGGCGAGCTGTACGAACGATTTCGCATGGACGTATCATCCCGGATGCGACCTGAAGCGTACGCTCCGCTACCCGAACGGTGCGCTCGTCACATGGGAGTATGAGCCGCAGCGCGACCTGGTGACGCTCGTCTCGAACGACGTCTACTCGGCGTTTCGCTACACGTATGACGTGGCGGGTAGGCGTGTCTCGAAGAACGACGAGCGATATTCCTACAATGCGCGTGGCGAGTTGACATTGGCGACGAACGTCGTCACGGGTGCGGAGTTCGCCTACCGCTACGACGACATCGGAAACCGGCTTTGGTCGCGCGAGTGCGGCACGAACTGCACGTATGTCGCGAACGGGCTGAACCAGTACACGGGCATCGTGCGCGGTGGCGTTTCCGAGCGGTCGGCGTTTGACCTCGATGGCAACCAGACGAACGTCGTCACGGCCACGGGCGAGTGGGCGGTCGAGTACAACGGCGAGAACAGGCCTATAAGATGGAGTTTGCTTATAGGGGGCAATCTTGAAAATCCTGCTGAGATAGGGAATCTTCCAAAAACAATTTTCATGTCGTATGATCGTGCTGGTCGTCGTATCGCAAGAGATGACGCATATGCTTTATATGGAGGCCATCTAAATATTACACAAACAATTTGGGATCCCTCAGAACCCATCGAGACTCGGCCGCTTGCTCGAATTTGTGATGAAGATGGAACGCTCTTGTATTTTCAGGACGGGAATAAGAATGTGGCTTCCGTAGTTTCGTCGATAGATATCATGAATATTAATTATGCGCCTTTTGGATTGGGTGGCGATAGATCAGGATGGGGTTTTTCTTCTGAATATTTGGATTCCTCGTTAAACGCAATATATTATAATTTCAGACACTATAACCCTATAATTGGTAGGTGGGTTTCTCGTGATAATGTTGAAGTGCTGCAAGGAGGTGGGTCTTATTCATTTAGCCTAACTGCGGCAGTTGAAGGGGCGGAATGTTGATTGCGCCCTTGTTTTATTGGCTTCTTTGAGTTTCTCGGCTTTCACCATTGTGGTGAAAGCCAACCTGACAGGTGAAACAGAACGCCGTTCTTGGTATACTTTGTGTCGCCAAACAGAGAAAGGAGACCAAGAACGACATGAGGAATTATACCACGAATCACCTCACGACGGCGAACGAAACCGCGCCCGCCCGCACGATCGACGCTCTCGGCGGCGTGTTCGACTGCCGCTGGGAGACGATGCGACGCCCCTCTCGACGAACGCGCACAGCGCGCTCATGAGCGCCTTCTTCAAGGCGGGGGGCGTCTTCGACCGGCTCGTCGAGTCCTGTCCGCTCAGGCTGACGAGTCCGAACGCGCCCACGAACCGGGAGACTCTCGGCACGGCGGTCGTCGGGATGGTCAACGGGTCGAGCCGCTACCGCCATTTCGACACCCTGATCGGAGACGCCGTGACGGCCGAGATGTTCGGCGTCAGGAGGCTCATGTCCTGCGACTCGGTGCGGCGCAACCTCGGGGCGATCCTCGAGAAGGAGGGCCTTGAATGGATCTGGGACGCGAACCTGGGCGTTCTCGGGCCGATCCTGGACCAGGACTACGTCCTCGACCTCGATCCGACGGTGAAACCGCTCTACGGGCATCAGGAGGGCGCGGAGCTCGGATACAACCCGCAGAAGCCCGGCCGGCCGTCCCACTGCTACCACACGCTCTGCATCGCGAAGCTCCGGCTCGTCCTCGGCGTCGTCATCCACGCGGGAAACGAGACGGCGGGCGTCTACTCGGCGGACATGCTCGACCGTTTCCTCAAGTGGCTTTCCGGACGGCTGCGGCCGAAGCTCGCCCGCGGCGACGTCGGGTTCGGCAACGAGGCCGTCATCGCCTGCTGCGAGTCGAACCACGTCCCGTACCTGTTCAAGGTCA
>CAVFWS010000052.1:0-4008 GCA_963626295.1 Clostridium sp. CAG:138
AGGGAGCTTGGAGCTGGGAGCTGGGAGCTTGGAGCTGGGAGCTTAGAGCTTGGAGATGGGAGCTTGGAGCTGGGAGCAGGGAGCTTGGAGCTGGGAGCTGGGAGCTTGGAGCTGGGAGCTTAGAGCTTGGAGCTGGGAGCTTGGAGCTTAGAGCTTGGAGATGGGAGCTTGGAGCTGGGAGCTTGACAGGGGCGTTGAGCCATCCGGTTCCGGTTTTGATATAATACGCGGCTGCCGCACGGACATATCGTGGCGGCAGGAAATCGACATGGAAGGTATCAAATCATGCGTCCCGGTCTTGAGACACTGAAATCGCTCGGTTCAGGCTCTGCGGTGCCCACCGCCTATTCTCCAGGCGTCCTGGAGGCGTTCCCGAACGCCCATCCCGAACGTGACTACTGGGTCACGTTCACTTGCCCCGAATTCACCACGCTGTGCCCGAAGACCGGCCAGCCGGACTTCGCGACGCTCACCATCCGGTACATACCCGCAAGGTGTCTCGTGGAGTCCAAGTCCCTGAAGCTCTATCTTTTCGGGTTCCGAAACCACGGAGGGTTTCATGAGGATACCGTCAATGTAGTGTATCGGGACCTTGTGGCCCTCATGAAGCCAAAGTACATCGAGGTCGTCGGAAAGTTCTCGGCCCGCGGCGGCATCACGATCGATCCGTTCGTGAACGGCGGCGTCGGGGCAAAGTACCGCAAACTGGCCGAAATGCGCTTCGCCGCCTGGAATGGGGTCCGCTGACCGCTTGCGTGGCGCTGGGGCATGAGGCCTTCGATACATACCGTGCCGGTAAACCTTGTCGCCGACGGACGCCCTGCGCTTGTCGTCGGGTACGGCAAGGTGGGGCGGCGAAAGGCGGGCTTCCTCGCCGATTGCGGCGTCGGCGTTGTCGTCGTATCCCCGGACTGCGAAAGCGTAGAGAGGGACGGCATCTCGTTCGTCGGGAGAGGGTTCGTGGACGAGGATTGCGTCGGCAAGATGGTCGTGTTCGCCTGCACGAGCGACAAGCGCGTGAACAGGCGCATCCTGGATGCGGCCCGCAAGGCCGGGACGCCATGCTGCTGTGCGGACATGAACTGGGCGAGCGGGGATTTCGTCACGCCTGCGGTCACGCGCCACGGCGGCGCCACGGTGGCGGTATCGACGAACGGGGCGTCATGCTCAAGCGCAAAGGCGCTCAGGCAGTCGATAGGGCGGTTCCTGGAGTCCATGGGAGACAGGCGGCTCACCGTAATCGGCACCGACGACAGGCTGCTCGCGTCCGACCGCCGCGCCGGATGCCATGCGCTTGCCGGGGACAGGCGGTCGGCATCGCGGTTCATCCTTGGGCTGAAGGGCGTGGAGGGCGTGGTCGTGCTGAACACGTGCACCCGCGTGGAGGCCGTCATCGATGGCGATGTGGATATCGGGCTGGTGAGGCGCATAATGGGTCTCGGCGATCTGCGGGACGGCGAGTTCTTCGTCCTTGATGAATCGGATGCGTTTCGCCATCTCGTGAAGGTGTCCGCCGGCCTCGAGTCCGCATGGGCAGGGGAGTTCCACATAGTGAGGCAGGTAAAGGATGCGCTGGACGGCGCCGTTTCGGCCGGCACGATGAGCGGAAGGCTGAAGGGCGTGTTTGACGAGGTGCTTCGCGTATCCAAGGCCGTGCGCCATGCCACCGAAGGCCTGCTGGACGTGAAGGAGATCGAGGCGACGGCCGTCGACTACCTTGCGTCACGGATCGACCTGCGCTCGTCCAGGATCGTGGTGCTTGGCTCGGGGGCGCTCGGCGCCTCCGTGGCGAATCTGCTGCGCGGGTGCGACGTTGCGGTAATGCACCACGGGGACGAGATACCGGCGTGCGACGCGCTTGTCTGCGCGCTGTCGGCATCCGGTCCGGTGGTCTCGGACAGCGTTCCGGGACGGCTCGTGCTCGATCTCGGGATGCCGCCCAACTGCTCCCCGGAGGTGGGCGCGATCTCGCTTGACGCGCTGAAGGACTGGCGCCGCGCGGAGACCGGCGCGGTCGACGCGGCGATTGCGCGCGCCGACGAAGTGATAGATGCGGAGATGCTTGCAATGGAGGAGGTAGGCCATGGGTTCAAGTGACGGCAACGCGGCGTGGTTCGAGCGGGCGAAGAAGGTGACTCCGGGCGGGGTTAATTCGCCCGTGCGTGCCTTCAACGGGGTCGGCGGGACGCCTCTTGTCCTGAAGGGCGGGAAAGGGCAGAAGGTTTTCTCCTCCGACGGCAAGGCGTATACGGACTACTGCTGCAGCTGGGGGGCGATGATTCTCGGGCACGCGAACGACGAGCTTACCGCGGCGCTGGCGAGGCAGGCGGCGCTGGGGACGACGTTCGGGATCGCGACCGAGGACGAGGTGCGGTTCGCGGAGCGGCTCTGTTCGCTCGTGCCGGGCATGGAGAAGGTACGTGCAGTCAACTCCGGGACAGAGGCGGTGATGAGCGCCATAAGGCTTGCGCGCGGAGCGACGGGGCGCGATCTCGTCGTCAAGTTCGACGGCTGCTACCACGGGCATTCCGACTCCATGCTCGTAAAGGCCGGGAGCGGCGTGCTGACGGCCGGCATCGGCGGCACGTCGTCCTCTGCGGGAGTGCCCGGGGACTTCGCCCGTCATACGGCGTCCCTGCCATACAACGACATCGCGTCCGCGAGGGAATTCTTCGCAAGGAGGGGCGGCGAGGTCGCGGCGGCGATAGTGGAGCCCGTCGCCGGGAACATGGGGCTTGTCCCGCCGGCGGACGGATTCCTGAAGGGTCTGCGCGAGCTGACCGCCGGCGCCGGGGCCCTTCTCATCTGCGACGAGGTGATAGACGGGTTCCGCTTCGACCTGTCCACGTATTCCCCAGGGCATGCCGCCGTGACGCCGGACATCGTCACCTTGGGCAAGGTCATAGGCGGCGGGTTGCCGCTTGCGGCTGTGGGGGGGCGGGCGGAGCTGCTGGACCTGCTCGCGCCGGACGGGCCTGTGTACCAGGCCGGAACGCTCGCGGGGAACCCGCTGGCCGTGGCCGCCGGACTCAAGACGCTCGAGATCCTGGAGCGGGACGATCCCTACGGGGCGATGTCCGGCGTCTGCGAAAGGCTTGCCGATGGCGTGAACGGCCTTGCGAGGCGGTCCGGAGAGCCATTGCACATGGCCCGCTTCGGTGGCGTGTTCACGATATTCTGCTCTGCCGAGCCGGTCACGGACCTCGAATCCGCCAGGCGGTGCGACACCGGGCTTTACGCCAGGATCTTCCACGGACTTTACGACAGGGGCATATACATCGCGCCTTCGCAGTTCGAATGCAACTTCGTATCCGCCGCGCACGGCCCTGCCGACGCGGACGAGTTCCTTTCGTCCTTCGAGGCGGTGATGAGGTCGCTTTAGGGCGGTTTTGGGGCGTCGAAACCGGTGAATGTGGTATAATTCCACCCCAGAAACGACAGAGACGCATTGCGTCAAGGAGAATAACAGAGTGAACTACGCACAGGCGAAGAAATTGCTTGCCGCGAACGGGCAAGGGCAGGTGTTGCGCTTTTGGGATGCGCTGGACGGCAGGGAACGGCGTTCCCTGCTCTCCCAGATAGGCTCCATCGACTTCAGGGAGCTGGCGCGGTGCAGGGATATGCTCGCCGCCAGCGGCGCAGGCGGATGCCGGGAAAGAGGCCCGGAGCCGGTCCCGTCGGCCCCGAAGGTAGCCGTCCTCAGGGGCAAGGCCCTTGCCGACGCGACCGCCGCCGGCGCCGGCGAACTCGGGGCCGGCCGCGTGGGCGTCCTGCTTGTGGCGGGGGGGCAGGGATCCCGGCTCGGCTTTGAGGGGCCGAAGGGGGCATATCCCATCGGGCCCATCTCAGGGAGGCCGCTATTCTACTTCCATGCGCGCAAGGTCCTGGCGAAGTCGAGGAAGTACGGGCGCAGGATCCCGTTCTACGTGATGACATCGGAGGCTAATTACGATGCCACGCTCAAGTGTTTCAGGGACAACGGGTGGTTCGGGCTTGACCGGAGGGATG
>CAVFWS010000052.1:4018-13040 GCA_963626295.1 Clostridium sp. CAG:138
TGTTCAGGCAGGGGATGTGGCCGGGGCTGACGCCCGAGGGCGAGATCATCCTCGATGCGCCCGGCCACGTGTTCATGTCGCCCGACGGGCATGGCGGGCTGCTCGCGTCGCTGAAGCGCTCCGGGGCGCTCGCCGACATGAAGAAGCGCGGCATCCGCTCCGTGTTCTTCTTCCAGGTCGACAATCCGCTCGTGGAGATCGCCGACGAGGCGTTCATCGGCCACCACGTGCTCCAGGGCAGCGAATACTCGCTGAAGCTCTGCGCGAAGCGGGATCCGTACGAGAAGGTCGGGGTGCCGATGAGGTTCGGCAGTAGCTTCAGGATGGTCGAGTATACCGAGATGACGGACGAGCAGTGCAACCGCAAGGGCAGGGACGGGCGGCTGTACTTCCTCTACGGATCCCCGGCCATCCACGTGTTCGACAGGGGATTCCTCGAAAGGGAGTCCTCCAAGCCCATGCCGCTGCACCTCGCCCACAAGAAGATCGCCATGGTCGGCGATGACGGCGTGGCCGTCAAGCCGACGGAGCCGAACGGCTACAAGTTCGAGAAGTTCATCTTCGACATCCTCCCGGACGCTCGGAAGGCCGCGTTCCTGGCCTTCGGGCAGAAGGACGAGTTCTCCCCCGTAAAGAATGCCGAGGGAAGCGATTCCCCGGCGACCTGCAGGGCCGATCTCCAGGCGAAATGGCGCCGCGAGCTGTCGGCCCGCGGGATCATGATCGAAGGCGACGCCATGGTGGAGGTCGACCCATGCTCTCTCTGACTGTCGCGGCCCTGTGCGGAATCGGCACGGGGGCATCCCTGTATCTCACGGATACCCTTGGCTACGGGTGGAGCGCGTTCCTCGCGATCGTGGCGTTTGGCGCCGTCCAGATGGGCATCGGCATCTTCCTGCAGAGGAAGGTCAAGGCCGAGATGAAGGCCGTGGAGCGGACCCTGCTCAATGGGCAGAAGGCGATGCAGGCCAAGACCCAGCGGTGGCAGATGCGTCCGCCGGGATCCATCCAGGAGGCGCAGAACGAAATGGCGAGGGACCAGAGGAAGTTCGTGGAGGAGGCCCTTGCGCTGACGGATCGGCTTCACCGCTTCGACCTCTGGATACCGCTGATGAGGCGCCAGATAGCCACGGCCCAGTTCCAGCTGCACTGGATGATCAGGGAATACAAGAAGTGCGACCAGCTGATGGACAAGGCCCTGTTCGTGGAGCCGACGATGTACGCGATGAAGATGGCGCGCATGTACACGCTCGGCAGGCCGACGGAGGAGATCGCCAAGGCATACAGGAAGGGGAGCCGCCGCCTCCGCTACAACCAGAACGTCCTCATCGCGGCGACGTGGTCCTGGATACTCGTGAAGCGCAACGAGATCGACGAGGCGCTTCGCGCCCTGAACGCGGCCCTGAAGAACAGCGACAACGAGACGCTCAAGGCCAACCGCGAAGCGCTCGCAAACAACAGGATAGCCCATTTCACCAACACGGGCATCGGCGACACGTGGTGGGCCATAGGCCTTGAGGAGCCGAAGGTCAGGATGCAGAGGCAGAGGATGCAATGGCGGTAAGGAAGGCAATCGTCCTCGCGGCCGGATTCGGCATGCGCCTCAGGCCGCTCACCACGTCGCGTCCGAAGCCGCTTCTGCCCGTCATGGGCGAGCCGATGCTGGCGAGGATACTCGACATGCTCGTATCCTGGGGCATAGACGACATCAAGGTCAACGCGCACCACCACGCGGACCAGGTCGAGAGGTTCGTGGACGAGTACCGCGGCGAATGCGGGCAGGACAATGGCGGAGGGGTGCGCATCTCCGTGTCGCGCGAGGATGCCATACTCGGAACCGGCGGCGCATTGCGTCCGCTGGCGGACTGGATAGGCGACGAACCGTTCTGGCTGGTAAACGGCGACGTGGTGGTCGAGGACCTTGACCCGGAGCCAATCGAGGCGGCGTTCGAGAAGGGGGGGCGCTTCGCCGCGTGCTGGATGTCCGAGGACTTCGGGCCGAGGACGATCGAGGCGGACCCGGAGGGGCGCGTGTGCAACTGGCGTTCTGATGACGCCGGATGCGCCGGCACCTACACATACTGCGGAGTGGCGCTGCTCTCGCCGGACGTGGTGCGCCACCTGCCGCCGCCGCGCGCCGCGGAGGGCGGCCGCGGAGAGGGCTTCTGCTCGATAGTGGACGCCTACGAGTCCGCGATGATGACGGACGCAAGGTTCGTGGTCGGGGTGCAGGAGCCGGATGCCTGCTGGTGTGACGCGGGCACGATCAGCGCATACAAGGAGCTGAATTCGGAGGCGATGTCCCCATCGCTGTTTGGCGAACGGAGGCTTGACCGCCTTGTCGCGGCCCTTGGCTGGAAGGACGACGGGACCCTTGCGGAGTTCATCGACGCCCGCGGTTCAGACCGCATGTTCTACCGCCTTTACCGCGACGGCTCGCATTCCGGCGAAGGGGCGTCCGATGCCCTCGCCGTGGTATACGAGCTGACGCGCAGGGAGAACGCGAGGTTCCCGTCGATCACCCGCTACCTTGAAAGGCGCGGGGTGAAGGTCCCCAAGCTGCTGGCGGACCTTCCCGAACAGTGCGCCTATGCCACGGAGTTCGTGCCGGGATCGACGCTCGAGCAGCTTGCGAACGCAAAGGGCGCGGATCTTGTGAGGCTATACCTTCCCGCGGTCAAGGTCCTCAAGTCGCTGTGGGGAATCCCTGCGGACGATCCGGATCTCCCGTCCCTCGAGCCTGCGTTTAGCGCAGACACGTACGCGTGGGAAGTCGATTTCTTCGAGAAGGAATGCGTGAAGGGCCGGTATGGGCTTGATGGAGTCCCGGATGGCGCGCGCAGGGAACTCGAAGGCATTTCCGCCACGCTCCTCAAGGAGCCGGTGTCGCTCGTGCACCGGGATTTCCAGAGCTCCAACCTGCTCTACACAAGGGGCGAGCCGACGGTTCCGTACCTTGTGGACTACCAGGGGCTGAGGCTTGGCGCCGCCGCGTATGACGTTGCGTCGCTCCTTTACGATCCGTATGTGCCAATGGAGGGTACGGACCGCAGGATAATAGCCGACCTCATATGCAAGGATGGGGCGGCCCCATCGCTGGGGGCCGTCCGGGTTGCCGCCGTCCAGCGGCTGTGCCAGGTGATAGGCGCGTTCTGCCGCCTTAACCGCGTTGGGCAGCCGCGCTTCGCAGGATACGTGTCCAAGGCCCTCCACAATCTCCACCATGCGGTGCACGACGCCGACATGCCCGCCATGGCCGAGTTCTCCCACGCGCTGATGGAGCGGGAGAGGCTCTGTGCGGGGCGACGCCGGGAGGCATAGAGGCTACGGAACCATGCGCAAGTCACGGATAAAGGGCCTATTCAGGAGATTGCGGGACGGGGCCGTGAAACGTCCCGGCCGCGTCGTCGCCAGGGTCATGGGCGGAAACAGGCTGTTCCACGCATTCGACATCGGCAACGACACGATAGTGTTCGAGCGAGACGTCTGGAAACAGATGGACGAGCACGCCTCCGTGCTTCTGGCGGAAAAGAACGATCTCGTCCCGGGCACGTTCGGCCACCTGATAACGGTGACGGGCGGCAACCACAGCGTCGCGGCACTGCCCCTGCTGTCCGGGAAGCTGTGGGACCTGTGCGACGTGCCGCCCGAGCGGCGGTCTGACGTGATGACGAACGACATCCTCGTCGCAAATGTGGTTGGCGGCAGACTCGAGATATCCCAGCGCGGCGTGCCGTGCGCAAAGGTCGTGTCGCTTGACGACTGGCTGATACGCGACCTCGGGCTGTCGCTCGAGGACGTCGTCATGGCCGAGCGCAACGACGAGACGCTGCAGCACTTCCGGGAGCTCGGGCAGGAGTGGCGGGTGAAGCCGCTCGCATGGTCCGAGGCGGGGATAAGGGCGGCGGTCGCGCAGAGCCGCAAGCGGATATCCTCGTCGCTCACCTACTACCATTCCGTGAAGGGAGTGCATTTCCTCTCGTGGCCGGAGTTCCACAGGTTCGCTGCGCTTGCGCGCACGGATTTCCAGGCGTTCCGGGCGGGATTGGCGGAGCTTGCGGGCGTGTTCGAGGGGAGCGCCGCCTCCTTCATGCGGATGCCGAAGTTCCATGGGCACCATGAGATAGAGCTGTTCGGCCTGCTTCGCGGAAACGCCCTCGAGAAGGTCGTCCCGCGTCTCGAGGAGCTGCTCGGCGACATCGAGGCCGAGCCTGACCGCGCCCCTGCCCGCATCGCCGAGATAGACACGCAGTTCAGGGCCATGCTTACGCGCCCCGAGTTCGCGGACGAGTCCTCGCGGGAATTCTCCGAGTCGCTCTACATGAACCTGACCGGAGAGGTGTATGCGATATCCGGCGAGGGCGTGACCACCGCATTCGATGCGCACCGCACCGCGCTGCCCGGCGCCACGTTCGTCAACGGCGCGCCGCAATTCCACGTCGGGGCGGACGAACGCACCGAGATGCTGCTCTCCAACGTGCGGCAGGTGCTCAGCAAGGACGAGTTCATCGAGTACGCGAACGTGTACGAGCTGCGCACGGGCGATCCGGAGCGCGAATGCGGCGTGTCGCCCGGCTGCGGCAATACGAGGGAGATCGCGTTCAAGACGAACTGCCGCCCGCTCGTGGCGTCGTTTGTCGAGAAGCGGCTGTCCAGCACGGGCAACGGATACGGCGCCTACATGCTGGCGCGGATCGAATGCTTCAAGGCGATAGGGGCGAGCCTGCCGGACTACAGGGTGCTGCGGCACCGTTCGATAGGCAGCCGGAGGCCCGTGTACGACTACTACCTGAGGACGCGGTGCGAGGGGGAGCCGTTGGGCGGCATACCGGCCAATCTCCTGTCCGACGAGGTTTCGCAGGACCGCATCGCGTTCCTGATGGGCGACGCGGCGGCGCAGAACCTCGCGATGAAGAAGTACGACGCATCCGGGAAATCCGCACTGTTCGGCGTCGGCAAGGAGATATACCGCTTCGCATGGGACGCCGAGCGGGACCGCCTCATGCCGGGCGCGGTGTCCACCTGCTCGCTGCGGGGCAGCTGCGGGTGGCCGGACGTAGCGTGCGCGGAGCGGAACTTCAAGGCCTCCGCGCGCTTCTACATGTTCGCGTACGCGGGTACGTTCCTTGGTTTCGCGCGGGAGCGCGAGGTGACGCCGGCGCGGCGCACCGTCCTGTGCGAGCGGTTCCTGGCGGGATTCGAGTCCCGCACCCGCGCCATGGCCTTCCGGCTCTCCCGCTACTGGGAGGAACTCGCGAAATTCTCGCCGCCGATACCCGCCCGATACGGCTTTGCGGACAAGAAGGCGTTCCTCATGCGGTCCTTGCGGTGGCAGGCCGCTAACCTCGACATCTGCCGCGACCTCTTCATCCGCTTCGTCAACAGCAGGAAGCCATGCTGAAGTACGCGCTGAAGAGACTGCTCGAGCTTGTCCCGACCACGTTCGGGATAATCGTGCTGACGTTCCTGCTGTTCAACGTGGTCGGCGGCTCACCCGCGCAGGTGATACTCGGGAAGAACGCCACGAAGGAGTCCATCGCCGCGTTTAACCGCAAATACGGCTACGACCTGCCGCTCCACAGGCAGTTCACGAAGTTCTGCGCGGATCTGGCCCATGGCGATTTCGGGGTGTCCACGGAGGCGGACGAGCCCGTGCTGGACGTGCTGAAGCGCGGCGTGGGGCCATCCCTTTCGCTCACGGCGCCGATACTGGTTGGCGGCACGGCGCTGGGGCTTGCCCTCGCAATGCTGTGCGCGGCGTGGCGCGGCGGCAGGTTCGACCGTGCGGTGCTCGTCGTCTCCACGGTGCTGATGAGCGTGAATTACGTGGTCTGGGTGCTCGCGGGGCAGTTCATATTCGCGTTCAGGCTGCGGCTCTTCCCGGTGTGGGGGTACGAGAGCGCGTTCTACCTTGCGCTGCCGGCGCTGATCGGGATAGTCTCCGGGCTTGGCGTGGACGTGCGGTTCTTCCGCACGGCGATACTCGACGAGATATACAAGCCGTACGTGCGCACCGCGAGGATGAAGGGGGTGCCGGAGTGGCGCGTCCTGTTTGTGCACGTGCTGCGGAACTCGCTGATACCGATCGTCACGTACGTGTCCCTGTCAATCCCGTACCTGTTCACGGGATCGCTGATGCTGGAGAGCTTCTTCGGGATTCCGGGCCTTGGCAGCGTATCGATCAACGCGATACACTCCAGCGACATGGCGGTGATCCGCGCCGTGGTGGTCCTCGGGGCGCTCCTCTACCAGGGCGTGAACCTCGCCACAGACCTCCTGTACGCATGGCTCGACCCCCGGGTGAGGCTGGCGTAGGCGCACCTTCGGGCTGGCGGGCGGCAAAACTGCCAAAAACGGCGGAAACACATCATCTTGTGCCATGCGGCACGCCGAGGCACAATATGTTGATATCTTTTTGATTTTGGGTATTGCATGCTGGGGTGCGTTTTGGTATCTTTGTGGGCAGTCCGAAGGATAGGACACAGGCGTTCAAGAGTTTCACGGGACGAGAAGAGGGGGTTGACATGAACATAATCAAGAGAAGCGGCGAGGAGCGGGCGTTCGACCGCGACAAGATCGCCAATGCGATCCGCAAGGCCAACGGCACGGTCGAGGCGGCGGACAAGCTCACGGAGGCGCGCATCGAGCGCATCGCCGAGCAGATCGAGGAGTTCGCGGCGTCCCACGACCGCGCGCTCTCCGTGGAGGAGGTGCAGGACATCGTCGAGACGAAGATACAGGAGGCGGGTGCGCACGCGGTTGCGAAGAACTACATCAAGTACCGCTTCATCCAGGACCTGAAGCGGCAGAAGAACACCACCGACGGGGAGATACTGTCGCTGATAAACTGCACGAACGAGGAGGCGAAGCAGGAGAACGCGAACAAGAACCCCACGATCAACTCCGTGCAGCGCGACTACATGGCGGGGGCGGTGTCCAAGGACGTCACGAGGCGGCTCCTGCTGCCGCAGGAGGTGGTGCGGGCGCACGAGGAGGGGATCATCCACTTCCACGACATGGACTACTACGCCCAGCGGATGCACAACTGCGACCTCGTGAACCTCGAGGACATGCTGCAGAACGGCACGGTGATATCCGGCACGACCATCGACAGGCCGCACTCGTTCTCCACGGCCTGCAACATAGCCACGCAGATAATCGCGCAGGTCGCGTCCAACCAGTACGGCGGGCAGTCGATATCCCTCACGCACCTGGCGCCGTTCGTGCAGGTGAGCCGCGAGAAGATATCCGGGGAGGTCGACGGCGAACTCAGGCTCATCGGCGCGGAGGTCCCGGACGGCAAGAGGCGGGAGATGATCGAGAGGCGCGTGCGCGACGAGATCGTGCGCGGCGTGCAGACGATCCAGTACCAGGTGGTCACGCTCATGACCACCAACGGGCAGGCGCCTTTCATCACGGTGTACATGTACCTCAACGAGGCCCGCAACGAGCAGGAGAAGAGGGACCTCGCGGTCATCATAGAGGAGATGCTGCGCCAGAGGATCCAGGGCGTGAAGAACGAGGTGGGCGTGTACGTCACGCCGGCGTTCCCGAAGCTCATATACGTGCTCGAGGAGGATAACGTGAGCGAGGGTACGCCGTACTGGTACCTCACGGCGCTTGCGGCCCGGTGCACGGCGAAGCGGATGGTGCCCGACTACATTTCCGAGAAGGTCATGCGTTCGCTCAAGCGCGACGTGTACACCTGCATGGGGTGCCGCAGCTTCCTCACGCCCGACCGCTTCACCGATGCGGGGGTCGGCAACATATCCAACGCCGGGAACTACGTGCCGGGGAGGCACCGCTACTACGGGAGGTTCAACCAGGGCGTGGTGACCGTGAACCTCGTGGACATCGCCCTGAGCGCGAGGAGGGAGGTGGGGGAGACCGCCTCCGAGGATGCGTGCATGGCGGCGTTCTGGCGCATATTCGACGAGCGCATGGAGCTCTGCCACCGGGCGCTCCGCTGCCGGCACGACAGGCTCGTGGGGACGCTCTCGGACGCAGCCCCGATACTATGGCAGTATGGCGCGTTGGCGAGGCTGAAGAAGGGCGAGAAGATCGACCGCCTGCTCTACGACGGGTACTCCACGATCTCCCTCGGATACGCGGGGCTGTGGGAGTGCGTGTACGCGGCCATAGGCAGGAAGCTCACGGAATTCGAGGGGGAGGCGCTCGGGCTCGACATAATGAAGCGGCTCAACGAGTACACCGCGAAGTGGAAGGCCGCGGAGAACATCGACTACTCCATATACGGCACCCCGCTCGAGTCCTCGACGTACCGCTTCGCGAAGTGCCTGCAGAAGCGCTTCGGCATCGTCAAGGGCGTGACGGACCGCAACTACATAACCAACTCGTACCACGTGCACGTGACGGAGAAGATAGACGCGTTCGAGAAGCTCGCCCTCGAGGCGAAGTTCCAGGCGCTCTCGCCCGGCGGGGCGATCTCCTACGTGGAGGTGCCGAACATGCAGCACAACATCAAGGCGGTGCTCTCGATCATGCGGTTCATCTACGACAACATCATGTACGCCGAGCTGAACACGAAGAGCGACTACTGCCAGGCGTGCGGGTTCGACGGCGAGATCGAGATCGCGGAGGATCGCGAGGGCAAGCTCGTCTGGCGCTGCCCCAAGTGCGGCAACCTCGACCAGTCGAAGATGAACGTCGCCCGCCGCACCTGCGGCTACATCGGCTCGCAGTTCTGGAACCAGGACCGCACCGCCGAAATCCGCGACCGCGTACTGCATCTCGACTGATCAGGCCAGCGGACCAAAACCAGAAGTTTATCGAATGGAAGAACACAAGCGAAAGCCGCTCAAGTACGTGAGCTTCTGCTCCGGCGTCGAAGCGGCGAGTCAGGCGTGGGAGCCGCTCGGATGGGAGCCGGTCGCGTTCTGCGAGATCGAGCCTTTCCCGAATGCCGTCCTCGCGGCACGATTCCCGGACGTGCCGAACCTGGGGGACATGACGAAGATCCACTACGACCGGGAGAAACAGGAGTTATCGAATGGAACAGATG
>CAVFWS010000053.1:0-12934 GCA_963626295.1 Clostridium sp. CAG:138
GCATAGGGCGCACGGGCCGGGCCGGGAACACCGGGATTGCGATCTCGTTTGCCGACGAGGACGAGTCGTTCGCCATCCCAGAAATAGAGGAATACATAAATGAGCCGCTGAAGTGCACTCTCCTGCAGGATGACGATCCGCTGCTCAAGCCGCTTGAGAAGCTTGCCCGCGGGCAGCGTTCCGAACTCAAGCCCGTGGACGAGGCGGCGAAGGCGGAGGTCGATGCGCGCGAAGCGGTCACGAAGGAGCAGATTGACGCCGCCGCCGCGCTTGTCGGCATACGCGACGGAATGGTCGTCAAGAATGCCGCCGGCAAGGAGGGAATCGTGGCGATCGACGAGAGCGCCCCGCTCCAGCGCAAGATGCCGACTTTCGAGAAGGCGCTTGAGCCGAAGAAGGTGGTGGACGAGTCGGATGCGTATCTCAAGTCGGTAGACCAGAAGGGCCGTTTCGAGGAATGGTCTGTCTGACCATCGCAAGCGGAAGCAACATCGGCGGCGTCATCTTTGAATACACTCTTCGAGGCGTTCAGGTTCAACCGTGACAATCGCCCTGATGCCACGGCGTTCCTGATTTCCTCCGGAGACCGTGCGATTCCCGTAAAGTGGGCGCAGTTCGCCGAGGACATCTCGGCCGTCGCGTGGGTGATCCGCAAGTACGCGCCGGGCGGGACGATAGGCCTTCTCGGGGAGAATTCCTACGAGTGGATCACGGCGCATGCCGCCTGCGTGTTTTCCGGGGCGATGGTTGTGCCGATAGAGGTGACGCAGTCGGCCTCGGAGATAGCGGAAAGGCTTCGCTTCACCGGGGCGATCGCGCTGATCCATTCTGCGCTCTATACCGAAAAGGCAAATGAAGTGAAGCGCATGCTTCCGGGACTCGTCATTGGCGGATTTGGCTCCCGGCGCACCGATTTCTTCATAGACAAAGGGCATCGCGCGATAGCCGATGGCGAGTGCGGGCTGTTTGACGGGCCTCCGCCGGACGAAGAGCGCACGTCCATGATCGTGTTCACGAGCGGGACTACCTCGAAGCCGCATGGCGCAGAGCTTACGCTCGGGGGAATGCGCACATTCGTTGAGTTCGCGCAGCGCCAGCTCAAGATGAAGCTTGGCGACCGATCCCTGATGGCGCTTCCGCTCCACCACATATTCGGCATATGCACAACGTACCTGATGCTCGCGCAGGGCGTCGCGCTTGGCGTATGCCCGGATTTCCGCCGGCTTTACGACGCCGTTGAGCGATTCCGCGTAAACTACATCTTTCTCGTGCCGGCCCTTGCGGGCATCCTGGCGGACAAGATTGCCCAGAGGGCGGCATCCGCCGAGGCCGCATTCGGTTCGCCGATAGACTGGATCCTCGTTGGAGGGGCGCCGCTGTCGCGAAGGGTCTACGAGAATCTGCGGGCGCTTGGCATCAGGCCGCTTGGCGGATATGGGCTTACGGAGACGACATCCCTGTACTCGCTTGCCCCCATTGACGACGACCCACGGGCCGGTAGCGCCGGAAAGGTGTGCGACATCCCCGGCGTGGAGACGAAGGTCTCGCCGGATGGCATACTGATGATGCGAGGGCCGAACGTCCTCAAGGGATATTACCGCGATCCCGAGCATACGGCCAAGGTGCTATCTCCCGATGGCTGGTTCAGCACGGGCGACGTTGGGCGCATAGACGAGGACGGCTACGTATGGATCACGGGCCGCGCCTCCCGGACCATCGTCCTCTCGTCAGGCAAGAAGGTTGCGCCTGAGGAGCTTGAGGAGAGGATACTCGCCCTGCCGGGCATACATGAGGTGGTGGTGTCTGGAGACGGCGAAAGGCGGGAGATCAGGGCCGAGATATTTGCCGCCATAACTGACGCCGTGGTCAGGCGCGAGGTCAACGAGCTTAACTCGCGGTTGCCCGTGTACAAGCGCATAAAGACGGTGGTCGTTCGCTCCGAGCCTTTCCCGAGGACGGCTTCAGGCAAGATATGCCTGCATTCCGGCAAGGGGATGGTGCCGCACGGAAGGCGCGCGGATACGAAATCCGTGGCTTCCGGACGGAAGGGGTCCCCAAGGCCCTCATCTCCAATGGGAGCAGGGAAGCTTCGGTTCCTTTTTGTGCTCGCCCTTGCCGCCACCGCCATCGCAGTCGCGGTCCTCGGCCTCGTGCCGCTCATACTGCGGCATTATGAGGTGGATTGCCCGGCCCAGATGGAGTCGTTCTTCGACTACATCGATCTCGCGGGCGAGATCCTTCTCGGACTGTTTGCGCTGCTCGTCGTGTTTTGGTTTAGGGAGCGCGGCAAGTGAAGACACTGCAGCTGGTTCCCGCCATGGAACAGGGCGGCGTCGAGAGAGGCGTCGTAGAGGTGAACCGCGCCCTTGTCGCCGCAGGGTGGGAAAATGTGGTCGTCTCGTCCGGCGGCAGACTCGTGGAGCAGATTGCCGCGGATGGCGGGCGGCACATCGGGATGGACGTCAAGTCGAAGAATCCCTTTACCTGCGTGTCGAGGGCATTGAGGTTGCGCAGGATACTTTCCGCAGAGCGTCCGGATGTCGTCTGCGCCCATTCCAGGGTGCCCGCGTGGCTTTTCGTGATGGCAAGCCGGGGGCTTGGCATCAAGTGGATAACTTTTGCGCACGGCGCGAATTCGGTGTCCTGGTACTCCAAGGTAATGACATTCGGCGATCTTGTGGTGACGCCCTCGCGGTTCATCGCCGACTACCTCAAGAAGAACTACGGGCTTTCCGACGAGCGTATCCGGGTGATACCGAGGGCGATCGACAGGATGAGGTTTGACGTTGAAAGCCTTGACCGGGAGTTCATCGCCGCAAAGCGGAAGGAATGGGGCACAGACGGGAAGTTTGTGGTCATGGGGGTCGGCCGCATCACCCAGCTGAAGGGCTACGACATGCTGATCCGTGCGGTAGACAAGGCGAACGCCATTGCCGCGTCAGAGGCTCCGTTCCGTCCCAATGGAATACGGCCATTCAAGCTTGTGATCGTCGGCGAGGCCGAGCAGGCCCGGAAGGGCGTTGAGGATGGACTGCATGCGCTCGTCAAGTCCCTTGCGGCCAATGGCGATGTCGTATTCGCGGGCAACCAGCGGAAGATCGCGGAATGCATCTCGATGGCGAATGTGGTCGTGTCGTCCAATACGCGCAAGCCGGAGGCGTTCGGACGTTCCATGGCTGAGTCGATCGCGATGGGTACGCCTGTCGTCGCAAAGGGGTTCGGCGGCGCACTGGACATAGTGGAGGATGGCGTGAATGGCGTCCTCGTCCCGCCCGATGTCTGCTGCGCCGACGAGAGCGACGCATTCGCCGAGGCGATAGTCAAGGTGTCGCGCATGAAGTTCGGGGACTTGCGTTCGCCGGCGCTGAAGAGGTTCTCGTTCGATCTCATGATTGGGCGAACGATGGCCGCATACAGGGAGCTGGCGGAGTCTGGCGGGAGATCGGGGGAACATGGGACGTGGGCGTCGAAGTCCCAAGTTGAAGTCGAACATTTGATATAATGTAGGCCACTATGTATTACGTAAACAAAATCATCGGCTGGGCGTTGAGCCCGCTCGGTTTCATGTTTCTCGGCTGCCTCGGCGGCGCATTGCTGCGCGTCCTCGGCGGCCGCGTCGGGAAGCGGCCTCTCCGCCGCCTCGGCTCGTTCCTCATCGGGCTCGCGCTTGCGGTCCTCTGGCTTTCCTCCTGCAACGTCGCGACGCGCCTCATCGGCGTGCCCCTGGAGGGCGAGGAAACTCCGCTCGCCGACACGCTGGAGATTGGCGGATGCGACGCGGTCGTCCTCCTGGGCGGCGGCATGGGGGCGCACGAGAGATGCGGACGCGCAGAGATGCTCACGTCAGCCGACCGCGTCTGGGAGGCGGCGCGCCTGTGGAAGGCGTACGGGGACGGCAGCCTGAAGCTGACGTTGAGCGGGGCCGGCATCGAACGATCGACGGTTCCGCTCCTGAAGGATTTCGGCGTGGACGAGAAGTCCCTCGTCTTTTTGCCGAAGGCGCGCAACACCGAGGAGGAGGCGCAGATGATCGCGGCGGCGGGCTTCAGGCGCATCCGCCTCGTCACGTCGGCGTGGCACATGCCGCGCGCGCGGATGCTCTTCGAACGCGCGGGGATAGACGTTCTTCCCGCTCCGACGGACTACGAGATGCACTACTGCGCCGAGTCGCCTTTGCAGATCAAGGAATTCTTTCCGAGCTCGGACGCGCTTTGGCGGAACAGCGCGGCAGTGAAGGAGTGGGTGGCCAGATTCTGCTATTGGCTGAAGGGATGGCGACAGAGATGAGGCGGCTGTTCAGGAGCGGTTTCGGGGACGGATCTGCCTGTTTGCACTGGCGATTGGACTGAAGCGACTGGCGCTGCCCGTCATAAAGGTTTTTGGGAGGACATATGGCTGAGCCGATTCATGTCGTTCTCGCGGCGGACGCAAATTATGCCCCAGGATTAGCGGTGACGCAAAAGAGCATCCTCAGGAGCTGCTCCCATCCCGAACGCCTGCGGTTCCATGTTTTTGATGAGACGGTGTTGGATGGGCTGTCTGGACTTGAGTCCTTTAACTTGTATAACACGAGCAGGATGCCGTATCTTCGGCTTTTCCTGCCAGAGTTGATGCCAGAAGTGGATTGGGTTGTCTACAGTGATGTGGACACGATCTGGAATCGAGACATCAGTGAACTCGCGGAGCTGTTCGATTCGTCCGTATGCATCCAATGGGTAAAAGACTTCAAGAGCACGATGAGGGAGGTGCGTCCGTGGATTGCCAAGGTAGGCGTGCCTTTTGACGAGTCGCGCTATTGCTGTTCCGGGATTTGCATTTTGAACCTGAAGAAGATGCGCTCTACGCATCTAAGCGCGTGTGCATTGGATCTCGTGCATCGATTCGGCACACCGCCATATGCGGATCAGGACATTCTCAACGTGCTGTACAACCAAGATTGCTCATTGCTGCCGGATTGCTGGGGCGCCTTGCGTGGACCTGGAGATTGGCGAGCCCCTGCCGTCTATCATTTGACCGGCGTGGGGCGCCATTTCCATGACAAGGTATCGCCGGTATATCCGCCGCAGTACCAGCTTTGGTGGAATGTCGCGTACGGGACGAAGGCTGTTCATTGGCGTTCGTCCATTTTGGCTTCCTTGTGGCCATTCCGGTTTTTCGCATGGTTGTTCCCAGTGCCAATGCGCGAGAGGATTTTGCGGCAATGTTTCTTTGCGAAGGTCTTGGCGAGTGGATTGCTGCTCGACAGACCTTGTCAAGCCAAATGAGGTCTGGGTGCATGGCATGTGGACGCCAGGCAAGTGGTTGCGGAGGCTAAATACCAAGTTGAGCGGACGAGTCCGATTTTTGATATAATTACACGATGTTTTGTTTCAAAGGAGTCTATGATGTCGAAAGAGTATAAGGTCGGTCTCGTCGGTGTCGGCGCTGTCGGCACTGAGATGATCAAGGTGTTGAGGGATCGCAAATTCCCGTGCGGGAAGGTGCAGGTGTTCGCTTCGCGCGAGCGTGACGAGCAGATACTTGGCGAGACGTATCATGTGCTGCCAGCTGCCGAGGATAGCTTCGATGGGCTGGATATAGTCCTTTTCGCAGGGAAGACCGACGTGGCGATAGGGCTTCGCGATGCGGTGGTGAAGGCGGGGGCCAAGATGATCGACAATTCGCGCGCGTTCCGCCAGGATCCGGACGTGCCTTTGGTGGTCCCACAGGTGAACGCGGAAGACCTTGACTGGAACAAGGGCGTGATCGCCAACCCGAACTGCACCACGGCCATCATGCTTGAGGCGGTCGCGCCTCTGCACCGCGCGAAGAAGCTTAGGCGGCTTATCGCCTCTACCTACCAGGCGGCGAGCGGCGCGGGCGCACCCGGCCTCGCCGAGCTTGAGACGCAGATGCGCGAGTACGTGGACGGGAAGCCGCTCACGGTCAAGGCTTTCCAGCACCAGCTTACGTACAACCTCATCCCGCACATCGACAAGTTCGACGAGACGAACTGGTACACGCTTGAGGAGCTTAAGATGCGCAACGAGGCGCGGAAGATGCTCCATGCCCCGGATCTGATGCTTTCGTGCACATCGGTGCGCGTCCCGATCGCGCGGGCCCATTCCGAGTCCCTCAACCTTGAGTTCGAAGAGGACGTCACGCCTGAAGAGGTCCGTGAGATACTTTCCCGTTCCGAGGGCGTAAGGGTTGTGGACGACCCCCTCAATGGCGGATATCCTATGCCGCTGGACGCGACTGCGAAGTACGATGTCCTTGCGGGCCGCATCCGGCAGGACATATCGCGCAACGACAGGAAGGGAATCGACATGTTCATATCCGGCGATCAGCTCTTGCGCGGCGCGGCGCTGAATGCCGTGGAGATCGCCGAACAGCTCGTCAAGCGCGGGCTGGTCTGATCTGCCGGATCGGGCGGAAGGGGACGTATGGCGAGACAGCATGGCGTCGCGGGAGAATGGGCGAGAGTGAGGGGGACCGTGCTGTCCCTTTGGCCGCTGTTCCTGTCGTTCGTTCTGCTCGGTGCGTTCCTGTCCGCCCTGGTCATAGGCTCCTATCCCGTGCCGTTCGCGATGCTTTTCGTCGCGGCGCTCATTGCGGTGGTCGTGTACTGGCGCAAGGGGCTTAGGCGCGTGGAGAGCTTCTTCAGGGGGGCTCGCGGCGAAGAGCGCGTCGCGAACATCCTCGGCGAGCTGCCGGAATCGTATCACGTGTTCCACGATTTTGTCGCCGGCGGCGAGCATGTGGATCATGTCGTCGCAGGGCCGACCGGAGTGTTCTCCGTCGAGACGAAAAGCTGGCGTGGAAGCGTTGTGGTCTCGGAAGGGCATATCCTCGTAAACGGCGCCCTGCCGTCAAGGGATCCGGTGCTGCAGGCGCAGCGCGAGGCAGATCGGGTGCGCTCCAAGCTGAAGCGCATCGGATTCGACATGACCGTTGTCCCTGTGGTGTGCTTTGCGACCGACGCCCTGGCGGAGGGCGTCTCGTCATGCGGGTCGGTGCCCGTAATGAACGCCGGCAGGGCCCTCGACTGGATACCGTCCCAGCCGGAATGCATTTCGGATAGCGATCTTGCAAGGCTGGCGCAGCTCATGGAGACAAACAAGTGAAGAGTTCGTGTGGCGAGTGCGTGAAGATGGGGGCGCGTGCGGGCGTACGGCATGGCACGTCTGCCTTCCTGAGGAAGTGTCTCGCGTCAATGGCGGCGATTGCCGTCCTGTGTGCGGCCGCCGCCGACGGGACGAATGCCTTTGCGGCCCTTGAGCCGCAGCCGTATTACGGCAAGGTCGCCCAGGAAGTCCTCAAATGGCTCTCGAAGAAGCATGTGCTGCGCAAGCCCTTCGATGATGAGATGAGCCAACGCGCCTGGACGAATCTGGTGACGGGCTATGACTACGGCAGGATGATCTTCCTAAAGTCTGATATCGACGGCTTTGCCACGATGCAGACCAGGATTGACGATGCATTGGCGTCCGGGGACGTGTCGTTCGTGTATGACATGCACCGCACGTTCGTAAGGCGCATTTCCGAACGCGTGGATTATGTGACGAACCTGCTGGCCAAGACGGAGTTCGACTTTTCGGTCGACGAGGATTACGTGTGGCGGCGCAAGGATGCGGAGTGGCCGGCTACCGTGGATGAGCAGAACGAGATATGGCGCAAGCGCATCAAGAACGAGATGCTTTCGATTATCTTGAACCGCGAGCTTGACAAGGAAGAGGCCGACAGGGATTCGGAGAAGGACGCCGAAGAGAAGGAAACGAAGAAGGATGACGACGACTTCAAGGAGCCGGAACTGACGCCGAAGGACAATCTGCTCAAGCGCTACCGCCAATACGTGCAGGTGCTTACCGAGCCTGACGAGGAGATGGTGTTCCAGCGCTACATGAGCGCCGTATGCCAGGCCTACGATCCCCATTCCGACTACATGTCTCCGACTCGCAAGGAGGATTTCGACATGGACATGTCGCTTTCCCTTTGCGGCGTCGGCGCGGTGCTTTCCATGGACGATGGCGCCCTGAAGATAGTCGAGGTCATGAAGGGCGGCCCCATAGACCGCGACAAGCGGATAAAGCGGGGGGACAAGATCGTCGGGGTGGCGCAGGGCGAGGGGCCGATCGAGGATGTGATGTACAAGCCCATGCGCAAGTCGATACGCAAGATCCGCGGGCCAAAGGGATCGAAGGTCGTCCTTGAGATAATCCCCCGCAGCGATCCTTCCGGCGCTACTCGCAAGCGGATACCATTGATACGCGATGAGATAAAGCTTGACGAGCAGGCGGCAACGGGGCGTGTGGAGAAGGTCGTGCTGAACGGCGTGACGAACAGGTTCGGCTACGTGAAGCTTCCGGGGTTCTACCGCACGTTCGAGAAGCAGCCTGACGATCCGGCGTTTCGCTCGTGCTCGTTTGACGTCGCCAGATACGTCGCCCATTTCAACGCCATTGATTCGCAGGGGATGATCCTCGACCTCCGGGGCAATGGCGGCGGCGCACTTCCGGAGGCAGTGTTCCTCGCTCAGCTTTTCCTGTGGCCGTCATATCGCGGAAACCCGATCCCGGTTGTGCTTATTCGCGACCACCGAGGCCTGCAGGCGTTGCCCGTATTCAGGGATCAGCCCTGCTTCGCCTACCGCAAGCCGCTCATAGTCCTGACGGATCGGGCTTCCGCTTCCGCCTCGGAGATTGTCGCCGGCGTACTGAAGGATACAGGCAGGGCGATTGTCGTTGGGGACCATTCCACGCACGGCAAGGGGACGGTGCAGGAGGTCGTGGGAAGGATAGGCCCGGAGAAATACGGCTCGATGAAGGTCACCACTTCGCGCTTCTACCGCATCAACGGAAGCTCCACGCAGGTCAAGGGGGTTGAGGCGGACATCAACATCCCCGGATTCCTTGAGGAGCTTGACATCGGCGAGGACAAGCTGCCCAACGCCCTGCCGTGGACGCGTGTCGGCCGGGCCCCGTATCCGCAGGTGTGGAACCTCAGCGTGTACACCGGGGCGCTCAAGGCCCTGTCCTCCGCGAGACTCAAGGACAATCCGAAGTACAAGGCGCACCTCAGGCTCGTAAAGCTCTTCCATGACAACGCCGAGGCGAAGTCCGTGTCGCTTGAGCGGACGAAGCGCATGGCCCAGATGCGCGAGGAGCGGGAGATGCGCAAGGCCGAGGAGTCCGCCGATTTCGGCGAAGACGAAGTGTTTGAGGATCCCACCTTGGGCAGGAGGAATGGGGAGAAGAGGGATGATGTCGTCCTTTCGGAGGCATTCAACATATTGGCCGATCTCGCCAAGCTGACGGGCGGCAACGATGCCCCGGATACGCCCGACGCCGCCTCTGCGTTCTGGTCGATCTTTGGAGGCGCCCAATGACGAAGATCAATTTCACGAAGATGCATGGCGCAGGGAACGATTTCGTGCTCATTGACGACAGGGACGAATCCTTCCCGGAGCGAGGCAACCTTGTTGCGGCGATGGCGGCAGACCGCACGGGCATCAGCTGCGAGGGGGTTATACTTGTGCGCAACTCCGGCCGTGCGGATTTCAGGATGACGTTCTACAACCCGGACGGAACGGAGGCAGACCTGTGCGGGAACGGGGCGCGTTGTGTGGCGGCATTCGCCAGGCGGATTGGGGCGGCCAGATCCAATTCGATGACATTCGAGACCGGAGCCGGCCTTGTCGACGCCGAGATTGTCGCCGAGGGGCTTGTGAAGATATGGATGCCTGAGCCGCGTGACCGCAGGTATGGCCTGTCGGTCGGCGGCGTTTCGGGCGATTACCTTGTCGTCGGCGTGCCGCACTTCATCGTTCCTGTTGCCAATGTTGCAAAGGTCGATGTGGATTTGGATGGCCGCGTTCTGCGGCTTTCGGAGGAATTCGCCCCCAATGGCGCCAACGTGGACTTTGTGCAGTACCTCTCCTCGTCCAAGGCGATAATCCGCACTTATGAGCGCGGGGTGGAGGCGGAGTCCGGCGCGTGCGGCACAGGCGCGGTGTCCGCCGCCGTGGTCGGGGTCGAGGCCCACGGAATGTCGCTGCCGATGCACGTGCGCTCTTCGCAGGGGTATGACCTGATTGTCGAGGGCGATTACAGGCAATCGCAAGGCACGGGATTTACGCTTACCGGCCCGGTGCGGACCGTCTTTGACGGTGTGATCGATCTCGATCTGCTCGCGACGGAGGCGTGACGCATCCGTTCTCTTCCCTCGGCTTTCCGTCCGTGCGCTTGCGCCGGCGGGTTGGAATTGGTATAATACGCGCCGTTTTGTTTGAAATCGCAAGGAGGTAAAGGTGAATCCCATCCAGACGTTGATTGATTTGCAGGAAGTTGACGGGCGCATTCGTGAGCTTGAGCGCGAGGCGAAGGATCTCCCGATGCGGAAGGCGCAGGAGTCGGCACGTCTGAAAGGAGTCAATGCGAGCCTTGAGATTGCCCGCAACCAGTTGATGGCCGCCCAGCAGCGCGTGAAGGATGCCGAGGGCGAGGCCACCGCTGCAAAGGATCGCGTGAAGGAGCTGAAGATACTTCAGGCATCCGCTTCCTCCAACAAGGAATACCAGCAGCTTTCCATGGCCATCGAGGGTCTTGAGCGTGAGGCGGAGGAGGCGGAGGCGAGAGGCTACGCGATGATGGACGAGCTTCCCCGCCTTGAGCGCGGCGTCAAGGAGGCCGAGGAGGCCGTGAGCGGCGAGAGCGGCGGCGTGGACGAGTTCTGCAGGGAGCTGGACGAGAGGCTTGCCGCAGTCAAGGAGGAGTTGGATCGGCTCGCCGTCGAGCGCACCGAGAAGGCGAAGCACGTCAATCCTCGTACCCTTCTCTACTATGAGCGCATCCGCACGAAGCGCTGGCCAGTTGCCGTCACGCTCAATTCGGACTGCGTCTGCGAGGGTTGCCACCTGAAGGTCCCGCCATCGACGGAGCAGATGGTCGACCACAAGATGGAGCTCGTGGCCTGCACGAACTGCGGCCGCATGCTTTACCGAGATCTTTGACTTTTGGCGGCGTTGCGCGAGTGACCGATCGCGTCCGCAAGGATGAGGAAAGTCCGGACTCCGCAGGGCAGAGGGCCCTTCCGTAAAGGATGGGAGGCGCAGGGCGAGCCTGCGCGATGGAAAGTGCCACAGAGAACAGACAGCCCGCAAGGGCAAGGGTGAAAGGGTGGTGTAAGAGACCACCGGTGCGTCTGAAACGACGTACGCAGGGCAAACCCCTCTCGGAGCAAGATCAAATAGGGGATTGAATGGGCGGCCCGCCCAGTTCGCCGTCCTTCGGGATGGCGGTGAGATTCCGGGTTGATCGCTTAGATGAATGATTGGAGCGCCGCAAGGCGTGAACAGAATCCGGCTTATTCGCCGCGCAACGTCGCCGCTTTGCTTCATCATTGGATATATTGCACAGATGGGATATACTGCACAGATGGCGAAACATTTGCTGCACATGGGATTCCTGCTTGCGGTCGCATCCCTTGCGCTGAAGGCGATGTTCATGCCGCCGCGCATGCAGGTTGCGCTGCGTCCGGGCGAAAGCGCGGCGCTCCAGGATGGGGTGCTTGCGCTGAAGCGCTTTTCCGTGCCGAAGTATCCGGACGGAAAGCCGAGGCAGTATGTAAGCGACGTGCACATGCTGTCGATGGGGAATGCCGATGGTGCGGGCAAGGCCCAGCCTCGGGCGGTGCACGCATCGATATCCGTAAACCATCCCCTGCGGTGGAACGGCTGGTGGATATACCAGAACTCGTACGATTCGGCGCACGAGAGCTATACGGTGCTCGAGGCGGTGCGGGACCCGTTCCTTCCGCTCGCGGCGCTTGCCGGGGCGCTGCTTCTGCTCGGCGCGGCAATGTGCGCGGTCTCTTCGGCTGGCGGATCCCGCGCGAATCGTGCATGCGTCCAGAACCGTGCGCCCAACGGACTGGATGCGCGTTCCGTGGGGTTCTCGCGGATGGAATTCGCGACCGTCTGCAAGTTCATTGCGGCCACCGCCGTAGTGATGCTGCCGCTATGGATAATCGGCAGGGCCGTGATTGCGAAGGAGCTTGTCCCGGCGCTGCAGAGCCCGTTGCTAGTGCCTCACGTAGGGGCGTATCTCGTTTCGTACGCGATTCTCATATTCGCGGCATTCGGGATCGGCGTGAGGCTGGTCCCTTTCGGCTTTTTCATGATGACGCTTGCGCTTGTGCTGGGGGCGGTGTGGGGGAAGCTGTGCTGGGGGGACTGGTGGCAATACGACCCGAAGGAAATGTGGTCGTTGGCGACTTGGCTGACGTTTTCGGCGTACCTGCATTTCCGCCATAATGCCCGCATAGCCCAATGGCTGTTGCGTTTCGGCGCCCTGATGATAATCCTTACGCTCACGTGGGTGAACTTCTCGCGCATATTCAAGGGACTCCATTCGTACGTGTGACGATTTGCGGTTTTTAGCGGGTAGTTGGAATCCCTGATGTCTTGTGCCGATTTGCCTAATATGGTAAATTACACGCGTTTTTGTGGCAGGGCTTGCGCAGATGGGCATCGACGTTCGGTTTCCGGTTGCGCGGAGGACGCCACGGCAATCGAATGGGTTGATTGACCACAGGAAAGGGAAGAGGAAGCATACGGCAATGACGGCGGTTATGATTTTCGCGGCGCTATCGGTCCTGCTTGTGGCCGGCAAGATCCTCAGGGTTCAGATTCCGCTTCTGCAGAAGCTATACCTTCCGAGCTCGATCGTCGGAGGCCTTCTTGGGCTTGCGCTCCTCTCGTGCTTCCGCGAACACGTGCCAGCCGACGTGGTGGAGGATATGCAGCGGATGCCCGGCTTCCTCATAAACGTCATATTCGCGACCCTCTTCCTCGGTTCGGGCGTTCCCAAGGTAAAGAACCTTGCGGCATCGGTGCTCCCGCAGCTGACCCTCGCGCAGATCGTGGTATGGGGGCAGTATGTCGTGGGCATCGGCC
>CAVFWS010000054.1:0-12737 GCA_963626295.1 Clostridium sp. CAG:138
ACGGCGACCTCAGCGAAAACGCCGAATACCAGTATGCGAAGGACGAGCAGCGCGCTCTCCTGCAGAAGCAGTCGCTCATGCAGAAGGACCTCGACGAGGTGTCCGCCACGCTGTTCGAGAATGTCGAGACGGACGAGGTGCGCATGGGCACGGTCGCCATCCTTTCGTCCGAAGGCGGCGAAAGGCGCTTCGTCGTGCTTGGCGAATGGGACAACGAGCCGTCGCTCGGCATCATATCCTCCGGGACGCGGCTTGCCGCGAACCTTCTCGGCAAGAAGCCCGGCGACGCCGTTGAGCTTACCGATGCCGACGGAAACGCCGTGGCGGCGAAGGTCGAGCGCGTGGAGGCCCTTACGGATGAGCTGAGGGACTGGATCAGGGGTTAGTCTTACAGGAGGGTTTGAGATGACTATGACAAAGAAAGCCGCCAGGAGAGCCGCGACGACGGGTGCGATGGCCGTGAGGAAGATCGTCTCGGCGGACATCGCCGAGAAGAAGGCCAAGAAGGCCTCCCCGAAGATGAAGAAGATGGTGACGAAGTCCGCCCAGTCGATCGCGCAGGAGGAGCTTTTCGAAAACGACTCCAAGGATTTCGCCTTTGCGTTCGCCGAGTCCATGAAGGACGAGCAGCTTGCCGAGGAGACCAGGAAGTCGACCGCGTCCACGGATGGCGAAGTGAAGCTATCCAGGCGGCCGACCTCCAGGGCGAAGGGGAGCGCCACGCTGAGGTTCCCGGATGCCGACCTCGCGCAGTTCCGAAAGTCGCTCATCGCATTGCGCCACTCGATCGTAGGCAAGACGGCGACGCTGAAGACCAACGCGCTCGAGCAGACCATCGACCGCGCCGGCGAGGACGAGGACGGCAGCGACAGCTTCATGCGTCTCCAGAACCTCGGCCAGGTGGGGGAGCAGAACAAGACCCTCCAGAAGATCGACGAGGCCCTTCACAGGATCGACGACGGCTCGTACGGCATATGCAGCGTGTGCGGCCAGCTTATCCGCAAGGCGCGGCTCCAGCATCTTCCGTTTGCGCATACCTGCATGGAATGCCAGCGTGCGATGGAGTCGAAGCCGGACTCCATCGTGTAGGGCCATAGGTGATGCGCCGATTCGTCTCCTCGTTCGCAGTGATCGTGAATCTGCTCCTGCTTGACCAGATCGTCAAGGCGTGGGCCATGCAGCGGCTAAGGGGGGGTGCGGCGGTTCCGGTGTTCCCGTTCCTCAATCTCGCGTACGTCGAGAACCGGGGCTGCGCGTGGGGCATGCTCCAGGGGCATGTGTGGCCGTTGGCGGCGTTCGCCGTCGTGGCGCTTGCGCTGCTCCTGTGGAAGCGGCGGAGCGTGTTCCCCCCAGGAAGGTTCGGATTCGCGACAGAGACGCTTCTCTACGCGGGCATCCTCGGGAACCTGACGGATCGGCTCTATTACGGTTTTGTGGTGGACATGCTTGACTTCCATTGGGGTGCGCACCATTTCCCCTGCTTCAATGTGGCGGATTCCTGCATAACCACCGCGGCGGCCATGCTCATGGCCGCGTCTGTGCTTGTGCGCGAGCCGTCCGGAAGGAAGCGCGGGAAACCGGATTCCGCAATGGGAACGAAATCTAAGGCAAAGGAGGCTGGCGATGCGCAGGGCGGCGATTGAACGAAACACCAGGGAGACGAAGATATCCTTGTCTCTCGACCTTGACGGCTCCGGGGAGGGGACCGTCGATACCGGCATAGGATTCTTCAACCACATGCTCGAGCTGCTCAAGAAGCATGCGCTTCTCGACCTGTCGGTGAAAGCGGCCGGCGACCTCAATGTGGACTACCACCATACGGTGGAAGATGTAGGCCTCGTGTTCGGGCAGGCCCTCAACCAGGCGTTGGGCGACCGCAGGGGGATCGTTCGCTACGGGTTTGCGTCCATACCGATGGACGAGGCGCTCTGCGAGACCTCCATCGACTTGGGCGGGCGTCCCTTCATCGTGTTCGCATCCGGCAAGAAGCACATGATGGTGCGCGACTTCGAGGTGAAGCTGCTCGAGGAGTTCTTCCGTGCGGTCTCGGTGGAGGGGCGCATGAACGTGCATCTCCGCGAGATATACGGCGATGAGGCGCACCATGTCTGCGAAGGCGTGTTCAAGTCCTTCGCCCGCGCACTGCGCCAGGCGGTGTCCAAAGACCCCAGGGAGAAGGGGATCCCGTCGTCAAAGGGTACAATCTGATATGGTAATACTTCCGGCAATAGACCTGAAGGGCGGCAAATGCGTGCGCCTGAGGCAGGGGCGAGAGGACGACGTGACGGTGTATGGCGACGATCCGGCCTCGCAGGCCGCAGATTGGCGCGGACAGGGCGGGCAGGAGCTGCATGTGGTGGATCTCGATGGCGCTTTCGCGGGGACACCCAGGCATGCCGCCGCGATAGCGCAGATAATCAAGGCGTTTGGCGGGCCTGTGGAGGTCGGTGGCGGTCTCCGCACGCCAGAGGCTCTATCGGCCGTGCTCGATGCCGGCGCGACACGCGCCATAATCGGCTCGGCTGCGCTTGACGATCCGGAGTTCCTGTCCAGTTCGGTGGAGATATACGGCGACAGGATCGCCGTTGGGATCGATGCGCGAGGCGGCTTCGTGCAGACCTGCGGTTGGGTGGAGACCTCGAAGACGCTGGCGACGGAACTCGCCCGTGCGGTCGCGGCGATGGGCGTGAAGACGATAATCTACACCGATACGGCCACGGACGGGATGCTTGGCGGACCGAACCTCGAGCAGATGGCGGCGATATGCGATGCCGCCCCCTCATGCGAGATAACGGCTTCTGGCGGCGTATCGACGCCTGAAGACGTCTTGAACCTGCGCAGGCTCGGCAGGGCCAACCTGCGGGCGGCCATTGTCGGCAAGGCCCTGTACGACGGCCGGACCTCGCTGGCCGCGATGCACGAAGCCGCGAGCCGGGGCCTTCGCGCCTGAAGCCGCACATTCCCGGCCAGATGCGGTCGCGTGGGCGCAGATTGCGCCACAAATCGTTATTTGGTATAATCCAAGCCTTATTTGGAGAACAGAACACGATATGGTTGAAAACAGAAAAATTGTCGTGACCAGTGCGTTGCCCTATGCAAACGGGGATATCCACCTTGGGCATCTGGTGGAGTATCTTCAGACGGATTTCTGGGTGCGGTTCCAGAAGATGCGCGGCAACAGATGCGTGTATGTCTGCGCAGACGATACGCATGGCACGCCAATCATGATAAGGGCGCGCAACGAGGGCATAACGCCGGAGACGCTGATCGCCCGCAGCCATGACCAGCACCTGAGGGACTTCACCGATTTCGAAGTGGAGTTCGACAACTACTACACGACAAACACGCCGGAGAACAGGGAACTGTCCGAGAGGTTCTTCGCGGCAATGGAGAGGAGCGGCGCGATAGCGACGCGCACTTCGCCCCAGCTGTGGTGCCCGAAGTGCGGGATGTTCCTGCCAGACCGCTTCGTGAAGGGGACGTGCCCAAAGTGTGGCGCAGAGGGCCAGTACGGGGACAGCTGCGACAAGTGCGGTTCAACGTATGCCGCAGAGGAATTGGTCTCGCCACGCTGCACCGTGTGCGGCAGCTCCCCCTCCGCGAAGGATTCGGAGCATCTCTATTTCGAGCTTGAGCCGTTCAGGGAATATCTTCGCAAGTGGCTTCCCGAGCACACGACGAGCGACGTGTCCAACAAGCTCCTCGAATGGTTCAGCGAGCCGCTGCGCGGCTGGTGCATAAGCCGCGACGCGCCATACTTCGGTTTCGAGATACCCGGGCATCCCGGCAAGTTCTTCTACGTGTGGGTGGATGCCCCGATCGGCTACATAGCGTCACTCGCCAACTGGTGCAGGAAAAACGGCGAGAGGCTGGAGGAGTGGTGGCCGTCGTCCGATGGCGGGGCCCCGTCCGGCGTGAAGGCGCCGGAGATATACCATTTCATCGGCAAGGACATCATACGCTTCCACTGCCTTTTCTGGCCGGGTATGCTCCATGTCGGAGGGTTCCAGACCCCCACCAAGGTGTTCGTCCACGGATTCCTCACCGTCAACGGCGAGAAGATGTCGAAGTCGAAGGGCACATTCATCAACGCCCGCACGTATCTCGACCACCTCCCCGCCGAGGCGCTCCGCTACTATTATGCCTGCAAATCGCCTGGCACGATAGACGATCAGGACCTGAACCTCGTGGACTTCACCTTCAGGGTCAACTCGGATCTCGTCGGGAAGATCACCAATCTCGCTTCCCGCGGCGCACAGATGCTCAACAAGTCTCCCGCACTTGGCGGCCGCCTGGGGGCCCTCGACGACGAGGGGCGCAGCCTTGTGGCGCTTGCGCAGTCCAGGGCGGACGCGATCGCGGCGCACTATGAGGCGCGCCGATTCTCGCAGGTGCCTGTGGAGATCGCGAAGGTCGCGGATGCCGCCAACGAATATTTCGACCGTCGCCAGCCGTGGCTCACGTGCAAGACGGACGCGGAGGCGACACGCATAACGCTGACAGCCACGCTCAACGCATTCAGGATACTTGCGATCTACCTCAAGCCGATACTCCCAAGCTATTCGAAGAAGGCGGCGAAGCTGTTCGGCGAGGCCGACTGGAGCTGGGAGGATGCGCAGAAGACGTTGGAGAACGTGTCCATAGGGAAATACGAGTACCTCGCCACGCGCATAATGCCGGAGCAGGTCGAGGCGATGGTCGAGGCCGCCAAGGTAAAGCCCGCGTCGAGCGGCGAGGTGTCCCACGAGTCGCGCTCGTCCAAGAACAAGTCCAGGGGGGCTGCGGCCCCGACGGAAGGGACGGCGGCACAGCCTCCGCTGAAGCAGGAGATAGGGTTTGCCGATTTCGAGAAACTCGACCTTCGCATAGGCAAGGTGCTGTCCTGCGAAATAGTCCCGAAGAGCTCGAAGCTCCTCAGGTTCGAGCTTGACGCCGGATCCCTCGGCAGGCGCACGATCTTCAGCGGGATTCGTGGCAGCTATCCCGACCCGTCGGCGATGGTCGGCAAGAGCGTGCTTTTCGTGGCGAACCTTGCCCCGAGGAAGATGAGCGTGGGGGTGTCGGAAGGCATGATCCTGTATGCGGGCGTACCCGGCAAGGACGGCGGCGTGCTGGCGCCGCTCGGCGACGTGGCGGCTGGCGTCCAGGCGACATGACGCGCGGTTCGCTTGCATTTTCCCGCAGTGTTTGAGATAATGCGCCTTCAAATGTTTGGATTTCTATGCAATAGGAAAGCCCGGCGCGGCGTGCCGGTGGTGAGGGCCCGCCAGGATCACTGCATTTCGCGGAGGAACATAGATCCTGATGCGCTGAAGGTGCTGTACCGTCTTGACAGGCTCGGATACACGGCGTACCTTGTCGGTGGCGGGGTGCGGGATCTACTGCTTGGCAGGACGCCGAAGGATTTCGATGTAGGCACGAGCGCCAGGCCAAACGAGGTCAAGCATGCGTTCAGGAACTGTTTCCTCATAGGGCGCCGCTTCCGTCTCGCGCACGTCCGCTTCGGGCAGAAGGTGATAGAGACCGCCACGTTCCGGCAGAACTCCCAGACCGTGGGGGAGATAATCGAGCACGCCGCGGAGGGGCCTTTCGAGGACAACACGTTCGGCACGCCGGAGACGGATGCGCACCGCCGCGACTTCACGGTGAACGGCCTGTTCTACAACATACGCGACTATTCCGTCATCGACTGGGTCGGGGGGCTCAAGGATCTCGACAAGAGGCTCATAAGGTCGATAGGCGACCCGATGATCCGGTTCCGCGAGGATCCCGTGCGGATGATGCGGGCGATAAAGTTCGCCTCTCGCCTCGACTTCACGATCGAGAAGGGTACGGCCAAGGCCATAAGGAAGCTGCACGGCATGATCCTCTCCGCAGCGGTACCGCGAGTCTGCGAAGAGGTGTTCCGACTCTTCCCGTACGGGAAGTCCGAGGTGGCATTCCGCATGATGTGGGAATGCGGGCTGATGGGCGACCTGATGCCGGAGCTTGCGGACTTCATCGCCAGGGATGGCGGCAGGGATTCCCGCACCTGGAAATACCTCGCGACGCTCGACAGGTACGAGATATCGATGGCCAGGCAGAAGTACGAGGTGTCCAATGGCCTTAGGGTCGCCGCCCTGCACGCGGCATGGGCGCGCGGCACCCCCGGCAAGAACAGGGATATCGTCGGCGCGATGCTCAAGTCGCTGAAGATCCCCAAGGCGACGTATTTCACCGCAGTGCTCCTGCTTGATTCCGTCAAGAGGTTCTCGCGCCCGCCGGACAGGAATCGCAGGCGATTCCTTTACAACAGGGAGTTTCCGGACGCGCTCGACTTCAACCGGATTGTCGTGCGCGCCGAGGGCAATACAGAACGGATCCTCAACCAGTGGGAGGATCTATACAACGAAGAAATGAGCAAACAAAATGAGCAATGAGAAAAAGAGCGAACCCGTGAGAGAGGAATTGCCAGGCTGGGTCAGGAAGACCCCGGAGCTTCTGCCTGTCTGGGACTGGTGGGTTAGGGAGGGGCGTTCCACGATAACGCTTCTGCTTGTCGCGGCGATCTGCATATCCGGTTGGTTCGCATTCAGGAACTGGAGGTCGAACCGCGCGACTGCGGCAAACAATGCCCTCATGAACGCATTCAGCGCCGATGAGCTGGAGGAGGCCGTCGCCAAGTTCGGCGGTTCGCCGACCGGCCCTGCGCTCAAGCTCCGCCTCGGCAAGAGCTATCTCGCCGCCGAGCGCTGGGACGAGGCCGAGAAGGTCTACTCCGACTACGTGGCCGAGGCAAAGAAGAGCGATCCGTTCGCCTCGCTCGCGATGCTCGGCCGGGCGTATGCGCTCGAGGGCGGGCAGAAGATTGACGACGCGAAGGGCGCATACGAGCTTCTTTGCGCGGACACGAACCTTCCCGTGTGCGCCACGGCGGAGTTGGGCGTCGCCCGCTGCATGGCGCTCAAGGGCGACAAGGACGGCGCGATAAGGAGGCTTGAGGCATCGGGCGATCCCCGCGCGAAGAACCTCATCGAGACGATCCGCCGCTTTGACCCCAGCCGCAAGGCTGCATCCCTTTTCGACGCGGCCAACTCCGCCGCAGACAAGATCGAGCAGGAAAAGGCCGAGAAGTGACCCATAGCCACAGGAGGACGTGCCATGGCGGAGAATGAAGTGAACGGATCGACGGTAGACCTGAGCTCGCTTGGGACGCTTGATTTTGCGCCGTCATGGACGACCGGCGACAAGGTGGTGGCAAGGTCCGGGCGTGGCGGATTCCGCGATGACGACGGCGACAGGCAAGATCCCCGCGACTCGCAGCCCCGTTTCCGGCGCAATGGCGATGGCGAACGCAGGGGCGGGGCGGACAGACGAGCTTCGCGGCGCGAGGGCTTCGCCGAAAAGGGCGTATTCCCGCGTGATGAACGCCAGCGCAGGCCGCAGTCCCGCGATGGCAGGGACGGCAGACCGCACGGCAGCCTCGCGCGGCGCGAATTCATCAGGCCGCTTGACGCGGAAGTGCGCATCCTGCCCGGACAGAAGGATCTCGGAGGCATAATCCGCAAGATACAGACCGGCCATGTGGCCTACCCGCTGAAGCAGATCGCGCTGTTCTTCCTCGACCATCCGGCGTCATGCAACGTGAAGGTCACGCCAAAGGATCCGCAGGTCCGGTTCCACGTGTGCAAGGCATGCGGGCGTTCGTGCCCCACGGCAGAGGCGCTTGACGCGCATCTGCTGTCGGCCCACCTTGGCGACTACTACGCGGCGGAGGAGACGGACGTGGAGCCGCCATCCGGCCAGTTTGGCTGCGTGGTGAAGTGTGGAATAACCGGGGAACTCATCGGCCCGCCGAACCTTCACGGATACAATGCCGCAGTTCGCGAGATGGCGCAGAAGCTTGGCATGGATGAGGGGGCGTACAGGGCGCGTCTCGTGACGGTGCGCGACCCTGATGCCGTGGAGACCTGGCGCAAGGGGGCAACGAAGAAGACGCTCTTCCGCCTGAAGGCATCCGGCAACGGACAGGCATCTCCGGACGCGGCGGAGGCGAACCCCGTGCCGGCCCTTGAGCGCGAACAGGCGGAGGCGGCGTTCAGGCGCGACATCATGCCGCAGCTGAAGGGGGTGTCAAAGACATCCGACATGACGCTCGACCAGGCGCTGAAAAGCCCGGACCTGCCGTACCTCTTTGCCGTGCGCGACGCCGTGGCGCGCGAGCGCCGTTTCCCCGCATCGCTCTTCTTCGCGCTGCGCGGCGCATTCCACCATCGCAAGCTCGCCTTCTTCAGGGCGAACGAGCCGCGTGGACAGGAGTTCGTGTGCGCCGTGAAGCCGGTCCCGCTCGATACGGACCACGCCATACCGGAACTCGTCGCCGTGGTGAAATACGTTGGCGAGCATCCGCTCTGCGGCGTGAACGAGCTGCCGCAGGACATGAGGGGGCATCTTGGATGGCTGGTGGAGAAAGGCCACGTAGTCCAGTATTTCAATGGTCTGCTCGCCCTGCCGGAGGATAACCCGAAGTTCCGCAATTTGCCGCCCAGGAAGGAGACGGCGGGCGAGGCCAAGCCTGCCGCCGAGGCCAATGCGGCTGTCGCCGATGAGGGCAATGCCGAGAATGTGAAGAAGGAAGAGGTCCCAAATGAAGTTGCCGATAAGTTGGCTTAATGAATATGTCAAGGTCGATGACCTGAAGCCCGAGGATCTGGCCGAACGCCTTACGCGCGCGGGCCTGCAGGTTGAGGCGATAGAGACGACGGGGCCTACCCCGCTGTGCGACGAGATCGTGGTGGGCGAGATAGTCTCGTGCGAGCCGCATCCCAATTCGGACCACATGCACATCGCAAAGGTCTTCGACGGCAAGGATACGGTTCAGGTCGTCTGCGGCGCCCCCAATTGCCGCGCCGGGCTCAAGAGCGCGTTCGCGAAGATTGGCGCCTACATACCAGAGGGCGGCTTCAAGATCAAGAAGGGCAAGCTGCGCGGCGTCGAGTCTTTCGGGATGCTCTGCTCGTCGAAGGAGCTTGCGATTCCCGGCGGCACACACGAAGGGATCATGGAGCTGCCATCCGACGCCCCTGTCGGAGCGTTCCTGCGGGATGTCCTGCCGGGCGAGAAGCCCGAGACCGTATTTGACATAGAGGTCACGTGGAACAGGCCCGACGCGCTATCCGTCGTCGGATTGGCGCGTGAGTATTCCGCCATACTGGGGCGTCCGCTCAGGATGCCGGAGGTCGATTTCACCGAGTCCGATACGGATGTGAACGACGAGATCAGGGTGGAGGTCGAGGATTTCGCCAAGTGTCCGCGCTATACGGCGCGCGTGCTGACGTCGGTGAAGGACGCTCCGTCTCCGGAGTTCATGGCGAAGCGGCTCGAGGCGTGCGGCGTACGCTCGCTCGGCCTTCTCGTGGACGTGACGAACTACGTGATGCTGGAGCTCGGGCAGCCGCTTCACGCATTTGACTACACCAGGCTCGCCGGGCGCAAGATCGTAGTGCGGGCGGCTCGCGAAGGCGAGACGATGAAGACCCTTGACGGAGCGGAGCGCAAGCTCGATCCCAAGATGCTTCTAATCTGCGACGAGGAGAAGCCATCCGCAGTCGCGGGCGTGATGGGCGGGGAGGATTCCGAAATCGCCGCTGGCACGAACAGCGTCCTCGTAGAATCGGCCCTCTTCGATCCGGGGACGACAAAGTACTCGTCCACCGCGCTTGGCCTCGCCACCGAGGCAAGCTATCGCTACATCCGTGGCGTCGGCAAGGATCTCGCCGACTTCGCAAGCCGCCGTGCGGTGCATCTCCTGCAGAAGTACGGCGGGGCCGTTGTCGCCAAGGGGCTCGTCGATGCGGATGGCCGCGCCCGGTTCGAGGGCGATGGGGTCACGGGAGGCTTTGCCTTCAATCCGCCGGTCGAAATCGTCTTTGACCGCGCACGGAAGCTCATCGGCATTGACATCCCGGACGACAGGATGCTCGCGATCCTCGAATCCATTGGACTCAGGCGCATCGCGTCCGGGGATGGCCGCGCGACGTTCGCGATTCCGAGCTGGCGGTGGGACCTTTCGCTTGAGGCCGACCTGGTGGAGGAGATCGCGCGCCTGTATGGTCTGGACAACATACCCGACACGATGCCGTCCGCGCCATCCGTATCGTCGCTCGATGACGCGCCCTTCCGCGCCAAGGAGACGCTTCGCGGGTATCTCACGGGGCTTGGGTTCTCCGAGGCGATGCACTACTCCTTCCTTTCCGCAGGGGAGCTTGCCCTGTTCGGCGACAACCCAGAACGGCTGCCCCTGCCAGACCCGGTGAGTGCCGAGTACGGCGTACTCCGCGATTCGCTGATGCCACAGCTATACCAGAGCCTCGGACGCAATGCCGCGCACAGGCTGGAGGAAGGGAAGCTCTTTGAGATGGGGCGCGTGTTCGGGCAGAAGGACGGAGCGCCATTCGAGTCGGAGAAGCTTGCCCTGGGGTTCTTCGGCCCTGTCGGACGCGATGCGCTGGCACGCGTCAGGCCCGTTTCCGTGGAGGAGGCGCTTCTGTGGATCAAGGGGGCGGTCGAGCGCATCGTAAAGCTCGTCAAGGTAGGGAAGACGGAGTTCCGCCGCATCGAGCATCCGGCGTTCCAGGTCGCCTTGGAGATTGCCATAAACGGACGGCCCGCCGGCGTACTGGGCGTCGTCTCGGACAAGTTGCGGCATCCGTTCCGCCTCGCCACCCAGCTGGCGCTTGCGGAAATCGACCTCAAGGTCCTGCTGAAGCGCGTAGGCGCGATCGGTCGCGTGTCCGCAGTTCCGCAGTATCCGCCAGTGACACGCGACATCGCCTTCGTCGCGGATTCGTCAGTCACGCACGAGGCGGTCGAGCGCACGATCCGCAAGGCGGCGCCCAGGGAATTGACAGGCATAAGGCTGTTTGATATATTCTCCTCCAAGGAGTTGGGGAAGGGACGCTCAAGCCGCGCCTATTCCCTGACGTTCCGGGCGGACGACCGCACCCTCACCGATGACGAGGTGAACGCCGCGTTCGCGAAGATAGCGGAGGCGTTGAAGTCGTCGCTCGCGGTGGAAATCCGCGAAGGTTGATCTTTGGACATCGTGGGCTCTGTTTTGCACGCGGACTCGGCAGATAATTTCTCCGACCTTCGTTTTTAGAGGATGGCCTGAATGCGGTGCGCTTTGGCAAGCCGACTATGGTCGCTGATTGGACATGAGGTCCTGGAGATTCTGTGCTACGGCAAAGCGGGGCTTTTTAACTCTGCCCAGCGGAGACAGACGCGGTGAAAGTGCATTCATTTGAGACCTTTGGCGCGGCGGACGGGCCGGGGGTACGGTTCATCGCATTCCTGAGCGGATGTCCGTTCCGTTGCCGGTACTGCCATAATCCCGACACGTGGGCGAAGCCGCCCGCATTCGAGGCGAGCGTGGACGATGTGCTTGCCCGCGCGCTCCGCTACAGGGCATACTGGGGGGCGGACGGCGGCATAACCGCCTCTGGCGGCGAGCCCATGCTTCAGTCCAATGAAGTCGCGGAGCTGTTCCGCAAGGCGCACTTGGCCGGCGTGACGACGTGCCTTGACACGGCGGCGGGATGCTTCGACGGGAACGATCCGTCGCAGGTCGCGCTTCTCGGGGAGTCCGACACGGTTCTCCTTGACATAAAGCTTTTCGACGCGGAGGCGCATCGCGCGCTGACCGGTGCGGACAACGCGCCTGTTCTCGCCTGTGCGCGCCATCTCGCCGAGACAGGCACGGACGTATGGATCCGGCGTGTCCTCGTTCCGGGGCTCACGGATGACGAGACGGATCTTAGGCGGACGGGCGACTTCATCCGTACGCTTCCGAACGTCCGGCGCGTGGAGGTGTTGCCGTACCATGCGCTGGGGGTGCGCAAGTGGCAGGCGCTCGGCCTCGACTATACGCTCACGGACGCCCGCACCCCGACTGAAGGTGAACTCGCCCATGCCCGTGCGCTTCTGAATTGCAATGCGGTCTGACGGACGGGCCGTCCGTTTAGGCGGCGTCATTTCGCGATGCTTGAAAAAACGTTTGGAAAGCGATATAATACGCTCCAATTTGTTTCGAACCCAATAGGGAAAAGGAAATCAAGATGGTCAGCTACAAGAAACTCGGCCTCGTGAACACAAAGAAGATGTTTGCGAAGGCGATCAAGGGCGGGTATGCTATTCCGGCCTTCAACTTCAACACGATGGAGCAGATGCAGGCCATCGTCCAGGCCGCTGTCGAGACGAAGTCTCCGGTGATCATGCAGGTCTCCAAGGGTGCGCGCAAGTATGCCAACCCCACGATCCTGCGCTACATGGCGGAGGGCGCGGTCGCATACGCGAAGGAGCTCGGCTGCAAGAAGCCCCAGATCGTGCTCCATCTTGACCATGGCGACAGCTTCGAGACGTGCAAGAGCTGCATCGACACGGGCTTCTCGTCCGTGATGATCGACGGCTCCGCCCTCCCGTTCAAGGAGAACATCAAGCTCACGAAGAAGGTCGTGAACTATGCCCACAAGCACGATGTGACGGTCGAGGCCGAGCTTGGCGTGCTGGCCGGCGTGGAGGATGAGGTCTCCTCCGCGGTCTCCCACTACACGAAGCCCGAAGAGGTCGTCGAGTTCGCGACGAAGACGGGTTGCGACTCCCTCGCCATCTCCATCGGCACCTCGCATGGCGCGTACAAGTTCACGCCCGAGCAGTGCACCCGCGACAAGAAGACGGGCAAGCTCATTCCGCCGCCGCTC
>CAVFWS010000055.1:0-12188 GCA_963626295.1 Clostridium sp. CAG:138
AAGAGGTTCTGGGTTGACGATACAGGATGTGCCGTTGCTCAATGCTTTGGACGAGCTGGTTGATGCGCCGAAGCGTCTTTCTGTCCTGCGACTGCCAGCCGATATAGTCCAATCAGGCCGCGTCAAACCAAAGCTTTTTCACGGCTACGCCTCCGAATGGATGTTCGCGATTGAGGCTTCTTTCCGACAGGGGCATCCGCATCCATCAGTTCATGGACATGATAGTGCTGAGCCCCGTTCTCGTAATCGGCAATGCCACTGGCGATAAACGCCTGATTAGCCGGGTGATAGAATGGATCTGAGCAGACGACTTCAAAAGGGAATGTACGCCGAATGACAGCTTGCCGAAGGAACAGCCGAATGGCGCTGTTCGTGTCGATTCCGATATCGGCAAAAACGTTGTCGGCCGCCTGTCTAAGGTCGCTATCAATTCTGACTTGAAGTGTCGCTGTCATGTCCACTGCTCCTATTTGAATGGATGAATTATAGCATAGTTCTCAGTGCAGATGCAATGAGTGTCTGTACAGGCAGCCTCACCAGTTCTCACTTTTCTAGAAAAGCGAGAATTGGTTTGTGTCTGCATTATGCCAAATGGCGGGAGGCCTCTGTCGCCGACGTGGCGTGGGATGTCCACGCCGCTCGGTGAACTCTATGGCTCGCGCAAGGCGTTCGATCGCGCGCACCATCTCTTCATTCGCCGGGAAGCGGGTGTGCAGGCGTTCGACGGTTTCCTTTGCGCGCTTCAGCTTGGCGAGCCGCCTGTCGGACGCCGCACGGTCTTCGTCCGTCGCCGTCAGCGCGGCGATGAGCGCGTTCGCCGTGTTCGTCGCCTCGACCTCGACTTGCGCAAGCGCGGCGGACGTGCGGACGTAGCCGACGGCGAGCGCGGCGAAGAGTCCGAACGCGAAGAGGAGCGCGGCGGCGGCCCCCACGGCGGCGGACGGATTGCGGCGCGTCCAGAGCGCGAGCCGCCGCAGGGACGTGGGCGGACGCGCCGCGAGCGGTTCATGCGCACGGTAGCGGCGGAGGTCGGAGGCAAAGGCCGTCATGTCGGCGTAGCGGTCGGCAGGATCGGCGGAGGTAGCCTTGTCCAGAATCGACGCGAAATCGGCATCGGGATGCGCGCGCAGATGCGGGGCGGACTCCTCCGCGAGCGTGGCGCCGAGGGCATAGACGTCGGAGAGAACCGTCGCCCGTTCGCCGCGCAGAAGCTCCGGCGCCATGTAGCTGCGCGTGCCCGAGGCGTCGGTCGCCGCGCCCGCGAGACAGGCGAGTCCGAAGTCGCCGACCTTGACAGTGCCGTCCGCGCCGATGAGGATGTTCGCGGGCTTGACGTCCCGGTGCAGGACGCCACAGCCGTGTGCGTAGGAGAGCGCATCCGCGACGGTGATGCCGAACGCCGCGACGGCATCGAGCGAGGCGAACACATGGTCGCGCGCCGTCGTGCCGTCCACGCATTCCATCGCGAAGTAGCAGCATCCGCCAGACGAGCCCGCCGCGTACACGTCGAGGATGTTCGGATGGTGGAGCTGGGCGACAAGGTGCGCTTCATCGGCGAACCGTTCGCGGAACTCCGGCGCGTCCGAGAGGTGCGGTGCGAGGACCTTGACGGCGACCGTGCGGTCGAGGGATCGCTGCCGCGCGGCGTAGACGACGCCCATGCCGCCGCGTCCGAGTTCGGCGACCGGCTCGAAGTCCGTGCCGTCGAGAGAGGGGCACTCGGCGGTCTCGGAAGAGGCGACCGTACGCCCCGCGAGAGCATCCAGCTCTGCGGCAAGGCTTTTCAGGTTATCGGGAAGTTCCGTCGGCATACTCCAATGCGCGATAGTATACCAAATATGTGCGGAATCTCTGGCAAATGATTTCCGCTACTGGCGCAGACTTCCCGATTGTGGTACAATGCCGCCATTAAGTGTGATTCTGAAATGGTCGAGGATGGAGTGACGGGACTTATTTCCGGCAGCAGTGTCGAAGAGTTCTCCCGCTCGCTTGCGCGGCTAACGGGTGACGGGCCCCTGAGGAGGCGACTCGGCGCCAACGCCAAATCGCATTGTGCCGAAGACCTTACCAAAGGCCGGATCCTTGCGCAGTGGGAGGCGTTTCTCGCGCAGGTTGCCGACAGAAAATGACCGCTAACACAGTCCGCCGACAAGGTTTCGGAGATATACCCCGTAGCTTGAGCTGCCGCAGTTCCCGGCAAGTTCCGCGAGTTTTCCGTCATCGATCCATCCCTTGCGCCATGCGATTTCCTCGACACAGGAGATCTGAAGCCCCTGCCGTTCGGTCAGGGCCCGAACGAAGTTTGTGGCGTCGGCGAGCGATTGGTGGGTGCCGGTGTCAAGCCAGGCGAAACCCCGTGACATCAGCTTGATCTCAAGGCGTCCCTGCCCAAGGTAGATCCTGTTCAGGTCGGTTATCTCGTACTCGCCGCGGGCCGAAGGCTTGAGGCCGGCGGCGTATCGGACAACATCGTTGGGATAGAAGTAGAGGCCGACAACCGCCCAGTTGGACTTCGGGCGTTCGGGCTTCTCGTCAAGCGAGACAACCTTGAGGTCTGCGGATACCTCGGCGACCCCGTATCGTTCCGGGTCATTGACCCGGTACCCGAAGACGACTGGGTTTGCGGAAGCCGTGGCCTCGCGAAGCATCTCCGGGAGATTGGCGCCGTAGAAGATGTTGTCGCCAAGGACCAGGCACACGTCATCGTCGCCGATGAATTCCCTGCCCAGGACAAATGCCTGCGCAAGCCCGTTCGGAGTCTCCTGAGCCCTGTACGAGAATCTCATGCCGAGGTTCGCGCCATCCCCAAACAGGCGCTCGAAATTCGGGAGGTCTGTCGGAGTGGATATGATGAGCACCTCGCGGATGCCGGCAAGCATGAGCGTCGAAAGGGGGTAGTAGACCATCGGCTTGTCATAGACAGGCAGAAGCTGCTTTGAGACAACCATGGTCAGCGGGTGGAGCCGCGTGCCCGCGCCACCGGCGAGAATGATGCCTTTCCTGCTCATATTTCCTCCAGAAGTGCGACGTCGCCGCGCCGCGCGAAGTCCGTCACCCCATGCATGATCTGCCTCGTCCTTTCCATGCCCGCATTATAGCATATCCGTTTCTCATTTGCGATTTTTCGATTTACGATTTGCGATTGCATTGGGGGATTTACGATTTGCGATTTGCGATTGCATTTAGGCATTTACCAATTTAACGATTTGGTTTTAGCCGTGTAGAAGTGTAGAAATGTAGAGGGAGAATTCAGGAAGCGGTTGGCTTGTGGTTTGCGGATGCATTTGGTTGTAGAGGTTTCGGTTGTGGAGAGATGGATGCATAGATTGGGAGGGAAAGGCGTCCACATTCCGGAATTTGCAATCTCTACACCTCTACACGGCTAAAACCAAGATCCCCAATGCATAGATTTTCAAATCGCAAATCTCTACATCTCTACACTTCTACACGGCTAAAAACAAATCGTAAATCGCAAATCCCCCAATCGCAAATCGCAACATGCTCAGCTTCCGCCGGAGGCCTGGCCTATCACGAGGGACGCGAGGGCCATCCCGAATGCGCACGTTACCGGCATCAGGCTGCCTTTGGCGCCGGTTGCCGACTTCAGGGGCGGTTCCTCGGAATGTACGCAGATGTGCCTTGGAATTGGCAGCCCGCATCTCCTGAACCTGTTACGCAGGGCGCGTGCGAGTCCGTCGCCGGCGATCTTGTTGAACGGGGATGCCTTTACCCGCGTAGGGTCTGTGCGCAATGCGGCCCCCATCGACGAGAACAGGGTCGGTCCGCCGCGTTTCCCGTCTTCGGCAATGGCCGGATTAGCGCATCGCTGAATGAGGTGGGCCTTGCAGTCCACGGAGTCGATCGCGTCAATCACGAAATCGGCGGCATCGAGCACGTTGTCGAACCTGGCGGCGGACTCCGGCGTGTAGCGCTCGGCGATCGCCGTTATCGCCGCGTCGGGCGCGATGTCCAGCAGAATGTCGCGAAGGACCTCCACCTTCATCCGCCCTACGGTGGACGGCATCGCCTGCCGCTGGCGGTTCACGTTGGATTCGGCCACCACATCGTCGTCGACGAGCGTGATGTTGCGCGCGCCAGTGCGTATGAGCGCCTCCGCGCACCATCCGCCGACGCCGCCGACGCCGAATATGGCCATGCGCGAACCCGAGATGCGGCTGAACGCCCCATGTCCGAGAAGGGATACCGATCGTTCGAATCTGCTGTCTGTCACGGCGCGTATTATACCACCGCGGCGGGACGGAGGATCCGCTTTTCGGGAGGCTTGCGCAAACGGCGCGGATTGTATACAATATGCGCCATAATTTTTGGAGGAAGGGATAAGGATGTCCGTACGCATACTTGGCACGGGGAGCTATTTGCCGCCTAAGGTTGTCACGAACGACGACCTTTCAAAGTCGCTGGACACAAGCGACGAATGGATCAGGTCGCACACCGGGATCAGGTCGCGCCATATCGCGGAGTCGGACGACTGCACGTCCTCGATGGCGGCGAAGGCCGCCAATATCGCCCTTGACGCGGCTGGTGCGTCCCCATCGGAGATAGGCCTCATAATAGTCGCCACATCAACCCCGGATTACGCCACGTTCCCCTCGACCGCCTGCCTGGTCCAGGCCGAACTGGGGTGTCCCGAGGCCGGCGCATACGACCTTCAGGCGGCATGCGCAGGGTTTGTCTATGCGTTGGAGCAGGCCCGCTGCTGGGCCAAGGTGAATCGTGGCGCGAAGGCGCTTGTCATCGGGGCTGAGACGCTGTCGCGCATCGTGGATTGGCGCGATCGCGGCAGCTGCATCCTGTTCGGGGATGGCGCCGGGGCCGTGGTGATCGGGGAGGCGGAGGGCGACGGGCCGTCCGCGCACACCGTGCTGTGGGCGGACGGGAAGGGCGCGTCGTTCATATATCGCGATGGGGGCACGCGGATCAAGCCCCAGCCCGGCATGTTCCCGATCCCCACGCTCGTCCTCCAGGGGCACGACGTGTTTGCGTTCGCGGTACGCGCCTTGGCGAAGGTCACGAACCAGCTTTGCGAAAGGCTCGGCACCACGCCATCGTCGCTTGACCGCGTGTTCGCGCATCAGGCGAACGGGCGCATAATCGAGGCCGTCGCCCGCCGCATGAAGCTTCCCCTCGAGAAGTTCTACCTGAACCTTGAGACCACCGGGAACACGTCTGCGGCATCCATCCCGATCGCGCTGGACGAGGCGGTCCGCAAGGGCGAGCTCGGGGATGGCATGAAGATTGTGCTGTGCGGCTTCGGTGCGGGGCTGACATATGCAGGCACGTACATGCAGTGGCCGCACCTGTGATTTAAGAATAAGGAGAAGTCAGATGAAGAAGGTTGTTGTCACGGGACTCGGCATGGTGACGCCGGTCGGAAACGGCAAGGTCGCCACGTGGAATGCGCTGAAGGCGGGCAAGTGCGGGATAGGGCGGATCACGAAGTTCGACCCATCGCGCTGCACGTGTCAGGTCGCAGGCGAGCTGAAGGACTTCGATGCGTATGTCGCCGAGACCGGCTATGTGGACCGGAAGGCCATGCGCCACATGGATCCGTTCTCGATATATGGCGTGGCGGCGGCTGTCGAGGCTTGGCGGGACGCCGGCTTCACGGACGACAACAGGCCCGACATGGATCGCGTAGGCACGATGGTCGGCAACGGGATCGGGGGCATGCATACGACTGGCGAGGCGTGGAAGACGCTTCTCGAGCGCGGGCCGGACAGGCTCTCCCCGTTGGCCATCCCCGAGCTGATCGCGAACGAAGGGGCCGGCAACATATCGATGGCCATTGGCGCGAAGGGGCCTGCGCTCACCACCGTCACCGCATGCGCATCGTCCACAGACGCCTTGGGGCAGGCCCTTGACCTGATCCGCGTCGGCCGCGCCGACGTGGTGATAGCCGGCGGCACGGAGGCTACGATAATGGAATTCGCGGTTGGCGGCTTCATGAAGATGCGGGCGCTGGCCACGCAGTTCAATGACTGCCCGGAGAAGTCGTCGCGTCCGTTCAACATCGACCGCAACGGATTTGTGATGGGCGAGGGGGCCGCGATGCTGATCCTCGAGACGGAAGAGCACGCAAAGGCCCGCGGGGCGAAGATGTATTGCGAGCTGGCCGGATACGGCGCCACGTCCGACGCATACCACATCACGGCCCCCGATCCGTCCGGCGAGGGCGCGGTAAAGGCCATCAGGATCGCGCTTAGGGATGCCGGCGTGGACGATCTCACCACGGTGGACTACATAAACGCGCACGGCACCTCGACGCATCTCAACGACGTGATGGAGACGAAGGCGTTCAAGGAGGTGTTCGGCGAGGAGCAGGCGCGGAAGATCAAGATATCGTCCACAAAGTCCATGACAGGCCATCTGCTCGGCGCCACGGGTGCGCTCGAGGCGGCGGTCTGCGCGATGGCGATAGACGACAAGTTCGTCCCCCCGACGATCAATTACGAGAACCCCGATCCGGAGTGCGACCTCGACTACACCCCCAACGTGGGCGTGGCGAAGGAGATCCGTGTCGCCGTGAGCACGTCGCTTGGATTCGGCGGACACAATGGGGCTCTCGTGTTCAAGGCGGTGAAGTGAAGGACGCAAGACCTATGGACTATCCGCAGTTTAAGGAAGAGTTTCACGTCCCCGGCAAGACGCTCCTGCCCCACCGCGATCCGTTCCTCTTTGTCGATGAGCTCATTTCGGCAGATGAGACAGGTGCGCTTGGCAAGTATACCTATACCGATCCGGCGACGGCCATTCCCGGCAAGGCCGTGAACACGTTCTTCGAGGGGCATTTCCCGGCGTATCCGGTTGTGCCGGGCGTGGTGCTCGTCGAGTCGATGGCGCAGGTCGCCGGGGCGGCGATCGTCGCCCGGAAGATACTCCCGGAAGGGAATGCGGCATTCCTGCTCGCAAAGGTCGAGGACGTGCGCTTCCGCCGTCCCGTGCGCCCCGGCGATACCCTTTACACCGTCGTGAAGAACGTGCGGCTGAAGGCCGGACGGCTCGGCGAATTCTCCATGAAGGGATATGTGGAGGGAACGCTTGCCGCAGAGGCCACTTGCACCTGTGTGCTTGGGACGATGGACAACATGAAGTGATCGGATGGCGGCGGCCTGAATCCGTCGCCATCCTGACTCCTTCCCTTTCCTGCACGGATTCTTGGCATGGGGTGGATCCTTGACGCTCTGCTTGCGAAGCGTGGTCTTGCGGGTTCGTCGCTTGGGGAATACCTTGACCCGGCGCTTGGCCGCCTTGCGAGGTTCGATGCGCTTCCGGGAATCCCGGAGGCGGCCGACGCCATCCTGCCGTTCGTTCGGGATCGCCGCACGATAGTGGTGTTTGGGGACTACGATTGCGATGGCGTTTGCGCCAGCGCAATCCTCGCGAAAACGCTGATCCGCCTTGGGGCGAGGGTAAGGCAGTTTGTGCCGGATCGGTTCTCCGAGGGATACGGGCTCACCTCCGCAAGCATTGCCAGGCTGTTCGCCGAAATCCCGGACGTGGCCCTGGTCGTCACGGTCGATTGCGGCATCTCGTCCATGGAAGAAGTGCGGCTGCTCAAGTCCAGGGGGGTGTCCGTGGTCGTGACGGACCACCATCTGCCCCCGGAGGCATTGCCGGAGTGCGATGCCCTGGTGGACATGAAGGCGGCCGCCGAATGTGCCGCGCTGGACGAACTCGGTGCGCGGGAGATCTGCGGAGCGGGGGTCGCGTTCTTCCTCGCCAACGCACTTGTGGCCCGCGCCACAAGTCTCGGCATGTATTCTGGAGAGAAGTTCGCCGCTCCGCTTCTTGTGCTTGCGGGCCTGGCCACCGTCGTTGACATAGTCCCGCTTGTCGGGCAGAACAGGATACTTGCGGCGAATGCGATCAGGATGTTCCGCGCGGCCCCCATCGGCCTTCTTGAGCTGCTTGCGCGGGCGCAGCGCCGCTCAGGGGCCGTGACGTCGCGTGACTTCGCTTTCCTGCTGGGGCCGAGGATAAATGCCGCCGGCCGGATGGCGACGGCACGGGACGCCTGCGACCTCCTGATGGCCGAAGACCGGGAACAGGCCCGCAACCTGGCGCAGCGTGTAGATGTCCACAATGCGGAACGCAAGACCGTCGAGGGCAGGATGTTCTCGTCCGTGGAGGGGCAGCTGGCCGATGGCGGCTTTGCCGCCATTGTCGTCGGCGGCGGGAAGGGCGACGCCATCCCCGGTTGGCACACCGGGGTTGCGGGCAACGTGGCGTCCAAGCTGGTCGAGAGGTACGGCGTGCCGGCGGCGGTCGTGGTGAACGGCATCGGGAGCGCGCGCGCCCCCGACGGCTACAACGTGCATGACGCGCTGACGGCCTGCTCGGATTCCCTGCTGAGGTTTGGCGGACATGTCGCCGCCGGCGGGTTCACGGTCAAGCCCGGCAGATTCGATGAGTTCAAGGCCGCGTTCATTGCGGCATGCGGATCGCAGCGCAAGGCGGACGGCAAGACGCCTGGGCGGTCGATGGGATTGCGTGAGCCGGACCTGTGGATCTCGCCCAATGACCTTACGCTCGCCCTCCACGACGAGCTGCAGGCAATGGCTCCGTTCGGCGAAGGCAACCCGGAACCGGAGTTTGGGTTGCGCGGCGTGCTGTTTTCCGGAATAAGGCTCATTGGCGAAAGCGGGAGGCACGCATCGTTCCAGTTCGCCGACCACCGCATCCCCCGCGCGGTCTGGTGGGGACACGGATCGCTTGCGGAGCGGCTGCGCTCCCGGTCTTCGGAGCGTTTCGACATCACGTTCACGATTGAGGTGTCGGACTGGGGCGGCGGCGAGGAGCCGCATCTGGAATTGCGCATCGCGTCCCTTGCTCCGGCATAGGAATCTCCTATGGACGGCAATGCAAACTTCTAATGCTCCGATATGCGCCGGAGAGTGGTATACTTTGCGCCGTTTACGTGAGACAGCGAAAGGAGCAAAACGATGAGCGACAGAAAGTATCACATTGAGACGTTGGCGGTCCATGCCGGGCAGGGTGTGCACGGGGATCCCGCCACATATGCGAGGGCCGTGCCGGTATATCGCACGACGGCCTACAACTTCCGCGACTCCAAGCACGGCGCAGACCTTTTCGGACTCAAGGAGCTCGGCAACATCTACGCCCGGCTCATGAACCCCACGAACGACGTCCTTGAGAAGCGCCTTGCGGCGATTGAGGGCGGCGCGGCGGCGAAGACGCTTGCCTCCGGGACGGCGGCGATATACTTCACGGTCACCAACATAGCGAAGGCCGGAGACGAGATCGTCGCGGCGGAGAACCTGTACGGCGGCACGTTCTCGCAGTTCGACACGATCCTGCCGAATGCCGGGATAACGGCGCGGTTCACGCCGGTGAACGACTTCGCGGCGGTCGAGGCGGCGATCAACGGGAAGACGAGGCTCATCTTCATCGAGACGGTCGGAAATCCTGCGCTTGACATCGCCGACATAGAGGGGTATGCGGCGGTCGCGAAGCGCCACCACCTGCCGCTCGTCGTCGATTCCACCTTCACGCCTCCGACCATTCTGCGTCCGATCGAGCATGGCGCAGATCTGGTGATACATTCGCTTTCCAAGTGGATTGGCGGGCATGGCGCGGGCATCGGCGGCGTAGTGGTTGACGCCGGGAGGTTCGACTGGACCGACCCGAAGTTCGCCCTCTACAACGAGCCCGACCGCGGCTATCACGGTCTGCGCTTCGCGCACGACCTGCCGGAGGCGCTGAACCCCATCGCGTTCACGATACGGCTTCTCACCGTCGGGATCCGCAACCAGGGGCCTACACTTGCGCCTGATGCGGCGTGGCTGTTCCTGCAGGGCGTGGAGTCGCTTCCCCTGCGCACGGCCAAGCATTGCGAGAATGCGCTTGCGGTGGCGAATTACCTGCGGAACCACCCAAAGGTCGCGTGGGTGCGCTACCCGTCGCTCACGCAGCCGGAGCTCGCGGCGAAGTACCTGCCGAATGGCGCGGGCGGCATGGTGGTGTTCGGCGTGAAGGGCGGCGCCGACGAGGCGAGGCGCCTTGCCGACGCCGCGAACGGCGAGATATTCTCGCTCCTTGCGAACGTGGGCGACGCCAAGAGCCTCATAATCCATCCGGCATCGACGACACACTCGCAGCTGTCGGAAGAGGACCTCCGCAAGTGTGGGATATCGCCCGAGATGATTCGCCTCTCGATAGGCATTGAGCATATCGACGACATCATTGGTGCGCTTGACGAGGCGTTCGCGCACATCTGAAAGTGTATAATACGTAAGGCAAACCAAGGAGGATAGCATGAGCAAGATAGCAAGGAACATTCTGGAGCGCATTGGCGGAACGCCTTTGGTGGAGATATCCGGCAGGGTGAACAAGGGCCAGGCGCGGGTACTCGCGAAGGTCGAGTTCTTCAATCCGGGAGGGAGCGTCAAGGACCGAGTCGCAGTTGCGATGGTAGAGGCGGCGGAGAAGTCCGGCGTGCTCAAGCCGGGCGCGACGATAATCGAGCCGACAAGCGGGAACACGGGAGTGGGGCTCGCCCTCGTGAGCGCGGTCAGGGGATATCACCTGATCCTCACGATGCCCGAGACCATGAGCATCGAGCGCCGCAAGCTCGCGGCGGCATACGGGGCGGAGATCGTCCTCACGCCCGGGGCGAACGGCATGAAGGGGGCGATAGCGAAGGCCAATGAGCTTCGTGATGCGACGCCTGGGGCGGTGATCCTGCAGCAGTTCGAGAATCCGGCGAATCCCGCGAAGCACGAGGCGACCACCGGCCCTGAGATATGGAACGACACGGATGGGGATGTCGCTGCGTTTGTCGCCGGCGTCGGCACCGGCGGGACGCTGACCGGCGTGGGGAGGTTCCTCAAGTCGAGGAACGCGGCCGTGAAGGTGTTCGCGGTAGAGCCGGACACCTCGGCGGTGCTGTCGGGAGAGCCATCCGGACCGCACAAGATCCAGGGCATCGGGGCCGGCTTCATCCCGAAGACGCTTGACACGTCGGTATACGACGAAATTATAAAGGTGTCGGCAGCCGATGCCGGATCGACGGCCCGGGCCGCCGCGGCAAAGGAGGGCCTGCTTGTCGGAATATCGTCCGGCGCAGCGCTCTGGGCGGCCCTGGAACTCTCCAAGCGTCCGGAATTCGCAGGCAAGACCATCGTTGCGCTATTGCCGGACACGGGCGAGCGGTATCTCTCCACGTGGCTCTTCGAGTAAGGCCGGACAATCTGCCTAAGCCAATGGAACCGGGTGGGAGGCGCATCGGAAGGTGCGCCTCCCGCTCATGCGTTTCTGGCGATTGCGTGCGAGAGTACGGCAAGCGGCTGCGCAAGGTCTACATTCTGCACGATCACGCCTTTCGGCACGGACAGGTGGACGGCGGTGAAGTTGAGTATCCCCTTGATCTTGGCGTCGACGAGCTCGTCGGCGCAGTCCTGCGCGGCCGCGCTTGGCACGGCAAGGATCGCGAGCTTTATCTTCAGCTGGCGGACGAGACGCTTGAGGTCTTCCATCGGATGCACCTTCACGCCGTGTATGGACGTCATCTGGAGACGCTTGTCGGCATCGAATGCCACGGCGACGGACAGGTTCTGCTCCTCAAACCCGGAGTAGCCAAGAAGTGCGCTGCCGAGCGAGCCCACCCCTATGAGGGCGGCGTCCGTTGCGCTATCCCATCCGAGTGCGCGGTTTATGGCTTCGCTCAGCTCTTTTGCGGGATAGCCCCTGCGGGGTCTCCCGGGGACTCCTGCCATCGCAAGGTCTTTCCTCGTAAGGACGGTGTCGAGGCCGAGCCTTTCCGCAAGGGCGTAGCTTGAGATGAACAATTCACCCTCGGCCATCAGCTTGTTGATGGTGCGCAGGTATATCGGGTATCGCCGTATCGTAGGCAATGGCAACGAATTACTCTCTACAATGTCCATGTTGCCCATTATAGCACAATACCGGCGATTTGAAGTTCCACAAATTCGCATGACAAATCAAGACCCTTTTTTGGTATACTTCGCACTCGTTCCGTGCAATTATCGGATGATTTCCATGGAGAGGTGGCGGAGCGGTCGATCGCGGCGGTCTTGAAAACCGTTGTCCCGCAAGGGACCGGGGGTTCGAATCCCTCCCTCTCCGCCATCATTTTTGAACGCAAGAGAGAGCCGCCGCGGGCGGCTCTTTTCATATCGTGGATAAGC
>CAVFWS010000056.1:0-12050 GCA_963626295.1 Clostridium sp. CAG:138
CTTGGGTCGCCGCACCGCTTCAAAGTGTGTTTTCCACTAACTCTGGAGTAGAGCCGAAATTTTCCTGTTGAAAAAAAAAACCAACCATTTGCTATTGTTCCCAATCGCTTGATACCATGTCGTCTGTTGCGGTGTGGGGCGTATGCTTTTGGAGGCAGGATTATGAATGCAAAAAGTCTGATTGTGTCGTCGGCGGCAATAGCAATGGTTGCGCATACTGGATCCATCCTTGCGGATGTCCCGCTCAATGTGCACCCCGTGTCGCTCGTCTCGAACGATGTGCCGTCAGGGGCGACGCAATCGCTCTCGCCGAATCTCTGCATCCCTGAGCGGACTTCAATCGTGAAGACAGGCGGCGGAACGCTTGCCGTTCCCGCGAGTGCGCCGGGCGTTACGCCGTTTCGCATTCAGGCAAAGGAAGGCGTAGTTTCGGTGCGGGGTGACTTGGCGACTTCCGATGCTCTCCCGGAACTATCCGATGCAATCAAGGAGAAACTCGCGCTTTGGGTGTCGGTGAAGGATCGGGCGCACATCGTCTTTGCTGACGGCGTGGAAATCGAGCGGTGGTACGACGTACGTGAGACGGATACCGAGAATCCGACTTGCCTCTATCTTCAGGCGTTGCGTCTGGATGATGCGCCGGGCCCGTCGCTGACGAATGCGGTGTACGTTCGCCAGTATTGGACGTCCACCAACGAGATGGAGATGGTATATTTCGGCGGATACGGCAGTGGACAGGCCCTCCAGATATTCAACAATGACGGCACCCCTTACATGTCTCGGCTAAAGGAGACATCCGTCGTATATGGCAATCTTGATGACTCAAAGGCGTTCGGATACCTTTTCGGGCATTGCAAAGACAGCTACGAACACAGCCTCTGGAATGAAGATACCGGTCTGCCGTGGGAAAGCGCGTGGGGTCCTTCGGCTGGCGATACGCGCATCTGGATCGACGGAAGGGACTTCGTGAGGAATGGCCGCAATCTTCCGCATGGCTTCCATTCGATGCATCAGCGCTATAACACCCTGATGACGCATGAATCCTTGGATTTCTTTGAGAATGCGCTGTTCTCCGGCATGGGGAAGGCCGGCGGCAAATGGAGTCGCGGCGGGGAATACATCGGCGAGGTGATGATCTTCGACACGCCCCTTACCGATCTTGAACGCGTCGCCGTACAGGCATACCTCAACAGCAAGTGGTTCGGAACCCGCTCTGGCACTGGTGAGATAGCGGTCGAAGGTGGCGCAAGAGTTGAAGTCGCAACCGATGAAACTGAAGAGGCTGACGTACGGGTCGTTGGTGACGGTGCGTTCGTAAAGAAAGGCGACGGCACACTCGTGTATCGTCCCAAAACTCTCGAAAAAGGAGGTGCGGCGGAAGTGTCCATTGAGGGCGGCGCAGTGCAGCCGTTGCGCAGTCTCTCCATAAAGGCTTCGGCTGGTGACAGGATCACGTCTGATTTCCCGGGAGCGGAAATAGGCGAGACCGTGACATCCGGCACGGCGGCAAAGCCAAGCACCGTCGAGAAGACTGGTCCCGGATACGCGGTATTGACATCCATTCCTGAAGGCACCAGAAAACTGTCCATATCGGGCGGCACCCTCGCCTTGCGTCCGACGAGGCCGGCTGTCCGCCGATATGAGGTGGCGATACCCAATGGGGACTTCTCCGACTGGGGCAGCAAGACGATGACTACGGGCAACGTCTTTGCCGCATATGGCGGATGGTCCCGCACAGGAGTTGCCGCATTCTACCATTACGACAAGTGGCTGGAATGTGGCGGCGGGGAGGCTTTGGGCGGCACCGTGAAGATCACGGATTACGGATACGATGCCTGTCCGCCGCCAGAAGGACGCTGCGTGCTGGCCATTAAGGTTGCCGGAGCGACGGCAAAAGTCGCAGGCGTGAATTTCACCGAGCCGGGCGAATACGAGCTTTCGTATCTGATGACCGGACGACGTACGGACCTGGGCGTGGGGGCGCGCGTAAGGAACTACCTGACGGACGAAAACGGGGACGAGACGTACATTGGCACGGCAACGGTCCAGACCGTCAAGGACTGGAATGACCAGAAGGCGTTCCGCTTCTTCGTAGTGAAGCCTGGTTCGTACACGCTCCATTTTGACCACGTGAATCCGTGGTATGACGGCACGGAGGGCAGGGACGACATGGTGCTGATCAATTCTCTGCACCTCTACCGTGTCGGAGACCATGTGGCGAACTACAAGATACCCGGCGGCGATTTCGAGAATGTGAGCGGGACTGGGTTTAACGGTTCAGGAAGCATCCTCAACATGTACGGCGAAGCGCTGGTTGCGGGCTGGACGTTCGACAACACGTTCGTTCCAGAGAGCGAAGGGAAGTATGTGCGTTCGGGTGTTGTGGACTGCAACACATACTGCGAGACGGGCCGCCGCTGCGGCAGCGCATACAACGGCACGCGCCGTCCGCTGGGCGGCGTCCGCCAGATGCTCATCAGAAGATCCGGCGGATTCGCCACGGCGACGTTCACGCCGCCGAAGGGCAAGTGGTACCTGAAGGCGCATCTTGCGTATTGGGGCGACAGCATACCCGCCAATGGCGTGCCTACGCTTACGGCGACGGTCACGGGGCCAGATGGGGCGGAAGCCGATCTTGGCGCGTTGCCGGTGCTGCTGTGCTACACGATGCTTCCGTACGTGTGGGCCAAACCGTTCGAGGCCGATGGCGTTGAGTCTGTGACGCTGAAGCTTGCGTTCAGTTCCAAAACGGCCCTGACCGGCGTGAACATCGACGATGTGGAGCTGATCGGCACCTACGAGAACGACCATGAACTCGTCACCAACGGTGATTTCGAGCTTCCATACGGACCGAACAGGAACTCGGTTTTGTCCCGTACCGGATGGTCGCATGTGACCACAAAGGTGACGGAGGTCGTTGACCAGGAGACTGGCGAGACGAAGACGTATGCGGTGGCAAGTGCGGTCCCACGCGAGTACGGACGGAATGACAGCGATGCCTTCGGGACGGATCACGGCTCTGGGGATTACTTCATTGAGCCATACTGCCAAAGGACGGGATGCGTCGGCGGGTTCAGTCAGGACATCGCGTTTCCGCATGGCGGCTGGTATCGTCTTTCGTATCTCGCGAAGACGCGGAACAACTACACGAACTCGTCTTCGCCAGTAGACATCTACCTCGTCGAGGTAGATGCATCCGCCACGAACCGCATAGACTCGGTCACGAGGATGGCTCCTGGCGTATTCGCGCAGCGGACGGCCCTTTTCCATGTCGACGATGCCTGTACGCGGCGACTGATGGTGCTAACCTCAACGCAACATAGCGGCTTAATAGCCTTCGATGACATATCCATCCGCTATGTCGGACAGGAGGGGGATGGTGCGCTTCGTTCGCCGGATCCAGACGGCAATGGGGTTTCAGTCGACATCGCAAATGGAGCGAGACTGCAGCTCGACTTCATGGGCACAAACGTGGTCAACAGGCTTTACATCGATGGCGTGAGGCAGGACTATGGCGTGGTGAACGCCGAGAACTGTCCGTCTGTGTACGGCCCAGGCACGTTGCTGGTGCGGCCTCGCAAAGTTGGCGTCAAGATAGTGGTCAGATAAGTGAAGGGAGATTCCGTGATGTGTGCATCCAACCGTTGGAATAAGGTTCGAATTGCGCTGATGGCGGCGTTTGCCGTTTCGGCAGCGCTTTTGACGAATGCCAGAGAACCCCAGTGGATATTCAACCATGGGCCAGACGCACCGAAGGCCCAAGTGGCGCAAGGCGTCGCGTTGGAGGCGCTTGGCCTTTTCCGCATAAGCGTGAACGGCTCCGACTTGACGCTTTCCGTTCCGTATGACAGGAAGGATGCGTTCAAGGCAGAGGAGCGTCCGTACTTCGCCCTGCGCTACAGGATCAAGTCCTCCGTCCGCAGGTGCGGGCTCTTCTTCGTGACGGATACGCTCACCTCGCTTTCGGACAAGTCGTATTCGCCGTTCGAGATCGTGCCTGACGGCCAGTGGCACAATGCGGTGGTGGACATGCGCATACTTAAGCCTGAACAGTGGAAGGGGAACGTGTACGAGTTCCGTCTGGATCCTACGAATCCGAGCGTGCCGGGTGATGTGGACGAGATTTCGCGCCTCGGCTTCTTCCCGTCCCGCGAGGCGGCGGATGCGTTTCTCGCGCAGGCGGACGACACCGAGGACTATTCGCGTGAACTTATCCTGGCAAAGGGTGCCTACCGCGTGCTGATTCCGGGGAACAACCTTTCCTTCGGATGGAAGGAGTCGGATTTCCTCATCGGTGACGCCGAACCGCCAGCCGGCGAAGGTGCGCTTACCGTAGTGTGCGGCGGAGAGCCGGTGCCGTGCTACATAAATGGCAGGGGATTCGCGTTCTATGTGGCGGAAAAGCCCGGCAAATACGGCTTTGCGCGTGGCGTAGATGCGGCGAAGCTGCGCCACCTCGACCGCACGGCGATGGAAAAGCTCGGCTGTGGCGTTTCCGACAAGGCGAAGCCGCCATCCCATTTCAGCCGCGAGCGCATACGCATTGGCGGATGGGGGCTGCTCACTGGCGGCGAATGGAGCCGCAAGGCCGTAAGCGACTTCGCGGAATGCGGCTTTGACTTCCTTATCGGGAACGGGCGCGATTCGGGGACGCATGCCGGAAAGCTGCTCTCCGCCTGCGATGAGGATGGGATAGAGGTCATGCTGAACCTCGGAGTTCCGAAGGACATGACGAACATGGGCCGCGAATTCGCCGATCACCCGTCGCTGGGCGGCTACTATCTCTTCGACGAACCGGGAACGGACTCCTACGGACACTGGGGCGAGCGGGCGATTGCCTGCCGCAAGGCGACGGGGTTGCGTCCATTCATCAACCTCCTTCCGATGTACGCGAACGCGGCCCAGCTCAAGTTCGGGGCAAACGCGGCGGCGATCGAGTACTACGATCCGGATCCGAACCTGTACCGCAAGTACTGCGAGAAGTATTGCGACAAGGTGCCTACGGAATACATCTGCACCGACATCTATCCGCTCCATTGGATCAAGGGGCGGGCAGTGACGTACCGCGACTACGTGGAATCCATAAACGTGATCGCTTCGGTGGCGCGTGAACGCAACCGAGAGTTCTGGTGCTTCATCCAGACGTTCGGATGGTGCGCGAGCAAGCGCACCCCGAACGCTGCCGAATACCGCTGGCAATGCTATTCGCTGCTGTCGTTCGGCTGCCGCGCGATACTGTGCTGGGTGTATTCTTCTCGCAACAGCTCATGGCCGTCGCTCGTGACGTGCGATGGGGAGAGGACGGCGGCCTGGTACGATGCCCGCACCGTGCTGAACGAGGTGCGGGCCATATCGGACGTATACTGTTCCTACCGCAACCTCGGCGCATTCACGCACAACTGCACAGATGCGACGCCATACCTGAAGATGTCTGGCGAATACCGCGACTTCGCGACGGTAAAGTCCGTGAAGTGCGAAGCCCCGCTGCTCTTCGGCTGTTTCGCCGCGAAGTCGGGCAAAGGCACGGCGTTCACCGTGGTGAACATGAACGACCTTGAGAAGGCCCGCAGCGCATTGGTGAAGCTGGATATTGCCGGAAGCCGCGTCACGGTATACCGCCATGGCGTTCCGCAGAAGGCGGAACGTGGGACCGATGGCCTCTACGACATCCCGCTCGAATGCGGCGAAGGCGTATTCGTGACAGTGGATTGAGAGTATAGTTGGTAGATGGTAGTTGGTAGTTGATAGGGATTTACGATTGCATTTGGGGATCTGGTGATTTGGCTATTCCCGTAGCGACGACGCCTCGTCGTCGTGCGAAATGGCCGTGTAGGAATGTAGGTTTTGGGAGAGAGTTTTTTGACAGGATTTACAAGATTGACATGATTCGTAATGCGGGAGGGTCGCAACTTGTTGCGACCATATGTGCGTGACGTATGCAGGCTTGTGGGCGCATTCCCGTGAAATGCGCGAGAGCGTGGTTCAGGTAGGGCAAAATGCCGCTTGATTTGCGAGCGGCAACCTTATATAATGAGTAGCGATTTTAGAGACCATTGGGCCTAAACTCGGCAATTTGAATCTTAACACAGAGGCACAAAGTCACGGAGGCATGGTTGAAAATGATAGCCTATCAAAGGGATTCATTGATGGAACATTCACCCCAAAGGTGAATCGGCATCTGGCATGAAATACGTGAAATGCGTGTTTCTCTGTGTCTTCGTGCCTCTGTGTTAAAAGCATATGATGGGAAGTCTTCAACAGCCGTTTATAGGCTAAAATCTGTCAATCGCGGCGTGTGCGGTGCGTCGTAGCGAACGAGGAGGTCGATATGAGTTGTGTTACGCTGTTTCTGGCCGTGGCGGAATGGATAGCCGGATCATACGTGCTTCCCGTCGGCGACGCTGCATTCTTTGAGGATGCGCCGAACGACATCGTCATTCGCAAGTTCACGGCGAAGGCTGGCGTCCGCAAAGCCGAATGGCGCGTGGCGGCCCCCGGAATGCGAGACCTTTTCGTGAACGGCACGAGGGTTTCGTCCACGGCCCTCTCTCCGTTGACGCCATTCCGCAAGCGAATCCTCGAAGAGTCGTTTGACGTGACTGCGCTCGTCAAGGCGCAAGTGGAGAACGAGCTTCGCATAGAGCTTGGCAACGGATGGTGGAATCTGCTCCCGCTCAAGATGTGGTATCGGTACAATCTGCGCGATGCGATGGCGCAGGGGATTCCGTGCGTGAAGGCCACGCTGGATGTCGCCTACGAGGACGGAAGCCGTCAGCAGATTGCGACTGATGGCGAATGGGATGCCGCCGAGGGGCGGCTTCTCATGAACAGCATATATCTTGGCGTGAAGGAAGATGCCAGACGGGTTGTCCATGCCAACGGCAAGGCGAGGGTCGTAAAGGGGCCAGATGGCAAGGTGGAGCCAGCCGGCGATTTCCCGAAGACCGTAGTCATCGGCAGGTGGAAGGCCAAGAGCGTGTCTCGCATCCCCAAGAAGGAGGGGACGTGGCTCATAGACATGGGAGCGAACCGCGCTGGGACGTATCGCGTGAGGATGCGGACGGTTCCGACAGGCACTGTCGTGAAATTCCGTCTTGGAGAGCTGATGAACATCGATGGTACGGTGAACACGATGACCGCCGTGGCGGGGCAGATCAAGAATCCGAAGGAAGGGCCGCTCTTTGGTGTCGCCGAGCAGTGCGACACTTGGATATCCGGCGGCGCCGCCGATGCGACGTTCGAGCCGCGAATGACGTTCCACTGCTTCCGATACATTCAGGTGGAAGGTCTTCCGTATATGCCGACCCCAGATGATTTCGAAATGCTGGCGTGGTCTGCCGATCTGAAGGAAGGCGGAAAATTCACGTGCTCCAACGAGAAGCTGAACCTTCTGCACGAGGTCTGCCGTCGGACGTTCCGGGCGAATCTGCAGAGTGTGCAGTCCGATTGTCCGGGGCGCGAGAAGTTCGGCTATGGCGGAGATCTGGCATGCACGGCAGAGTCGTTCCGGTGCAACTGGGCGATGCTTCCCTTTTACCGCAAGACGCTGCAGGATTTCCTTGATGAGGCTGCGGACGATGGTTTGTTTACCGAGACGGCCCCGTATGTTGGGATCGGCAGCAATCCAGTCATTCCCAAAAACGAGACTGGCGGGCGTGCCGTTGCGCCGATGGGGTGGGCGATCGGCGTGCCGGCTCTCCTTGACGTCATGATCCGCTACGATGGGGATCTGGAATCGCTCAAGTTGGCGTACCCGGCCCTTGTACGCTTCATAAGGATCGTGTCCGAACGCTATCCGAATGACGACCTTCCTCCATGCCTTGGCGATTGGATTGCCGTCGAGAAGGCCGATCCTGGGCTTTCCTGCCTTGCCCATTGGCACGAGTTCCTGACAAAGACCGCGAAGTTCGCCGGCTTGCTTGGCAGGATGGACGATGCCGCCGGGTTCCGTGCCCATGCGGATCGTGTCGCGGCGAAGTTCAGGGCAAAGTACGTGAAGTCGGGCGGACTGGTGAACAATGGATTGCAGGGCGAGCAGCTGTTCGCCCTGTACAATGGGCTCTTGGACAAGAGGGACATGCCTGGCGCTTACGACATACTGAAGCGCAACATCGTCTCGAATGGCGATGCGCTCACTACCGGGGTATTCGCCACGCAATACCTGTTCGAGTACCTTTCGGCGCATGGCGATGCGGACTTGGCCGGCAGGGTGGCTACGCATGAGGGTGCGCCCGGATACTTCTTCATGTTGGATCGAGGTGCGACGACCCTGTGGGAGGATTGGTTCGAGGAACGGTGCCACGACGCATACAGCAATTGCCATCCGATGTTCGGCAGCGTCGAGCAGTGGTTCACGCGCTATGTGCTTGGCATAGCGGTGTGCGACGATGCCGTAGGGTGCGACAAGGTTCGCATTGCGCCGCATGCCGTGGCCGGGGTCACTTCAGCTTCCGGTTGGATTGACACGCCGAAGGGACGCATCGAGGTGTCGTGGCGGATGGAGGGTGGCAAGATGGCGATAGACAAGCGCATTCCGTCCGGCATAGTGGAGGCGCCCTGATCTTGAGGCGCGGCAAGGGAAAGGGCCAGCGTCTTCGCGGCATCGAGATACTTCACGACGATCCTGACGTGATGGTGGTGGAGAAGTCCGCTGGCATACTTTCATGCGCCACGCGCCGCGGCGGCGAATATACCGTTGAGGATGCCTTGACGGACTACGTGCGCAAGGGACAGGCCAAAAGCCGCAAGTGCGTGTATCTCGTGCATCGCCTCGACCGCGAGACGTCCGGCGTCATGATGGTCGCGAAGAGCGCGGAGGTGCAGGAGTATTTCCGCTCGAACTGGAACGAGCTCACGGAGAAGACGTATCTCGCGAAGGTACACGGGCATCTTGGAGAGAGGGAAGGCTCGTTCGAGAGCTATCTCGCGGAAGACCGGAAGACGCTGAAGGTGCGGTCGGTGAAGAACCCGAAGTTCGGCAAGTACGCCAAGACCCTGTACAGGGTGCTTTCGGAGCGTGGCGGCACTTCTCTTGTGGAGGTGCGGCTGAAGAGCGGGCGCAAGAACCAGATACGGGTGCATTTCGCGGAGAGCGGGCATCCCGTGGCTGGCGACACCCGCTATGGCTCCGACGACAGGGGGCCGTTGATGCTCCACGCATGGCGGCTGGCGTTCATCCACCCGCACACGCGCAAGAGGATGGTCTTTGAAACTGGCGTGCCACGCTTCGCGGCGGACGCCATCAAGAGTGAATGCGAAAATGAGGAGTGAATGATGAGGGAAACCGTTGATTGCACGGTGCGGCTTTGCTGCATCGTCTTGGCGACATCGCTTGGGGCGGCACATGCCGCCACCGAGCGCGAGTACATCTGGCCGGAGGGGATGATGCCGGATGCGCAGCCCCACCAGGTCGGGGCCACGACCGCGGAGGTTAAGTCGCCCGGATACAATGCCGATGAATTCCGCCGCCCGTATCTCGACTGGTTCGATCCGCCGTCCGACGACGTGAGGACGAACATCTGCATGATCCTCATCTCGGGCGGGGGCTACAACTCCTGCTGCGACGTCTCGCTGGTCGAGCAGTGGCGCAGGAAGTTCACGGCGATCGGCGCCACCTGCGTGTCGCTCACGTATCGCACGCCGCGTCCGAAGGGCCTGCCCATATACCAGTCCGCATGGGAGGATGGGCAGCGCGCCGTCAGGCTCGTCCGCTCGCAGGCGGCGAAGCGCGGCTACAGTCCGGACAGGATCGGAACGGTATCGATGTCCGCGGGTTCGCATCTCGCCACGCTTCTGGCGACGAGCTCGCAGACCCCCGCGTACGCGCCCGTGGACGAACTCGACAGGACTGTCCCCTGCAACATAAACTGGGCGATAACCTGCGCCATCGCATACGGGCTGACGGACGGCATAGGGATCCCCAACACGCGCAACGGCGAGGCGATAGACGTGAAGCTCGACAGCTGCTTCAGGTTCGACGAGAAGACGTGTCCGATGTGCATGTTCCACGGCGGGCTTGATCCGTATTCGCCAAACGCCTCCACGGAGGTGTATCGCCAGCTCCGCAGGATGAAGATCCCGGCTGAGCTCCACCTTTTCGCGGACCGCAACCATGGCTTTTTCGGCAAGGACGGAATGGGCGAACGCGCGACCGGATACGACAACTGGTTCGGCCGCGCCGCAGAGTTCATCAGGCAGATGAACTTCGATGGACGCCTCGGGCCGGAGGTGGCGGTGATGTCGCGGTTCCCGGACGACGCGGATCGCGCCTCCTGTGAGAAGGAGATGGTCTGGCCTGACGGCAAGATGCCCGATGTGCGGACGAACCAGTGCGCACCGTACATCGAGTGGCACATGCCGAAGACGCTCAGGACCAGGGCAATCCAGATCGTCTATTCCGGCGGCTCATATTCGGGCAACAATCCGGACGGATTCGAGGTCGCCCCGGTGCGCCGCTACCTCAACGCGAAGGGGATGGCGGTCGTCACGATGAAGTACCGCACACCGCGTCCGGGCAACGGGCTCGCGAAGCACACGACGGCATGGCAGGATCTCCAGCGCACCATCCGCGTCGTCCGGTCGAAGGCCGCCGGGAAGGGGCTTGACCCGAACCGCATCGGCATCATGGGCTCCTCCGCCGGCGGCCATCTCACGCTGATGGGGGCGACGTCGTCGCGCAGCCGCTCCTATTGGCAGATAGACGAGATAGACCGGGTGCCGTGCAACGTGCAGTGGACCGTAGCCATCTATCCGGCGTATTCGCTTACGGACGGCGCCGAGAGACCGAACGCGAAGGGCGGCAATGAAGACAATTCGCGCCTTGTCCCGGAGTTTGCGTTTGACCCCGATACGTGTCCGATCCTGTTCATCCATGGCGATGCCGATGGCTGGGCGGCGATGAACTCCGTGAAGTGCTGGGAGCAGCTGCGCCGCATGGGCATCCAGGGCGACCTCCATACGCTGGCCAAGCGCGGACACTGCTTCCAGAAGACCGCATCGCCGGGCACCGGAAGCTACACGTGGCTCGACAGGATAACCGAGTTCCTTAACGCCAAGAAACTCATCGAAGACGCATATGCGAAATAGCGAAACGGCCGGAGAGTCGCCCGCGCTTAGGGAGTACGAGCTCGCCGGGATCGAGACGATCGCCAGGGGCGTGTGCGTGAGGAACGGCAAGGTGCTCCTGTGCAGGGCGAAGGGCGGATCCTCCACGTACCTCCCCGGCGGACACATCGAGTTCGGCGAGACGGGACGGCAGGCGCTCAAGCGGGAGATATTGGAGGAGATCGGCGCGGAGGCTACGGTGGGCCGGTTCATCGGCGTGGTCGAGAATTCGTTCATGCAGCACGGCAAGCCACACTCCGAGATAAACCTCGTGTACGAGTTCGACATGGACGCGGAGAGCGTGTGCGCCAAAGAGGGCTGGATAGAGTTCGAGTGGCGGGACCTCGGCGGACTCGCCGAAGCAAACCTCCTGCCAGTGGCGTTCCGCAGGCTCGAGTCCTGGCCCAATGTTGAGTTCAGGTGTTAGGGGATTGGGATTTGCGATTTGCGATTTACGATTTGCGATTGCATTCAGCCATTTTGGCATTTGGAGATTTACCTCGTGTCCACCATCGTTGTGCGTTAGACTTCACGCTGCCGAGGGTCGAGATTGACTGTTTTGCGCAGATTGTCTATACTGTCGTCCATGAAACCTGAAGATGACGTTCGCCGCAAGAGCCGCAGGCAACGAAACAACGAAACGACGAGGGCGCGACCGGGATGGCCGTGAACGCGGACAGGACGGACAAGCCCCAGACTGACCTGGGCTTTGCGGTCGATTCGACTCGCGGCCGTGGCGGGGCTGTCTCATGAACGAGGCGGGGCTGCCGCTCGGCGCGTTCTGCATCGCCGCGGCGTGTCCGTGAGTTATGGTATAATACGACGCATGGAGGTGAAGCAGATCATGTATGGCGTGACCGACTTCGCGCGGATGCGCGCGGAGAACGGCTACTTCGTCGACCGCACCGGACTCATCCGCGAGCTCGAGAAGACGTCCTACGCGATGT
>CAVFWS010000057.1:0-11910 GCA_963626295.1 Clostridium sp. CAG:138
GGGATGGTGGTATGGCAGGCCCTTCCACAGGTAGAACACGCATCCTACCGTGTACAGCGCACCCCCGAGCAGAAGCCACATGAAGCCCGCCGCATGGAGCGACCTGGCGAGCGGGACCACCGCGATCACGGCCACCCAGCCCATCACCACGTACGCCGCCGTGGAGAGGTAGCGGCACTTGCCGGTGTTCCACACCTTGACGAGCACTCCCGCCAGCACCGAAGCCCACTCGATCCCGAAGATCGTCCATCCCATTGCGGCATGGCCGCTTTCGCGCAGCGTCACGAGGCAGAACGGCGTGTACGTGCCTGCGATGAGGAAATATATCGCCATGTGGTCAAGGATGTTCAGCACATCCTTTGCCGGCCTGTAGGTAACGGCATGGTACGCGCTCGATATGGAATACAGCAGTATGGTGGTCGCCCCGTATATGCAGCCGGAGGTGATCTTCCACCCAAGGCCCGTGCCCGAATGGATGGCCTGCCATATCAGCAAAGCAATCATCGCCGAGCCCAGATGGGACCCGACGATGTGTATTACGGAATTGGCGACTTCTTCGCCAGCCGTGTAGGGCTTCTCCCAGTTTGCCACCATCTGCTCACTTGGCCGGAGCCGCAGGGGTTTCTGCGGGTGCGGCGGGCATCTCCGGCATCTGCGGAGCCGGCATCGCCGGGGCCTGCTGCATTGGCGCAGCCGGCTCGACGCCGCTCATCACGCTCTTCGAATTGACCGTTGACGTGAAACGCGCAAGCGCGAGCGTGTTGAGCAGGAAGACCGTACCGAGGATTATCGTGCCCTTGATCAGCACATTGCCGGCGTCTGCGCCGAACGCGGCCTCGGCCACCCCTCCGCCGATCACGCCGCCAAGCCCCCCCTCTTTGGGCTTCTGCAGCATGACAATCCCGGCAAGAAGCAGGCAGACGCAAACCTCAATCACATATAGAAACCCAATGAGAATCGACATTCTTCTGTTTTCCTTTCAAAAAAACTTGGTGTATTATACTTGAATTGGAACATCTTTGCAAGCGCGGCGCTACCAGCCATGGTTGGCGGCGAAATCGAGGAAACGCTTCCAGTCATACGCCGTGAGATCGTGTTCGCCCTTGCGCAGGTGGAACGATACCGAGCCTTCCTGCAGATCCTCGCCTGCTGAGGGAAAGCCGTTCGGCGCCACAAGGCCTCTCTTGCCGTAAAGCTCCCATGCGGGGGAGGCAAGCGACGCGGACATGAACTGCCCTCTCGGACCCGCCCCGTCATCGTCGGAAGCGGCCGCGAGGCAAAGCAGGCGAGGCGCTATGAGCGCCAGAAGCTGATGCTGGTCGAACGGCATGTCGAGGTCATGTCCGGCATACTTGTCGAAGCGGCGGCAGAACCACTGGCGGAACCGCTGTATCCTGCCGATATGCTCGTCGTCCACGGGCGCCTGCTCAAGATGGTTCAGCTTGTCGCCGCAGCACCCGGCGCCGCTCGAACAGCAGAGGGCAAAGCGCGGATCCGTCGCCGCCGCCCAGATTGCGGTCTTCCCGCAGCGGGAGTGGCCGACGACCGCCATGCGGGAGGCGTTTGCCATCGGTTCTGTCTCAAGCCAGTCAGCGACGCGGCTCGCACCCCAGGCCCACGCGGAGATAGCCCCCCAGCTTTCCTCGGTGCGCGTCCCCTTCTTCTCGAAGCACCGGTAGGCGCCGACGCGGAAGCCGTAGTCATCGTCTGGCGCAACCTCCGTCACACGGTAGGCGACCGTTGCGTAGCCTCGCGCAAGGATCTTCTGCACCGGCCAGCGCTCGTTCATCTGCTTCGGCCACTCCTGTCCGTCGCCGGGATGGCGATGCGTGTTCAGCCCATCGTTGGCAAGCCCCACATAGACAAATGTAGGCACTGGCATGGATGCGTTCTTCGGGAAATAGGCTATCGCGGTAAAGTCCCGCGAGCCGTATGCGCCGCCATAGGCAATCCGCACGACCTTCAGGATGGCGGAGCCGCCAAGCGCCTCGCGGTCTTCGCGAACAGTCTCGAACGCCAACTGGTCGGGCCGCTCCACCGGCCTTACCCCAAACACCTCGCGGGTAAACGTATCCAGGATCTCGCCGCGCCTTACGCGCTCCCAATCCTCCTTCGTCTTGACGCCGGAGCCGTCCTTGCCGGTCATGAGCGGTGGCAGGGAAAGCGGCATGAACTCCGATCCGCAGTCCGACGTGCGCCCCGAGAAGAATACGGGCTGGCGGAAATCCGTATCGCCCGCCCTAAGCGAGAAGCGGGCGTTGCGCAGACGAATCCGGTCGGCACGGTCAACGTAGAGCCCGAACGCCGGGAGGCGCAGGCGGCGGAACATCGTGGCTTCCGGGTAGCACCCGTCCAATTCCGGCCCGGGGGCGTCGAATTTCCACGACATGGGCCTGTTTTCCCCGACGCAGACGATGTCCACGTTTTCGAGAAGGACGTCGTTTGGTCTGCACGCATCCACGCCGGATATGCTGCTTGGGATTGTTCCGACGGCGCTGCCGCGCACATTGCGGATCGCCAAGTTGCGCAGGATGCGCTTGTCGCCGGGCGGGATTCCGCAGCGCCGGGACGTGCGCGATCCGCCGCGGACGAATATGGGCACCATGAACCCCTGCACATCGATTCCGTCAAACGTCACATTCTCCACGATGCCGCCGTCCACGCACTCGACGCAGATGGCCGATATGCCGACTCCCGACCTGTAGCGCTCGAAGCCCTTGCGTTCGTAGGCGGGGCGTCCCTCGCGTCCCGGCGTGCGGTCGGCGAAGTCACGCCTCGGGAAGTCCGTGCGGCAGTTTTCGAAGCGTATGTTGCGCATCGTTCCGTGGGAGGCGGTGCCGAGCTTGAGCCCGTTGCAGTGGGATCGGGCCACGCAGCGGCGCACGACCACGTTCTCGACCGTGAAGTCCGGCGTGTTGGACTTTATGCAAATGGCGTCGTCGCCGCCGTCCACGTCGCAGTCCTCGATCAGCACGTTGCGGGCATCTATGTCGAATCCGTCATTGTTGTGGTGGGCGTGGCTGTCGATGCGCACGCGCCTGGCGACGACCCCATCGCAGCACTTGAACACGATGCCCCAGCAGGCGGCATCTCGCAAGGTGAAGCCCTCCAGGCGGATGCCGGAGGAATCCGCAAACACTATGCCGCGGGGACGCAGCCCCTCCAGGCAAATGCTCTTCGGGACGTTCCTGAAGTCCATGGGGAACCGCTCGCCTCGTCCATTGATTTCCCCCGATCCGGTGATGGCGACATTGGTGACGCCGAAGCCCGCCACGACCGCACTCCAGGTCCCCTCGGAATACGGCAGCGTAACGGCGCGGTAGTTCTCCATCCCTGCCGCGCCTTCCAGTACCGCGCCCTTCTCCAGGTGAAGCGTGACGTTGCTCCTGAGCTCAAGCTGCCCAACCGGGTGTATGCCGGGTGGAACGACTACGCGCCCGCCACCGTTGGCCGCAGCGGCGTCTATGGCCGACTGCCACTTGGCCGTCTCCAACTCCGCGCCGCAGACCGCAAACGCGCACACGGCAAGCGCACCCGCCGCAACAAAGCCTTTCCCCACCTGCATTTCCCCCCGGTAACGGTTGACATTACGGAACGCATCGCCTCCGGCCAAAGCGCCGAAAGCGATGCATCCAGCCTAACGCGACATGCGGCGCAAGATCACTTCTTGGCGCCCTGGTTCTTGACCGCGTTGATCTTCGCGGCTATCGCCTCCTGGTCGCCAAGGTAGTGGTGCTCGATAGGCTTGAAGTTCTCGTCGAGCGTGTAGACCAGCGGCACGCCCGTAGGGATGTTGAGGCCCACGATGTCGGCATCGGAGATGCCGTCGAGGTATTTCACGAGGGCGCGCAGCGAATTGCCGTGGGCGGCGATTACGACCTTCCTGCCGGCGGCGACATCCTTCTTTATCACGTTCTCCCAGTACGGGACAACGCGGTCGATCGTGATCTTGAGGGACTCGGTGAGCGGGATGTCCTCAGGCTTTTCGCTGGCGTAGCGGGCTTCCTTGCGCGGGTTGCGCTCGTCATCCTCATTGAGGGCCGGCGGCGGGACGTCGAAGGAACGGCGCCACACCTTCACCTGGTCCTCGCCGTACTTTGCCGCGGTCTCCGACTTGTTGAGGCCCTGCAGGGCGCCATAGTGGCGCTCGTTGAGATGCCAGCTCTTCACGACCGGGATCCATTCGAGATCCATCTCCTGGAGCACGTGGTTCAGGGTGTGTATCGCGCGCTTGAGGTAGGAGGTGTATGCGAGATCGAAGGTAAAGCCCTCCTTCCTGAGGAGCTGGCCGCCGGCGATCGCCTCCTTGTGCCCCGTCTCGGAGAGGTCAGGGTCGCTCCAGCCCGTGAAAAGGTTCTTGAGGTTCCATTCGGATTCGCCGTGTCGGATGAGAACGACTGTGTAGCTCATGTGCTTTCTTCCTTGCTTTATATGTTCGCCCCGCCCCATCGCAGGGCTTGTGAAAATTGGCGTTAATTATAGCAGACTCCGCAGAGCGGTTCAAGAACTACCCACTTCCCTCGCTATCCTGCGCATGAGACGATCTTCATCGTCCGTCACGCAATCGGGATGGGACGGGAGACTTTCGACGTCGGCGTCCAGCAGCTTCACCGCCCACACGAGAGCCTGCAGGTACTCGCCCTTCAGGTTCAGGTGAAACGCATCCGAGTCGACCGACCACGAGAGGTCCGCGTTGCGCCTGAACTGGTCCTCGGGCTTCTTGTTGCGACCGCCCACGACGTCGCCGCCGAAGGAGTGCTCGCCGTAGGCGACCGGCAGGCGCTTCCGCCACAGTGCCACGGCCCGCCCCGTGCGTATCGTCCCGAAGCCATATGCCCCCGCGAAATCGGAGTAGGCGTCCGCAAGCCTCGCGTCCATCTCGTCCGCCGTGATCCTCCACGCCGCGAGGCGCCTGTCGAACGGCGTGTAGCTCCAGGTCTCCTGCACGACGATCCGCGCCTGCGGCGCGAGGGCGCGGACGGTCTTCACGAGGTCGTCGCCCCACGGGTGGTACGAGTCCTTCCTCCAGCTCAGGTGGCTCGCCTGCTGGATCGTGACCACGTCCCACCGGTCGCCACGGAGGGCATCGGTGAGCCGCATCCCCTGCCTGGTCGTCTTGGGGCCATTGCAGACCACGCGGTCGTAGCGATACGCGCCCTTCGCATTCCCTTCCTTCCGCTCGTTCGCGGCGTTCGTCGCATGGCGCTCGAGCGAGCAGCCGCCGATGTAGAGGGATGCGAGGTCAAGCCTCTTCCCGCAGTCGGCCGCGACCTGCGGCAGGTAGGTGAGGCACGAGATCGAGAAGCTGTTTCCGATCATAAGCACCTTCAGCGGTTCCCGCTCCACATCGTGACCGGTTGCGCATCCGGCAAGAAACGCCGAATACGCAAGCAAAAGCATTAACAACCTTCCCATACGCCTGCGACCATGTTTTCATCATTGCTTCGATAAAGGTTCTCCATGCCCGGTATTATAGCATATGCTAAGCCTTGAGGTCCCAGCCGTTCAGGTGCGGCACGTCAAGCATCGCGTTGAGGTCCGCGGACGGGCCGACAAACGTCTCTGCGACCGGATCCCAAGCCACCGCCGAACGCCCTGCGCGAGCGGCTATGTTGGCGAGATGGCATACCGTCGCGCTGCGGTGGCCAACCTCAACCGGACACGCACACTGCCGCCCCGTGAATACCGCATCGACGAAATCGAGTTCGTGCGAACCGTTTGCCGCCGGATTGCGGTACAGGCGGACATCCCGCCCGCGCAGGTCGCTTTCCGTTATCTTCCCGAGGGACGGCGGCAGGTCGAGCTTTCCGCGGGTGACGAAGAGGTCGCCCTTCTCCCCGTGGAAGCACAGCCCGTTGCGGCCGATGGTCTCCTCGTCACCGACATGGGCGCGGAATCCGTCCGCATACACGATGTCGAAGGAGTAGTGCGCGGCCTGGTCGAGATAGCGGTTGCACCTTTCGGGGTCGTGCATGTCCGTCCTCACGTTCTCGATCGCCACCGGGCCGCCCGACAAGTCCTGTCCAAGCGCCCACTGCAGGATGTCGAAGTGGTGCGCCCCCCAGTCCGCAATGGACCCGTTGCCCGTGCGCGAGTTCCATCGCCAGCATACGGGCGCATGGATCGCGGGGATGTATGCGTCATTCTCCCAATGCCGTACGGGACCGAGGTACAGGTCCCACATCGCCTTGTCGCCGAGCCAGGCGGGGATGCCCTGCGGTCTGCAATCCCGCGTATAGCCGTTCTTGAGGCTGTCGTTGTGCGCGTAGCACAGTCCTATCGTGCAACCCTTGCAGTCGCCAAGCGCGTGGTTGCGGATGAGCTCCGCCGCGAAGCGGAACCTCCATTCGCTGCGCTGCTGGGAACCCACCTGGAACACCACGCCGGACCTCTTCGCGATCTCGCGCAGCACCTTGCCTTCGTTTACGCCGAGCGTCAGCGGCTTCTGGCAATAGACGTGCTTCCCGGCCTTCATCGCCTCCGCCGAGATGAGGGCGTGCCAGTAGTCGCCGGTGGAGACAAGCACCGCATCCACATCGGGATCGGCGATTACCTCGCGCCAGTCGGCGACGCTCTTCGTCGACTTCGTGCGGTACTTCGCGTCGATCATGCGCTTCACGGGGTCCCGCCCGAGGAGCGTCTTCGCGTTGTAGCCGTGGAAGGACGACTCCCTGATCGGGTCGCAGGCGGCGACGAAACGCACGCGCGGGTCCCACCACAGGTTGCGCATGTTGCCCTCGCCCATCGGGCCGCAGCCGATGATCGCCATGTTGAGCCGTCCGCTCGGCTTCGACGCCTCCGGCGTGCCGGCGACATTCGGGATGGCCCCATCGGCCACAGATCTGCCGGCCGCGAACAAGGTCGCAAGCGCCGATGTGCGGACAAATCCCCTACGGTTCATATTCATCACAGGATTCCTTTCAGGTAATTCGCGGATTCGATCACGTCGTCGAAGGTGTCCCTCCGCGTCTCGCATTCGACGATCGCCCACTTCACGCCGCTCGCCGCCGCTTCCGGGAGGATCATTCCCCAGTCGTTGTGGTCGCCATCGCCACCGACGGCGCGACCGCCGCCGGGCTTGGCGTGGATGGAGGGGATGCGTCCGGCAAGCCTCTGCAGCCACTTTACGGGATCTTCGCCCGCGAGCTTCACGTGGCCGACGTCAAGCTCGAAATCCACTCCCGCCGCCTCGAATGCGTCAAGCGGACACGCGCCGTCGGCGAACTTTGACGTAAGCTCGACCTGATGGTTGTGGAAACCGGTCCTTATGCCGACAGCCGCAAATTTCTTCCGCAATTCGGCCACCCATGCGACCCTCGCGCGCCAGCGCCTCTCGTCCATCCCCTTCGGGTCCACCCACGGGTCGAACACGAAGCCGATTCCGAACCGCCTGCAGAAATCGACGAACCTGCTGAAATCGCCATCCGTCTTGAGCATCTCGGCCCTGAACGGCATATCCACGATGCGGAGGCCCTCGCCGTCGAGCATCCTCGCGAGTTCGCCCCAGTCCATCCTGTAGAACCCGATGGACTGTACACCCTCGTAGCCGAGCGACCTGAGCCGACGGAACGCACCCGCAGGATCTTTCCTCCACAGGTCATCCACGCTCCACATCTGCACGCCAAGCTTCAGCGCGTTCTTCGCCTCAAGCCCGTCGAACTTCCGCACTGCGGTGCGGGCAGTTTCGCACGGCGTGGACTGGCAATACGACGGATTGAAGAGCTCGACGGAAAGCCACGGCTGCGCGCCAATGGAGTCCAGCGTCTTGAATAAGCTCCTCCACGGCGCCGCCCCGTCGCCCTGCCACACGCGGTCCGCATCGGTGAGGGCATTCCGTGGCTTTGCGAACGAATAGTCGTTCACGTGCAGGACTGGCAGCTGCGCGGCCTTCAGCCTCGCGAACGACCCGAACCGGCTGCCGCCGCGATAGGTGTGGTAGACGTCGGCAAGGATCGCGGCATCACCCCTTCCGGACTTCGCCAAGACATCAAGCGCGTCTTCAAGCGTGTTCAGGTTCACCGAATGGCCCCAATACTCAAGGAGCGGCTTCACGCCTGTCTCGTCGCCGAGTGCGCAGACGGCACGGAAACGTTCGGCGATCTCTTCGATGGACAGTATCGGAGCCCCCGGCTTCTGGACGCCGAACATCGACGCCGCAATGTACGGGCAGCCCATCTCGGCCAAGAGTTCCATGTCGCGGCGCGTCTCGTCAAGGCCCGCCGCCCGTACCTTGGCATCCGGGTTGGTCCACTGCCCGAACGCGATGCCGTTCACGAAAGTGAGGCCATTGTCGCGCGCAAACGCTACGGTGTCCTTGAGATGTCCGGCCGACTTGGCGGCACGGACATCCCTAAGCCACGGCTCGAAGCCGGAGAAGCCCCCGGCGACGGCGGCACGCACCTGCTCGTCAAGCGTAAGCCCGTACGTCCTGAGCGTAGAGGCGTTGAGGGCAAACCTGCCCCTCGCCCATCGCGGCAGCGCGCATCCGCCGAAGATTGAAACCGCACCCGCCGCCGCTGCGGCCTCGATGAATTCCCGCCTGTTCATTTCACGAGATGGAGTTCGATGTCCATGTTGCGGCAGAGGGCAGTAAGTTCCTCGGTGCGCTCCCCGTACATGAGCACGTAGTGGTGTTCCCAGCCGTTCTCCATGACCTCGCGGCGCACCGCCTCGCATCCGGCGTCGAACTTCACGTTCAGCGGAGTGCCGCGCACGAACATATCGGTATCGAGGCCCGTGCCGGTACACACGAGCATGCGGAAGCCCCTCCCGTCGCGGGTCTCGCCGAGCCGGGCGAGCGTGACGCGGCCGGGCTTCAGCGGGAACTCGCCGGTGCACCCCTTCACCCCGCCGCCCTCGACGGTTGCCGAGCAGTGCAGTTCGGGCTGGTAGCCGGGCTTGCAGAGGGCGCACGGCGCGGCGCCGCAGTGCCACACGGTTCCATGGTCGCCCTCGCAGATTATGAGGTCGCAGAAGAACGGCAGTTCGCCGGACAGCACCTCGCCGATGCGCATCATCACCGCGCCATACACGTCGCCCTCGCAGGCGGTGAGATAGCCGTGGTTCGTGAGGTGGCCGAGCGTGGAGCACACCGCTATGCCGTAGAACTCGTTGAGGATCACCTCCGGCCAGCAGCGCATCGCGAAGGTATCGACGTAGAACTTCTCCTTGAGCTTCATCACGGCCGCGATGAGCCGGGCGGACTTCTCCTTCTGGTCTCCGCGAGGGCCGTCGGTCGGATGCGTCCTGAGGTCCCCATCAATGAGCGCAAGCCCCTTGGCGACCTCATCCTCCGTAAGGTTCCGGGCAACCGTGAATAGCTCATGCTCGGTGATGATCTTCACCTCAGGACCGAGTGTGCGGCGAAGCATCATTTCGTCCACACAGCTCGTGAAGAACCCCGGGACCCGTCCGCCGATGAGCCCGATCCGCATGCGCCCAAGCGCCTTCATCGCGCGTGCCACGCGGATCTGCCGCAGAAGGTTCTCCTCCGCCTCGGCAGTGCCAGCCTGCGCATGCACATGGAAGTACGGGATGCCAAGCCGCCACATGTGGTGGGCGTTCATGTTCGCCGCGCAGAACGAGTTGTTCTGGAGCCGCCCGCCCGCAGGGTCAGGCTCCGGCTGCGACCACAGCAGGATCGGCACCTTGAGGCGCTGCGCGAACATCGGCGGCACTACGCCGAGCGAGAACGTGAGGAAGTGCGCGACGATGAGGTCCGGACGATCCTTCTCCCACTGGTCAAGCACCTCGATCGCCTCGCCCTCGAGGGCAAGCATACGGTCCGGGCCGATGACCTCTACGCCGGGGAGCGTGCGAAGGAACTTCATTGCGTTCTCCCGCGCAGCCTCGAGCGTGTCGTTGGTCCAGTTGACTTTTGAAAGCGGCAGATAGCCTATCTTGAAAGTGTTGTCGTTTTTCATGCCCACAAGTATAGCCGAAACGCAATCCAAAGTCTCTTGTAATCTTTGCACATCAACTTACGATTTTTGCACTGCCAACATACGCATTCGATGCCTTAACCTCGGCCAGCGTCTCGCAATGGCACCTGCCCATGACGCGGCAGGTCTCTTCATGGTATAATACGGAACGCATATGGCAAAGGAGAAAAAGAACATTCTGCTCGCCGTCGGGGATGACGAGTACGAGGCGGAGCTTGCGGCAAAGAACGCGATCGCGGCGCACGTCCCGCAGGAATGCCGCGAAAGCGCCGTGGAGATCGTGTCCGGGGACGCCCCGAACGCCGAATCGCAGATCGCCTCGATCAGGGAGTGCATGGCGTCCATCAGCACACCGCCATTCCTCGATCCGGTCAAGCTGACATGGTGGAAAGGCGTAACGTTCCTCCCCGGAGGCGGACGCGGCGGCAAGATTGCCGATGACGTGAAGGATGCCCTCGAGAACCTTGCGGACTTCCTGGCCGGCAATCCCCTCCCGCCGAACCAGTTCCTCGTGATAACGGCCCTGAAGCTCCTGCAGACATCGGTGTTCGCCAAGAGGATGGGTTCCATTTCGGACGTCAGGATCTGCACGACGCCTGACAGGTCCGACAAGCGCGCCGCCGCCGCGCTCGGCAAGCTCGCCTCGCTTGCGGAGGCCGAGCGCCTTTCGTTCTCCCCCGACGTCGCCAGGGCATTCATAGCGAAGACAGGCCCCAATACCCGCACGATAACATCCGAGCTCGCGAAGATGCGCACGTACCTTGGCGAGGATGTCCACGAGGTGACGGCAAGGGACATAGAGGCGATAACGTCCGTAGGCGGAGACGAGACCGAGATATGGGCGCTCACGGACGCGCTGGCCTCGCGGAACAGCGCCCGCGTGCTTGGCGTGCTCAGGCAGTTCCAGGGCGACGCGGGCTGGACGATAATGGTTTCTACCATCGTCGAAAGGTGGTTCCGCGAACTGATCGTGGCGAAGGTCGGCGGCGGCGGAAACGACTTCAGGTCGCGCAAGAACGCCGCCGCGGCCGCCGCATTCACCTTGATGGAACTGCGTCGGGCCCGCTGGAGGATGCTAACCCTGCGCGAGAAGCTGGTGTCGTCGCAGCCTTCCGACGAATACGTGGAGCTTGAGCTCCTGCGGACCGTGGCAAGGGGCGGAAGGTAGGCCCTACCTCACCGAGATCACGGTTCCGCTCAACGGCACCACGACCTCGCCGCCGCCGGCGACGGTGACGCCGAGTGCGCCGCTCGCGACGTCGATCGACTCCGGAGGACCCTGCCAGTTGCCGGGTGTGGCCATCAGGTTGTCGCCCACCGCCGCTCCGGACCATACGGCGGGGGAGCCCTGTGCTATCGAGGTCACGAGAAGCGTCGCGCCGTCGTTCAGGCAGGGGAGCGTTTCCGCCGTATGCACCCCCGGCACGATAGGCCTTCCGCCGAAGAGGAGCTCGCGCACCGTCTGGGTCGATGACTGCGGCAGCGTGAGCCTCGCGTTCGCGCCGAGCGAGAGGGACACGTCGGCCATGAGGTCGCATCCGTCCGCCACGCCCGCCGCCAACAGGCTTCCGTCCACCGAGACCGTCCTGAGCGACGGGAAGGGATCGGCGCTCGTCGATGATATCTCGAGGGACGCTGGCTCGCCGACCGTGATCTCCTTCACGTTCGTGAACCGGGCGGTGCCCGCGACGCGAAGCGCGCCATTCCTCACGGCGATCGGCCCGTCCATGGTGTGCGTCTGGTTCGAGACCGTCTGCGTGAACCCGGCGTATGCGTCGATCACAAGCGACATGGCGGACTTCAGCGGCGCGGAAGTCTCCGTGATGCCGTCTGCCCCAAGGCACGCGGCCGAGGCAAGTGCGGCCGCGAAAAGCGATGTCAAAGCCTTCATATGCCATCCTCCCTATTATGCGACGAATCGGGAGAATGATACCATTATCATTTTTTCAACAGAAAAGTAGGGGTGGAT
>CAVFWS010000058.1:0-11900 GCA_963626295.1 Clostridium sp. CAG:138
TCGGCATCCCGGCGAAGACGCGCCACAACGAGGTCGCGCCCGCGCAGTTCGAGCTTGCGCCGCAGTTCGAGGAGCTGAACCTCGCCTGCGACCACAACATGCTCGTGATGGACACCCTGCGCAACGTGGCGGAGAGGCACGGGCTCAAGTGCCTCCTGCACGAGAAGCCGTACGCCGGGGTGAACGGGTCCGGCAAGCACAACAACTGGTCCGTGAGCTACGGCGGCGTTAACCTGCTCGACCCCGGCAGCGACCCGGAGCAGAACGCGATCTTCCTCACGATGCTCTGCGCGATCATCGAGGCCGTGGACAGGCACGCCGACCTCCTCCGCGCCGCCGTCGCCGGGGCGGGCAACGACCATCGCCTTGGCGCGAACGAGGCGCCGCCTGCCGTCATCTCGATATACCTTGGCGACCAGCTCGCTGAGGTCGTGGACTGCCTCGAGAAGGGCGTCGCGGCCAGGACGAGGAAGTCCGCCAAGCTCAAGATCGGCGTGGACGTGCTGCCGCCGCTTCCGCGTGACGCGACCGACCGCAACCGCACGTCGCCGTTCGCGTTCACCGGCAACAAGTTCGAGTTCCGTGCGCCCGGCTCCAGCGTGTGCTGCGCGGGTCCGATGACGGTGCTGAACACGATCGTCGCCGAGGCGGTGGACCGCATAGGCGACGCCCTCGAGGCGAGCGGCACCACGGGGAAGGCAAAGCCCGGCGAGCACACCGAGGCGTTCCACAAGGCTCTGGAGAAGATCCTCCAGGAGACGCTTGCGGCCCACAAGCGCGTGGTGTTCAACGGCAACGGCTACGAGGCCGACTGGATCGAGGAGGCGGCGAGGCGCGGCCTCCCGAACGCGGCGAACACGGTGGACGCCCTTGAGGCGCTCGCAAAGAAGGAGAACGTGAGGCTCTTCGAGAAGTACGGCGTGATGTCCGCCCGCGAGCTGTCCTCGCGGCTCGAGATATTCCGCGACGAGTACGCCCAGAAGGTGCGCATCGAGGGCGTGTGCGCCCGCGACATCGCGAGCGAGATGATCGTCCCGGCGGTCAAGGCCGAGTACGCGGACACGGTGGACGCCTTCATGAAGGCCGAGAAGTGCAAGATCTCGAGCGGCACCGCCGCGCTCAAGGAGGATGCGGTTGAGATCGGCACCGGGCTGGACCAACTCAGGGGCGGCCTCAAGAGGCTCGACGAGGCTCTTGCGGCGGCGAAGCCGGATGCCGTGCTTACGGCCATGACGGCGCTCCGCACGACCGTTGACAGGCTTGAGCACTGCGTGGCGGAATCCAAGTGGCCCCTGCCAAAGTACCGCGACATGCTGTTCCTCTACTGATGCGCATCGTGGGGAGAACGGGTCATGTCCGATTCGATCAAGCATGAATGCGCCGTGGCGCTCCTCGTCCTCAGGACGAGGGGCGCGGTTGACGGGGCGACAAAGCTCTCCCTGCTGCTGGAGAAGCAGCACAATCGCGGACAGGATGGCGCGGGGGCCGTGACGCTCTCCGCGCACCCTGTGGCGGGCAGGCCCGCCTACAACGAGCTGAAATCGGCGAGCGCGACACCGCTCGCCGATTTGCTTGGGGGCATGGCCCGCCGCCGAAGGCTCCAGGACGAGTCGATATTCCTCGGGCATCTCCGCTACGCCACGTACGGGAAGGGCGACGTCGGCTTCTGCCACCCGTTCGTGCACAAGGCCGCCCGCCTTTCCCGCACACTGTTCCTTGCCGGGAACTTCAACCTCACGAACACGCATGAGCTGTTCGACGCGTACGTGGGGATGGGGAAGTTCCCGGAATCGGAGGCGGATGGCTACCTAATCTGCGAATGGCTGGCCTCCACGATGCTCAAGGTGGAGATGGAGGGGGCGGCAGACCGCAGGCAGGTGCTTGTGGAGGCATTGCGCCGCATGCTCCCGAAGCTGGACGGAGCGTTCACGCTGTGCGGCATGACCGGCGACGGGTGGAGCTTCGCGGTGCGTGACGCCCACGGGATACGTCCGGGATACTGCTTCGTCAACGACGACGTCGCGGTGGTCGCATCGGAGCGTCCCGCCATCCAGGCCGCGTTCAACTGCGGAACTGCGGACGTGAAGGAGCTTGAGCCCGGAGTCGCCATGGTCGTTTCCCCGCAGGGGGAGGTGTTCCGCGAAAGGGTTCTCCGCGAAAGCGAGAGGAGGGGATGCGTCTTCGAGCGCATATACTTCTCGCGGGCGAACGACGCGGACATACACCGGGAGAGGAAGGCTCTCGGCGCGGCGCTCGCGAGGCCGCTCCTGGATGCGGTAGGCTACGACCTCGACCATACGTTCTTCAGCTACATCCCGAACTCCGCGCAGATCGCGTTCCACGGCCTGCTGCAGGCGCTCTGGACAGAAGGCCTCGCGGAGGGGCGTCCCGTGCGCTTCGGGCAGATAGCGGTGAAGGACGCGAAGTTCCGCACGTTCATTGCGGACGCCGCGGCGCGGCGCGAGTTCTACCAGCACGTCTACGACGTCACCTACGGCCTCATCAGGCCGGGGGTGGACACGCTCGTGGTGCTGGACGACTCCATCGTCCGCGGCAACACGATGAGGAACGCGATACTGCCGATGCTGGACAGGCTCGGCCCGAAGCGCATAATCGTCGCCTCGTCCGCCCCGCCGATCTGCTACCCCGACTGCTACGGCATCGACATGTCCACGCTGGGCGAGCTCATCGCGTTCAAGGCGCTCGTGAATCTGGCCGGGGAGGACGCGATACGCGCTTCGGACGACATACGCGACGTGTACGCGAGGCATCCGCTGCCGGAGCTCTCGGCGGAGATCGCGCGGCTCATAACTCCGGGAGGCATGAAGGCCAAGGTTGATGTGGTGTTCCAGACGATCGACGATATGCACAAATGCTGCCCGGATTCGTCCGGCGACTGGTACTTCACCGGCAAATACCCCACAGCGGGCGGCGAGCGGGTGCTGAAGGAGGCCCTGCAGAACTACCTCGACCGCCGCGACGGGCGATCGTATTGAATCTACGATGAATGCAATCGCAAATCCAAGCCAGATTGATTTCAGATAGGCGCATATATGCTATAATCCAGCGCATATGAAATTGAAGCGGATCTTGGATTGGCTTGACCGGGAGCTTGATGTCGGCAGGTTCGACGACGTGTCGAACAACGGGCTTCAGGTGGAAGCCTCGGATGAGGTCTACCGTGTCGCGTTCGCGGTCGACGCCTCGCTCGAGTCCGTGCGGAACGCCGCGAAGTCCGGGGCGCAGCTGCTCGTGGTCCACCACGGGATATCGTGGGGGGGCGGCATCCGCCGCATAGCGGGCGGGGTCGGCCGCGTCGTGCGGGCGGCGATTGAGGGCGGAGTGTCGGTAGCGGCGTACCACCTTCCCCTTGATGCGAGCGCGAAATACGGAAACAACCACGAATTGGCGCGATTCCTCGGCCTCAAGGATGTAAGGCCCGCGTTTTCATACCATGGCAACGTGATTGGCGTCACCGGATACAATCCGCAGGGCGTTAAGGTAGGGGTCTGCAGCGGCGGCGCGGGCGAATTTGCGGAGGAGGCCAAGAATCTCGGATGCGGCCTGTACATCACGGGCGAGGCGTCGTGGGGCGATGTGATCTCCGCCGAGAACTGCGGCATGAAGATGGTGTGCGCGGGGCATTACGAGACGGAGACGTTTGGCGTGAAGGCGCTGGCGAAGGCGATGGGCCGGAAGCTCCGGGTGAAGACGGTGTTCATCCCGCGTGGCGATGGCGCTGCCGACGATGGAGTCCGCAGGTGAGAGGTCGAAGGCGGCCGATGGCGAGAAAATTGGAAATGTCAGTTCGAAAGAAGGAGTGAAGATATGGCGAGTGAGCCAAAGATAAAGGTAGGGATTGTCGGTTGCGGATTCGTGGGAAGCGCACTGAAGGTGTGGATAGACGAGAACAACCCGGACGTGGAGGTGTTCGTGAGCGACCCTCCAAAGGGCATGAACGACGACCTTTCCGGCATTGACGTCGCATTCCTCCAGATCCACGTCCCGACCGAGGATGACGGCACGCAGGATCTCACGCTCATGAGGCAGCTCATCATGGGGCTGCCGAAGGTCCCCGTGTTCGTGCGCACCACGATCCTGCCGGGGACGAGCGACATGCTGTCGAGGGAGACCGGGCACCAGGTGTGCTACATGCCGGAGTTCCTCACGGAGCGCACCCACATCGAGGACTTCAGACGCCAGACCATGGTGTTCACTGGCGCCGTCGAGCTGCTTTCGCGCATATTCAGGGGGAAGAACTTCACCACGATGACGCCGCTCGAGGCGGAGATCACGAAGTACGCGCACAACGTGTTCGGGGCCTACAAGGTGACGTACTTCAATGCGGTGAAGGAGTATTGCGAGAAGATGGGGGCCGATTGGGCGAACGTCCACAACGGCTGCCTGCTCTCCGGGTACATCAACGACACGCATACGCACGTGCCCGGTCCGGACGGCAAGTGCGGCTATGGCGGGAAATGCTTCCCCAAGGACGTCAACGCCTTCGCCAAGCTTACGGAGGGGCAGCCGCTCGGGCGCCTGCTCGCGCCGCTGCACGAGCTCAACGTCCACTTTCGCGGCACAGAAGAGCACATATGACGCGGACTTGCGCGGCATGTCCGGAAACCATTGACGGGAGTTGGGTGAAATGAGAAAGGCTGCGTTTTGTTCGGCGGTCGCCTTTGCCGCCGCGGCGCTTCAGGCGATGGAGTCCATCGACCTCAACGGGCTGTGGGATTTCCGCCTTGAAAGGGGCAAGTCGCTTGAGGACGTGCAGATGCCGGCGTTCGCGGCTTCGGACAAGATGGTGGTGCCGGGCTGCTGGGACGCGATGTCGCACTGGTACAACCAGCGCGGAACGGGATGCTACCGCAGGACGTTCGAGCTTGATGCGGATGCCGTCAATGCGTTCCTCGTGGTAGATGGGGCGGGATTGAGGTCCCGCTACTGGATCGACGGCAGGGAGATCGGCTTCAGCAAGCTCCCGTGGAGCAGGCTCAGGTTCGAGGTCGGGGGCCTCAAGGCCGGTCGGCACACGATAGAGTGCGCCCTCGATTCGACAGTGGACAACTCGAAGCTGAAGCTGTTCTGGAACTTCTACGACTTCTATCCGTTCGGAGGCTTCCACCATGGCGTAAGGCTGGATGTGCAGCGCCTTCCCACGGAACTGAGCCGAGTCGTTGTGCGCACGCGGGACTACCGCACGGGCCTTGTGGAGCTTGAGGCCGCGTTCGAGGGGGCATCCCCCATGGCCGCATTCGTCGGGGACGTTTCCTTTGACGGTGCCGATCCCGTGAAGGTCGAGTTCCGTGACGGGCGGGCCCGGGTGAAGGTGCCGAACTTCAGGCTGTGGAGCCACACCTCGCCGAATCTCCATACCGTGACCGTAGCGCCTCCCGGGCACGAGGGCGTAAGGCCGATCGTCACGCGCTTCGGCATACGGCAGGTCGGAACGGCCAACGGGCGCGTCACCCTGAACGGCAAGCCCGTGTACCTCAAGGGGGTGAACCGCCATGAGGCGCACTACGAGTTCGGCGCGACGACGCCTGTGCAGCTGATGTACGAGGATGTCCGCAACCTCAAGGATCTCGGCGGAAACTTCATAAGGGGCAGCCACTATGCGCAGTGCGAGGCGTTCCTCGACCTTTGCGACGAGATGGGGGTCCTGGTGTGGGAGGAGTCGCTTGGCTGGGGCAACACGGCGAAGCAGCTTGAGGATCCGGAGTTCCGCGCGCTCCAGGAGGAGGAGACGAGGATGATGGTGCGCAACTCGATCAACCACCCGTGCATAATCATAAGCGCGTTCCTGAACGAGCCGGACTCCAACCTCCCCGCGTGCAGGACGCTCGTCGACCGTCTCATAGAGGTGATACGCGCCGAGGATACGGGACACCTCGTCACGTTCGCGAGCCACCGCAACAGGAACGACATCTCGCACGCCAACACCGACATCATCGCGTACAACGCATACCCGTGCTGGTATGGCTATGAGATGGATACGGGCACGGCGGAGAACATGCGCGACAACATAAGGCAGTGCCATGACGACGTCGTTGGGTACTATCGCGAGAAATACAGGGACAACAGGCCGATCATCGTCAGCGAGACGGGCGTGAAGGCCGACTACGGGGTGCGGGACCCCCGCGGCAAGGCGCAGTATACCGAGGATTTCCAGGATGAGTACGAGCGCATCATGCTGGAGGAGATGTTCGCGAAGAAGGACATCGCCGGCGTCGCCATATGGCAGTTCACGGACGCGAAGACGTATACGCGCACCAGGGGACTGCGGAATCGCCCGTACGGCGTGAACACCGGCGGCCTTTACGACCTGTACCGCAGGCCAAAGCTTGTGGTGGAGACAGTCCGCGAACTCTTCTCGGGGAAGAGCGAAAGCGACTGATGCGCCCATGCCATTTATGGTATAATCGCGGTCACTAAAACCAATACGGAAGAGGTTCTTTCAATGTCGGGAAACAAAAAGAAGAGAATACGTATCACGGACACGACCCTGCGGGACGCGCACCAGTCGCTTTGGGCCACTCGCATGCGTACGGATGACATATTGGAGATCGCCTCGAAGATCGACGACGCAGGGTACTACTCGCTCGAATGCTGGGGCGGCGCGACTTTCGACGTGTGCATGCGCTTCCTCCGCGAGAATCCGTGGGAGCGGCTTCGCCAGATAAGGAAGGCGTGTCCGAAGACCCCCCTCCAGATGCTTCTCCGCGGCCAGAACATCCTCGGCTACAAGCATTATCCGGATGACATCGTTGACCGCTTCGTCGCGCTCGCCTGCGAGAACGGCATGGACATCTTCAGGGTGTTTGACGCGCTGAACGATCCCCGCAACCTTGAGAAGGCAATCGCGTCCGTCAGGAAATACGGCGGGCACGCGCAGGGCACGATCTCCTACACCACGTCGCCGGTCCACACGGTCGCGAGCTACGTGAGGCTCGCCAAGGCACAGGCGGACATGGGCGTCGATTCGCTGTGCATCAAGGACATGGCCGGCATCCTCACCCCAGGGGCCGCCCGCGAGCTTGTGGGCGCGCTCGTAAAGGCCCTTCCGGGGATTCCGGTGCAGGTCCACTCGCACATGACGAGCGGGATGGCTGCGGCGATGTACATGGCCGCGGTGGAGGCCGGAGCGGGGTGCGTGGATTGCGCGATCTCCACGATGAGCTCGTTCTCGTCCCAGCCGCCGACTGAATCGGTGATGACGATACTTGAGTCCGAAGGGTTCGACACCGGGCTCGACCGCGCCAGGCTCACCGAGATCAACGACTACTTCAAGAGGCTCAAGCCCAGGAGGCAGCCGGCGTCGTGCGCGAAGGTGGAGCCGGTGGACGCGGGCGTGCTCGTCCACGCGATCCCCGGCGGCATGATCTCCAACCTCCGCAGCCAGCTCGCGCAGCAGAATGCGCTCGACCGTCTGCCGGAGGTGCTTGAGGAACTGCCCAGGACCCGTGCGGACATGGGCTACCCGCCGCTCGTCACGCCCACGTCGCAGATTGTCGGGGTCCAGGCCGTCCTCAACGTGCTTGGCGGGAAGCGCTACGGCATGGTCACGGACGAGACGAGGCGCTATGCCGCCGGGTACTACGGGCGCACCCCCGCTCCGATAGAGCCAAGGCTCAGGAAGAGGCTGTGCGGCTCCATCAAGCCGATCGCGTGCCGTCCGGCGGATCTCCTGAAGCCGGGCCTCGCCGCCGCGGCGCGGGACATCCCCGCCGGGCTTGCGAAGGCGGAGGAGGACATCCTTTCGTACTGCCTGTTCCCGGAAGTCGCCCTCGGGTACTTCAGGTGGCGCGCAACTCCGGCGGCGAGGCGCGATCCGATACCGGCAGACGCCGAGGCGCTCGCGTCGTCCGCCGCACCGGCGGCTCCGCAGGCTGCAGCCTCCGGCTCGGCCGCTCCCGCGAATGGCAAGGCAGACGTCCCGGCGGGCACACAGGTGCTTGCGCCCCTCAACGGCACGTTCTACCGTAGCGAGGGCCCGGGGAAGCCGAAGCTCGCCGAAGACGGGTCCGCCGTGAAGTCCGGCGAGCCGGTCTGCATCGTCGAGGCCATGAAGCTTTTCAATCCGGTCAAGGCGACTGCCGCCGGCAAGGTGACGTTCCTCGTCCAGCATGGCGCGGCGGTCGCGAAGGGACAGCCTGTGGCGGTCATCTCGTAGCGAGAGAGACCCTTCGCCATGAAGCTGATCGTTGCATGTGGCGGCACGGGAGGCCACTCCTTTCCGGGGTTGGCGGTGGCTTCCGAACTGGCCTCGAGGGGCCATGACGTCACCGTGTGGATGAGCGGGCGCGATGTCGAGACGAGCGTCCTCAAGGGGTGGTCGGGGCCTGTGTTCGCCACGGGCGCCAAGCCGCTCTCCATAAGGAATGCGATGCGCAACATCCGGGCATCCATGCGTTGTCTCGGCGAGTTGAGGAGGGCGAGGCCGGATGCCCTGCTGGCGATGGGTTCGTATTCGAGCCTGCCGCCGGTAATAGCGGCGGCAAGGCGCAGGGTCCCCGTCGTCCTGCACGAGGCGAACACGGTCCCCGGCAGGGCCATCGACTTCCTGTCGAACTTCGCCAGGGCCGTGGCGATCAGCTTCGGGGATACGGCCCAATACTTCCCCGGCAAGAATACCGTGCTTACGGGGTTGCCGGTCCGCCTTGACGTAGCGGGCCGACCGCCTTTCGAGGACGTCCCGGAAGGGGCGTTCAGGGTGTTCGTGACGGGAGGCAGCCAGGGCGCCCACAGGGTCAACGAGATCGCCTCCAAGGCCCTCGTGCTGTTGAGCCGTGGCCTTGCCTCTCGCGGACGGAAACTTTACGTGATCCACCAGACGGGCGCGAAGGACGAGGCGGAGGTTGCGCGGGCATACGCCTCGGCGGGAATCCCTGCCCGCGTAAACGCCTTTGAGCATGAGATGGGCCGGGCCTTTGCCACGGCCGACGTGGTGATAGCACGGGCCGGTGCGTCCACGTGCTTCGAGCTTGCCCTCACCGGCAAGCCCGCGTTCCTTATCCCGCTGCCTTCCGCGCTGCGCAACCACCAGCATTTCAACGCGGCGGTATTCGTGGCGGCGCAGGCTGCCGCCGAGGGGCGGCAGGACGTGCTTTCGCCGCGTTCGCTCGCGAATTGGCTCCTGCACAAGGCGGAGAACAAGTATTCCATTGCGGAGATGGCGCGGCGGATGAGTGCGCTCAGGTGCCCCGACGCCGCCTCGAACGTCGCCGACCTCGTGGAGCGGGTGGCAAGGGAAGGGTGACTCAAGTGGGCGATTTCGTCAACGTAACGCTGCTTGCGCTGCTCCAGGCGGTCGCGGAGTTCCTGCCGATATCGTCGAGCGGACATCTCGTCATCGGCCAGCACCTTCTCGGGATAAGGGAGGAGGGAATGCAGCTTGACGTGTTCCTGCACGCGGGGACGCTCATTTCCGTAGCGGTCTTCTACAGGAAGACGATCCTCAGGCTGCTTGTCGGCAGGGAATGGGCGTTCCTGCTCAAGATACTGCTTTCCGCGCTCCCTGCGGTCGCCGTGTACTTCGCCTTCCGGGAAAAGGTAGACGCCATGTTCGAGAACGCGAGGATGGTGGGGGCGCTGCTGATGCTTACGGGCGTGGTGCTGTCCGTCACGCGCTTCCTCCCGAAGGGCCGGCGGGACGTCTCCTTCCTTTGCGCCCTGTGGATGGGCGCGATGCAGGCGGTCGCCCTGCTGCCGGGCGTGTCGAGGAGCGGCATGACGCTTGCGGCCGCCAGGACCGTGGCTGTGGATCCGGAGAAGTCCGCCGAGTTCTCCTTCCTGATGTCCACGCCACTGATCCTCGGCGGCGTGCTGCTTGAGGTTATCAAGATGTTTGACGGAAACGCCGCAGGACAGGGTGGCGGCATCGGGTGGGCGGCACTCCTGTGGGGCATGGCCCTGGCCGCCGTCGCGGGCTATGCGTCCCTTGCCCTGCTCATCAAGGCGCTCAAGGGGAGATGGTTCTGGCTGTTCGGTCCGTATTGCTTTGCCGCCGGGCTGGCCACGGTGTGGTTCCTGTAGGTTGTGCAACTACCTCCTTTAAGTGGGATGTGGTATAATTTCGCGCGTAAATTCTAAAGGAGAATCGTTTTATGAGAACAGACACGTTGTGTGTCCAGGGAGGGTGGCAGCCCAAGAAGGGCGAGCCGAGGCAGGTGCCGATCTACGCCTCTACGACATTCAGGTACGAGACGACGCAGCAGATGGGGGATCTGTTCGACCTCAAGGAGTCCGGATATTTCTACACGCGCCTCGCCAATCCCACGAACGACCAGGTCGCGAAGAAGATTGCGGCGCTCGAGGGCGGCATCGCGGCAATCCTTACGTCGTCGGGGCAGGCGGCGTCCACGTTCGCGGTGCTTAACCACTGCAACGCGGGCGACCACGTGGTTTCCTCCGCGCAGATATACGGGGGGACTTTCAACCTGTTCGCGGTTTCCCTCAAGAAGCTCGGCATCGAGTTCACGTTCGTCGATCCCGATGCGTCTCCGGCCGAGATCCAGAAGGCGTTCCGTCCGAACACGAAGTGCGTCTTTGGAGAGACGGTCGCGAATCCCTCCGGGGTCGTCCTTGACATAGCGAAGTTCGCCAAGATCGCGCACAAGAACGGCGTGCCGCTCATCATCGACAACACTTTCCCCACCCCGGTGCTGTGCCGCCCGTTCGAGTTCGGGTGCGACATCGTGACGCACGCGACCACGAAATACATGGATGGGCACTCGTCCCAGGTCGGCGGATGCATCGTAGACAGCGGCAACTTCGACTGGACCGAACATGCCGACAGGTTCCCCGGGCTGGTAGAGCCGGATGCCTCGTACCACGGGCTTTCCTACGCAAAGGCGTTCGGCAGGATGGCATACATCACGAAATGCACGGCGCACCTGATGCGGGACTTCGGGTCTATCCCTTCTCCCTTCAACGCATTCCTCGTGAACCTTGGGCTTGAGTCGCTGCACGTGCGCATACGCCGCCATGCGGAAAGCGCCCTGAGGATCGCGAAGTGGCTCAAGGCGCAGAAGAAGGTCGCATGGGTCAATTTCGCGGGGCTTGCGGATTCGCCTTACAGGAGGCTCGTGAGGAAGCAGTTCAAGGGTCCGTCGCCCTGCGGAGTGCTCACGTTCGGCATAAGGGGAGGGCGCGAGGCGTCCATAAGGTTCATGGATTCGCTGAAGCTCATCGGCATCGTGACGCACGTTGCCGACGCGTGGAGCTGCGTGCTTCATCCCGCGTCGCACACGCACCGCCAGCTCACCGACGAGCAGCTCAGGGAGGCGGGGATCCCGCCGGACCTGATCCGGCTTTCCGTTGGCCTGGAGGATCCCGAAGACCTCATCGAGGACCTCAAGCAGGCCCTCGCGAAGGTCAAGTGACGCCACCCCGGCCACAGTGACGAGAAAAGGCCGCAACTGCCCCTCTTTTCGCTTTTCCGTGTGAATAAACCTAACAGGTTATGCAGTTAATGCAACCAAACACAACTGGTTGTGCCTTATGCGGTGTTTGATACTACTACAGATTGCGACAGGTTGCGTCAACTGCATTTGGGGATTTAATTTTAGCCGTGTAGAAGTGTAGCCCCAGAATGTGGACGCATTTCCGTGAAATGCGTGAAAGGCGGGAGGGGCGTGCTTGTTGCGACCAAACGGAACTGCGGCAAATCATCAAATCCCCAAATGACCAAATGCAATCGTAAATCGTAAATCGCAAATCGCAAATCGTAAATCGCAAATCCCTACATCTCTACACTTCTACACGGCTAAAACATCTCTTTCCTGCACGGCCAATATGTCTCTTCCGGTCGCGACAAGCGCGACCCTCCCCCAAATCAGCCAATGCCAAAATCCCCAAATGCAACCGCAAATCTCTACACCTCCACACCTCTGCAC
>CAVFWS010000059.1:0-11806 GCA_963626295.1 Clostridium sp. CAG:138
GCCTTGCGGGTTTCCTCCTCATCCCGGCTTTCAACGTGTCGCCGGCATTCGGCAACCTCCTCGAGCTCGGCTTCGAGGGCGGGCATGGAACTGTCGGCGGAATGGCGGAGGCGTTCCTTTCCCACAACTGGAGCGAGGGGATCGCGCTTGGGTACACCGTGGCCACCATCGGGATGGTCTGCGGCATCGTCCTTGGGATGTTCCTGGTCAACTGGGCCTACGCCAGGGGATACGTAAAGACGGTGCGCCCGTTCGGCAAGCGTTCGCTGAACGAGCGTCGGGGCATACATCCCCGCGATGCGCGTCCGTCCGCCGGGCGGCAGACCGTCCTGGCGGACTCCGTGGATTCACTCGCCTGGCATATCGCGATCGTCGGGATAGCGGTGCTGATCGGGTTCTGCATCCTGCAGGGATGCCGCGCCGCGGAGACAGCGCTCTTCCCGGACGCGAAGACGCGCCTGTTCATCGGTTTCCCGATGTTCCCGCTTTGCATGCTCGGCGGCGTTCTGCTCCAGGGCTTCGCCAGGATGATAAGGGTCGACCTGCTCGTCGACCGCGAGCAGATGGCGAGGATCTCCGGCGCATCGCTGGATTACCTCGCCCTCTCTGCCGTCGCCACGATCGAGCTGTCGGTCGTCGCCGCGAACTGGATGCCGCTGACGATCATGGTGGTCGGCGGGACGGTCTGGACGGTGTTCTCTGTGATGTTCTTCTCCCCGCGCCTCTTCAGGGAGGCCTGGTTCGAGCGCGGCATCGCGGAGTTCGGCCAGGCGACGGGGGTGACCGCCACCGGGCTGCTCCTGCTCCGCACGGTGGATCCCGACAACAAGACGATCGCCGCCGCGTCGTTCGCCGGCAAGCAGCTTCTCCACGAGCCCGCCATGAACCTGTGGGTCGCCTTCGCATTTGCCCTTGTGATGACTATAGGGTGGATGCCCGTGTTCCTGGCCTCGTCCGTGATGCTGGCGATATGGATCGGGGTCTCCATCCTGATCATCAGGCGCAACAGGGGGTGATGGCGCACGGGATCTGTCCGCTGGCGCGTAAGGGCAAGGGCTTTGTGGGGTGAAGCATGGATTTCGAGCCAAATGACTATTCGGGGGTCGTATTCGATTCCCGCAAGGTGAAGCCGGGATGCCTTTTCGCGGCTTTGCCCGGTGCGACTGCGGACGGGCACGATTTCGTGAGGCAGGCGTTTCGGAATGGGGCAAAGGGACTGCTCGTGAGGCGCGATCGCGCATCGGAGTTCGCCGGGCCGGAACAGGATGCGCTGATTCCCGTCGATGACGTGAAGGCGGCGCTGTCCAATACCGCGCGGGAGTATCGCCGGTCGCTGAAGGCAACGGTAATGGGAGTGACCGGCAGCGCGGGCAAGACCACGGTAAAGGAGTTCGTCGCGGCGTTCTTGGGACAGGTCGGCAAAACGCACGCCACCTGCGGCAACTACAACAACGACCTTGGCTTGCCGATTACGGTTCTGGAGTGTCCGCATGACGCGGATTTCCTTGTCGTTGAGATGGGCACGAACCATCCGGGCGAAATATCGCACCTTGCGGACATAGCCCGTCCGGACGTCGGCATAATCTCGTCCATCGGCACGGCGCACATCGAGTTCTTCAGGACGCAGGACGGCATCGCCGAAGAGAAGGGCGCGCTTTTCAGGTCGCTTCCCCGGAACGGATTTGCCGTGCTCGGGGCGAACAACGACCGATTCGGAATGCTGAAGGGGATGTGTGCGTGTCGGGTGGTCGAAGTGTCGGAATTCGCGCCGTTCGAGTGTCCGCTCGTGGGCGACTACAACAGGTGGAACATGGCCCTTGCGTGGAATTGCGCGAGGGAGTTTGGCGTGACGGAGAAGATGGCCCGCGCCGCGCTCGTCGGCTTCACTCTGCCGGGGGACAGGTGGCGCAAAAGCGAAAGGGATGGCGTCACGTTCATATCGGATTGCTACAATGCCAACCCAACGTCGATGATGTTGGCATTGGAGGCGTTTGCGGCGGAGCCGTGCGCCGGGCGGCGCATCGCGGTGCTTGGCGACATGTTTGAGCTTGGCGCCGATGGCGCGCGGCTGCACGCCGAGGTGAAGCGCAAGGCATCGTCCCTGGCTTTCGACAAGGTCATATATGTGGGGGATAACTTTGGCGGCATCCCGCGTGACGCCGCAAAGTCGGAGTTGTTCGGCTATGTGCGCAGGGGCGATTCCGTGCTGCTCAAGGCATCGCACGGCGTGGCGCTGAATAGGATCCTCGAGCCATGAACGCCATAGTTCTCGGAGCAGGGGGAAGTGGCGTTGCGGCGGCGGCGCTGCTGCGTGGCGAGGGATGGCGGACGACAGTCCTTGAGGGGAAGGACGGTTGGCCTCATGGCGAGGAATGCGGCCTTTGCGTCGTTAGCCCAGGAGTGCCATTGACCCATGAATGGCAAATGGAGGCGCGACGGCTTGGCGTACCGGTGGTTTCCGAACTTCAGCTTGGGGCCGTGCGCTTCGCGAAGATGGGCGGAAAGATGCTTGCCGTCACCGGAAGCAAGGGGAAAAGCTCGGTCGTGAAGCTCGTGGCGGACGCCCTCGGCGGAATCCCATGCGGAAACTACGGTCTTCCGCTCTGCGAGGTTGCGCTCCGGTTCAGGGAAGGTAATGAGCGGCCTCGCTGGGCTGTCGTGGAGGTGAGCAGCTTCCAGATGGAGACGACCGAACTGCCGTCGGATGCTTTTGAGGCGGCGGCGATCCTCAACCTGCAGGAGGATCACCTCGACAGGCACGGCACGAAGGGGGCATATCACGCCCTGAAGATGCATCTGCTCGATTTCGCGAAGGTGCGGATCGTTGGATCCGGCGTGGAATGTGCGGATGCAGTACATGCCGAGAACGTGCGTGGCGCGGATTTGATGGCGGGAAGCTATTTTGACAATCCGATCCTGCGGTCAAACGGATTGTGTGCGGTGGAACTGATGCGGGCCGCAGGACTTCCCGACGATGCCATGCGGGCGGCGTTTGCGCGGTTCAGGCCGCTGCCGCACAGGATGCAGCCGGTGGGAACGGCCAATGGCGTCACTTGGATAGACGACTCCAAGGCAACGAGCATCGCCGCTCTTGTTGCCGGCGTGGAGATGGCGTCGTCGCAATGCGGCGACGGACGCAGAATCCATCTGATCGCAGGTGGGCTTCCGAAGGGTGACGATCCTGCGGTGGCGGTCAAGGCCCTTGCCAGGGCGGTCTGCAAGGTCTACCTGATAGGCAAATGTGCGCAGGAGTTTGCCGATGCGTGGCGGGGGACAGTGCCGTGCGAGGTGTGCGGTACGCTTGAGAGGGCTGTTGCGTCGGCAAGGGCTTGCGCAAAACCGTCGGAATGCGTGTTGCTCTCGCCGGGGACGGCAAGCTTCGACCAGTTCGGCAGCTATGGCGAGCGCGGAGACAGGTTCGCCTTTTATGCTGGAACGAGCGGGGCGAATGCTGTATAATTGCGGGAAATTGAAATCACCAGAAGGAGGGACGAGATGAACACTTTGAAGGCTTCGGTGTGTGCGGCCTTGGCGGCCTGTGCGGCGTTTGCGCAGGATCCGGCCAAGGGGGCGGATGCGGATGGGGCGGCGACGGCCTCGGACGCAAAGGGTGCGGATGTTCCGCAGAAGATGTCGGCGGAGGATCGCGCAAAGGTTCGCCGCAACCGCATGGAGCGTATGCGGCGCAGCGATTCTGGTCGTCGCGCAAGGGCGCGCTCTTTCGGCAAGCTGAGCAACGGCGCCGAGGCAAGGCTCTACCGCATCCAGGGTGCGGGCGGACTCATGATTGAGGTCTCCGACTATGGCGGCAGGCTCGTTCGCTGCTATGCCCCGGACAAGTACGGCAACCTTGCGGACGTGACGCTTGGCTGGAATACCGCTGCGGAGTACGAGAAGTACGGCTTTTCCGCCGGGACGCTCATTGGACGGTACGGGAACCGCATCGCGGACGGCAAGTTCACGCTTGACGGGCGGGAATACCAGCTTCCCGTAAACGAGAACAAGGCGGCTCGACACTGCAATCTGCATGGCGGACCCGATGGATGGGACAAGAAGATCTGGAAGGCAAAGCTCCTGCATCGTCCCGTTCCGGGAATCGAATTGACGTACGTGTCAAAGGATGGGGAAATGGGATTCCCAGGGACCGTTACGTGCAAGGTGACGTACATGGTGCTTCCGGACAACACATGGACGATCGACTACGAGGCCACTACGGACAAGCCCACGGTGCTGAACCTTACGCACCACTCGTACTGGAACCTTGCCGGGGAATCGAGCGGCAATGTGCTGGGCCAGGAACTGAAGATTTTTGCGGACGAATACACCCAGACGACCGCAGGTCTCATCCCGACGAAGAACGCACCCGTGAAGGGCACTGGATTCGACTTTACGGAGATGCGTCCGATCGGCGCGAAGGCCGACCTCATGAAGGCGGACGAATCGCTCGCCCCTATGGACAACTGGTACGACCACAACTTCGTCCTTCGCGGGGAGAACGGCAAGCTAAAGCCTGCAGCCACGATGCGGGATCCCGTCTCAGGCCGTACGCTGGAGATATGGACTACCGAGCCGTGCATGCAGATGTACGGCGCACAGAACATGTCCGACTCCGTTCCGGCCAAGGCTCCGGGCAAGAGTCTCTGCCAGTTCGCCGGAGTGGCGTTGGAGACCCAGCACTATCCCGATTCTCCAAACCGTCCGGACTTCCCGACAACCGTCCTCCGTCCCGGCGAGACGTTCAAGTCCCATACTGAGTACCGTTTTGGCGTGGACAGGTGATATCGCATTAGAGGGGCTGGTGCCATGCATGTAGTCGTTTGCGTAAAGCAGGTGCCGGACACGACGAACGTCCGCATAAATCCCAAGACGAACACCCTGATGCGCGAAGGGGTTGAGTCCATCGTCAATCCGTTCGACGAATATGCGCTCGAACAGGGCCTCTTGCTGAAAGACCGGCACGGCGCCAGGCTCACGGTGGTCTCGATGGGGCCGCCACAGGCCACTGCCGTGCTGAGGGAGGCGCTGGCGCGCGGCGCTGACGACGCCTTTCTCGTGTCGAGCCGCGCCTTTGGCGGCGCGGATACGCTGGCCACGAGCTATACGCTATCTCAGGCGATAAGGAAGGCGTGCGGCGGCGTGCCCGATGTCGTCCTCTTCGGCAAGCAGGCCATAGATGGCGATACGGCGCAGGTCGGGCCGGGCGTGAGCGAATTCCTTGGCGTGCCGCTTGTGACGTACGTTAAGGAACTTGAGGTCCTCTCTGACGGGCCGAATGCCATGTATCGCGTAGTGACGGTAATGGATGAGGGGACATCGACAATCGAGGGGCGGCTTCCGGCGGTGATGACCGTACTGAAGGATGCCGATGCTCCGCGCTATGCTCCGCTTGCCGGCGCAATCCGGGCGGCCTCGACGGAAATCACCGTCCTCAACGAGAGGGATGTGGAGGCCGATCCAATGAAGATCGGGTTGAAGGGTTCGCCCACGAAAGTCGTCACCATCTTCCCTCCGCCGGTCAAGGGATGCGGAAAGAAGATCGTCGCCTCCGGCGATGCGGCCGCGAATGCGATAGTGGAGTTTCTTGGGAAGAAAGGTGTCGTGAACCATGTCTGATGCGCCCATAGCCATTGACCCGAAGAAGTGCGTCGGTTGCGGCAAATGCGTGAAGGGGTGCGGCTTCGGCGCCCTGTCGCTGGCCGACGCCTCGGGCGCGAACAAGCCTGGAAAGCTCGCCGAAGTGGATCCGTCGGCGTGCAAGGCATGCTACGCATGCGTCGCGGCCTGTCCGTTCAAGGCCATATCCGAGGTGAGGAACGAGGTTGTCGGCACGGCAAACATTGAACGGTACCGCGACATCTGGGTGTTTGCGGAGCGCATGGACGGACGCATTGCGGATGTCGCGTTCGAGCTGCTGACCAAGGCGAGGGAACTGAAGGCCCAGCGGGGAGACGGATGCAGGGTGTGTGCAGTCCTTCTCGGATGCGGACTTTCTGCGGATGACGAAAGGCAGCTCGCAGACTATGGTGCGGATGTGATATACGAGGTGGACGCGCCGGAGCTTGCCGGCTATGAGGCCAACGTGTATGTGGATGCCGTTTCGCAGCTTGTCGAGAAGCACAGGCCGGAGGTGGTACTTGCGGGGGCCACGGCCGTGGGGCGGGCTTTCTTTGCGCGCGTCGCGGTGAAGGTCCGGACAGGGCTTACCGCGGACTGCACCGCGCTGAAGGTGGAGCAGACCGAAAACCGCGATACGGGCGCGATGCAGATGCTGCTGCACCAGACCCGTCCGGCGTTCGGCGGCAACATCATGGCGACGATCATGACGCCCAACCACCGTCCGCAGATGGCGACCGTGCGTCCGAAGGTGTTCAGGAAAAAGACCGTGGAGGGCAATTCCGCCAAGGTCGTGGCGGAGGCGCTGAAGCTGATCGCCCCGATGACGCGCATCGTGGCGCGCGAATCGTTCGAGGATGGCGCGGACATCGCGGCGGCGGAGATCCTCGTGTCCGGCGGGCGCGGCATGAAGAAGGCCGAGAACTTCGCGATGCTGCGGCGCCTTGCGGAGCTGCTTGGCGGCGAGGTCGCCGCGTCCCGCGCCGCCGTGGATGCGGGGTGGGTCCGGCAGTCGCGCCAGGTCGGGCAGACGGGCAAGACCGTCGCCCCTCGCGTATACCTTTGCTTCGGCATATCCGGGGCGATCCAGCATCTCGAGGGGATACGCGGGGCGGATACGGTCATTGCCGTAAACACGGATCCTAACGCGCCGATATTCGGCGTCGCAGACCTTGGGATAGTCGGGGACGCCCTTGAGGTGGCGCCCGCGCTCATCAGGGCCCTGCAGAGGTGACATGGCCACTGGACGACGATTGCTCCGTCTCGCGGCGTTCGCCTCGCTGTGCGCCGCCATTGCCGCGCTCCTGTCTCTCCTGCCCCTTGCGCCCCCCGAACCGTCCGCTCGCATGGAGACGCCGGACGCCGCCCCGCATGGGGCGAAGCCTGTGGATACGTTCGATGTCCGGCTCGCCAACAGGACGATCAGCGTATCGGCGACAAACGCCGCCGCGCTTGCCGCCGCAGCGTTCCCGCGTGGCGCAAGCCGCCGGGGCACGGCGCCGTTTGTCCTTGTGGCAAGCGGACGCATCAACGGGGCCGTCAGGAGACGCGCCGCCGCGTGCGGCGCGAGGGTGTCCGGCGCGATCCCCCCGTTCGGCCTCGTGGTGGAGGCGGACCCTGCCGCGCTGAAAAGGCTACGCGCCGACGGGACGTTCCTTGCGGCCGTGGCGATGGCGGCGGAGGACAAGATATCTCCCTCGCTGAGGCGCGCGATGTCCGAGTCGACGGGGGCGCGGACAGCGGTCGCGGTAACGGTGATCCCGCTTCTTCCCGAGGACGTGGACGGAATAGCGGCGTGCCTCGCCTCCATGGGGGGCGAGGCGCACGAGGTCTCCACGGAGGGGCGCGGGGCGGTGAGGGCCACGATCCCGATCGGGAAGGTGGGCGAGATCGCGGAGCGTGGCGACGTGCGCTGGATAGAGAGGCACGTGCGGCCAGTCCTGCTCAACGACGTGGTGGTGAAGCCCGGCCTCATGAACGTCACGCCGGTGCGCGACATCCACGGGCTGACCGGGAAGGGGCAGACGATAACGATATCGGACAGCGGTCTCGACACGGGCGACGCCGGGACGGTGATGGCGGACTTCTCCGGCCGCGTCGCGTTCATCGGGACTGTGGCCGGATGCCTCGGGTACGACTATGTCGGGCACGGGACGCACGTCGCCGGGTCGCTCGCCGGTGACGGTTCGCTGTCGGGCGGCGCCTTCCGTGGCGTGGCTTGCGGAGCGACCCTGAACGTGTGGCAGTGTTCCGATTCGGAGGGGAACATATACACTCCCGAGATAGAGCTGATGTTCCAGCCGGACAGGGCGAGATCCCCGTCATACATCCACTCCGCGAGCTGGGGGTTCAAGAAATTCTCGGAATACGATTCATACTGCGTCTCCATTGACGGATGGACGTGGTTGCACCCGGAGAACGTCGCCGTGTTTGCGGCGGGCAACAGCAGCGGCAGTGTCAAGATATTTTCCCCCGCCGGCGCGAAGAACGTCATTGCGGTGGGGGCGACGGAGACGCTCAGGACGGACAAGGGGGAGAAGGCGGACAACCCGTCCGCGGTTGCGTCGTTCTCCTCCAAGGGCCCGATGCTTGACGGGCGCATCAAGCCGGACCTCTGCGCCCCCGGAACGTATGTGCTGTCCACGCGGTCCACGAGGACGGCGAGCACGGGCAAGGGGCTGTACGCCGACAACGCCAGCTACATGTTCGACAGCGGAACGTCCATGGCGACTCCGCTTGTCGCGGGCTCTGCCGCCTTGGTGCGCCAGTGGCTCATGGAGCGGCGCGGATACACGAACGAGCTGCCGACCGCCGCCCTCATCAAGGCGATACTGACGGGCGGGGCCTACGACATGAGCGGCGACGCCGGCGCGGTGTGCGGAGGCGCGGCTCCGAACAGCACGCAGGGGTGGGGGCGCGTCGACCTCGGCGAGTCGCTGTATCCGACGAACGCATCGGTAAGGCTCGCGGACCGCATACCGTTTGCGGACGGCGAGACGTTTCGCGTGAGAATCGCGACCACGAACGCGGCGCCGCTTTCCGTGCAGCTTGCGTGGACGGATTACCCCGGCGAATACGGGGCCGCCCTCTCTCTCGTCAACGACCTCGATCTCGTCGTGTCCAACGAGACGACTGGCGCGGTATGGCACGGGAACGGCGTGGGGGGGGGAGACCGCACCAATTCCGTGGAGTCGGTGAGGATCGGCATGGCGGAGGCCGGGGAATACTCGGTGCTTGTGAATGGTGTGTCGGTGCCGTATGACTGCATGGAGGGCGGAGCGGCGGCGCTGTTCATCCGCGGCGCATTGGCGGAGGGCGACGATGCGGAGTCCGGCGAGGAGACGGTGCTGCTCACGGTCGAGGCCGATGGAGGCGATGCGGCCGCGGGGACGCTGCCTGCCGTCGGGCGGCATCGCGTGACGAAGGGCGTCCCGGTCATGCTCAGTGCGGAGGATGCGCTCACCGGTGACGGCGCGGGGAGCGTCATAATGCGCCGCTATGCCGCGGGATGGGTCGGCGGCGGGGACGTGCCGAGCTCGGGGCAGGGCGGGCGCGTGACTGTGCGGCTCTCCCGGGACAGCAGCGTCAGATGGAGATGGAACGACTACACGAACGTGCTCCTGCGGTCGTACGCGATGGTTCCGAGCGTTGGCTCGCTGGACCAGTACATGTTCTACGGGGAGGCGTGGCCGCGGCTTGGCTCCGTGCTGGATTTCCGCGTGCCCGAATCCGTGCCCGGCGGGTCGGAGTCGTTCGACCTGTCAAGCGGAGGCATATGGTACGACGATGAGGATGGCACAAGGAAGAAGATGACGACGCAGCGGCTTGGGCGCATAGAGGTCGCCGCGACCGGCTCCTACGACACCGAGCCGGTCACGAACGCCTTCGGCCATATGGCTACGGAGTTCTCGCTTCGGATTCTCGACGGCACCGACATCCTGTACTACTTCTATGACGTGAGGTCAACAAACGTCGCAACGACGCTTCCCACGTGGTGGTACCAGCGGTATGTCGCCCAGGATCCGAATGCCGATTCGGTGCGGTTCACGTCCGTCTCGCCGCGTGCGCTTGAATGGACCGGCGGCGCCGGGCACAACCGCATCATCGAGCGCACCGCGACCCTTGGCGACGGGGCTGATTGGAGTCCCGTATACGCAAGCGCCCCTGCGCCGGCGTTGACCAACCGGTGGGAAGTCCCGGCCGTCTATTCGACCAATTCGTTCTATCGGATCTTGGTGGGGGAATGACGGCACATGAAGATGGACGATAAGTGTGAAGTTGCCGGGCCGGGCTATCTCAGGCTTTTCTGGGAATGGTTCAAGATAGCCCTGTTCGTGGTTGGGGGCGGCTATGCGATAATCGTAGTGGCGGACGAGGTGTTCGGGCGCAAGCTCAGATGGCTGGATGACGGGGAGCTCCTCGAGCATCTGCCGATAATATCGTCCGTGCCGGGCCTCATAGCCGGGAATTCCGCCATATATGTCGGGCTAAAGGTGCGCGGACGGCTTGGCGCGCTCATCGCCCTCTTCGGCGTCGCGCTTCCATCGATAGCGATCTTCCTTGCGGTCTCCGTGGGGTTCGCGTTCATACCGAAGGAAAACGCATGGATAGAGGGGGCGTTCCTCGGGTTGAGGAGTGCGCTTTCCGGCGTGATAGCCGGCACGATATGGAGAACGCTCACGAAGGGCGGCGTCGACTGGTCCAAGGGGGTGGGCGTGGCTGTCGAACCCCTGTCGAGGCGATCGCTTGCGCTTGCCGTCCTGGCGTTCGTCGCATACATCGCCGTTGCGATGGCGCTTGCGTTCGATTCGTTCTGGTCGTTCGTAAGGTTCGGGTGCATCGCGATAGGCGGCGGATTCCCGCTTGTGCCGTTCTACTTCAGCACGTTCGTGGGGCCGCAGGCGCCGCTGCTGAATCTTGCGCCGGACGACTTCTCCAACCTGATGGCGCTCACGCAGATGACCCCGGGTCCCGTGAGCCTGAATGCGGCGACGTTTTTCGGGTACAGGATGAACGGCATGATTGGTTCGCTCATCGCCTCTGCGGCGCTCCTCACGCCTTCGTATCTGCTCATGACCGCGGTGCTGACCGGTCTGGACAAATGGCGGCGAAACGTCGTGGTGAGGCTGCTCGTGAGGCTGCTGAAGCCCGTTTCCGTGACCCTGATGGCGATCGCGCTTTACCGGTTCTGCGCATTGAGCGTATGGGAGACGCTGGCGGACGGGACCTTCGTGTTCCGCCCCTGGGCGCTTGCGCTCGCGCTCTTCGCCGGCATCATGCTTGTCAGGCGCAAGATGTCGATCATGGCGCTGATCTTCCTGTGCGCATTGCTCGGCGCGGCAGGGCAGGCCTTTTGATTTACGATTTACGATTTTTCGATTTGCGATTGCATTTAGCCATTTGTGGATTTAGGCATTCATGTAGCGACGGCGTTGCGATGGCGGGAGGGACGCAATTTATTGCGTCCGCGACATCATGCACGGGTAACGGCCGCAATGAATTGCGGCCCTCCCGTAGACGCACGCATTTCACGGAAATGCGTCCACATTCTGATATCTGCATTTCTACACTTCTACATGGCCATTCTTTGCACGACGGCGAGGGCGTAGTCGCTACGCCAAATCATCAAATGGCCCAATGCAATCGCAAATCGAAAAATCGTAAATCGAAAAATCGTAAATGATTACGATATCTCTCTACTTCGCTTGCGCCATGCGAGCATTGAGCAGCCAAAGCGTTTCCTGAACAGGTTCTTCGGGTAGTTCGGGCTTGTCCAGCCAAGGCGTTCGGTTATTTCGCCGATCGGCTCATCCGATGACTTCAATGCGTTCTTGAGTTCTTTGAGGCGGGTCTCCGTTATGACGGAAAGGACGGATTCTCCGCGCACTTCCCGGAACCGGAGATCCATGAGCGCACGTGAGACTCCGAGATGTGCCTGAACGTCCTTTACGCCGATGCCGTTTCTGACGTTGGCCTGGATGAAGGCGATTGCCCGTTGCACAAGCATTCCTGAGATTGACTCTGGACGGGTGGATGCCCGCACTACTATTTCATTCCGTCCGCGAACTATGGACGTTTCCGATGTTTGGGCATCCAGTCCGTGCATCAGCCGTTCAAGCGCTTCCGCGGCTTGTCGTCCTGCGGCCGCGAATGCCGGGCGGACGCTGGAGAGCGTCGGCAGTACGCTTTCGCA
>CAVFWS010000060.1:0-871 GCA_963626295.1 Clostridium sp. CAG:138
GCTGGTAGATGGAAGCGTTGCGATCAATTAATCAATAACCAAACCCCCAAATGCAATCGCAAATCGTAAATCGCAAATCGTAAATCGCAAATCCCCAAATGCAATCGCAAATCGCTAAGGACGGCTGCAGGCTTTGCCCGAGATCGTGCGGAGCGGACCGCGAAGCGGGAGAGACCGGCTTCTGCGGGGCCGGCGCATGTCCCCGCGTTTTCCGCTGGGGGCCCCACTTCGGAGAGGAGCCGCCGCTTGTCGGCAAGAACGGCAGCGGCTGCGTATTCTTCTCGAGATGCACGATGAAGTGCGTATACTGCCAGAACTCGCCGTGGAGCTGGGGCGGCAAGGGCGAAGACATGACGACCGAAAGGCTGTCCGACATACTCCGAGACCTTGCCGTGAAGGACAGATGCGGCAACTGGAATCTCGTGTCGCCCACCCCATACCTGCCGTACATACGAAATTCGGCAACGGCATTGCGCCACGAGGGCATAAGGCTGCCGTTCGTGTGGAATTCGTCCGGATACGAGTCCGCGGAAGTCCTGGAGGAATATGGGGAGCTGTGCGACACCGCGCTCTTCGACCTGCGCTATTCGCGCAACGAAACCGCCATTTCGGCAAGTGCCGCCCCAAGATACGTGGAGGCGGCGCGTTCGGCAATAGGCTGGGCATTCAAGAGGGATCGGCCAAGGCCGGATGTCCCTCAGCTGATCGTGCGCATACTCGTCCTTCCTGGACATTCGGACGAGGCGATAGAGAACCTCGCATGGCTCGCCACGGAGCTGTCCCCGGACATTCCCGTATCCATAATGAGCCAGTTCACGCCCGCGTACCGCGCAACCGGCACGGAACCGTTCAACCGCAAGGTATCGGAGGA
>CAVFWS010000060.1:881-4249 GCA_963626295.1 Clostridium sp. CAG:138
CGGCTGGATACAGGGATACGAGGCGGCAGACCCGTCGCTGGCGCTGCTCGGCGAAAACATGCGGGGTGGGCATGGTTGCGTTTCATAGCCCTTTTTGCTACAATACGCCATCTTTTTCTACAACAGAAATCTAACAATAGGAGCGGACAAAAATGTCAGGTCACAGCCATTGGGCGACAATCAAGCGCGCGAAAGGCGCGGCAGATGCCAAGAAGGGAAAAATCTTCTCTAAGCTTGGAAAGGAAATCACCATCGTCGTTAAGGCGAAGGGTGGCGATCCTGACAACAACCCCACACTCCGTACGCTCATCGCGAAGGCGAAGGCGGCGCAGATGCCCAACGACAACATCGACCGCGCAATCAAGAAAGGCACGGGCGAGCTCGAGTCCGCAGCCCTTGTCGATGCCCAGTACGAGGGGATCAAGGGCGGCGTTGCGCTCGTCGTGAACGTCCTTACGGACAACAAGAACCGCGCCGCCGCCGAAGTCGGCAACGTCTTCAAGAAGAACGGCATCGAATTCGCGAAGCAGGGAAGCGCAAGCCGCCTCTTCGACCGCCTCGGGCAGATCATGATCCCGGCGGCGGACGGCGTGACCGAGGACAGGGTGATGGAAGTCGCCCTCGAGGCCGGCGCGGAGGACGTGACAACCGAGGATGGCGGCTTCACTGTGAAGTGCCAGCCGAACGACTTCACCGCCGTGCTCGAGGCGATCAAGACGAGCGGCATCGGCGTCGATGAGGAGAACTCTGAGATCGGTCTCGTGCCGAACATGATGAACCCCGTCTCGGATGTCGCAGCGGCAAAGGCCATCAACAAGTTCGTGGATATGCTTGAGGATCTTGAGGATGTCCAGGATGTCTACACGAACATGGAAACGACCGACGAGGTTGATGCCGCGCTTGAGGCAGAGGGCTAAGATCCCATTCAATGCGCTAATGGAAAATGGGCTGCGGCAATCCCGCAGCCCATTTCTTTTATGCCCGAAGCCTCAATTTAAGAGGCCGTGTAGGCTTCAGAATGTGGACGAATTTCCGTGAAATGTGTGAATGGAGGGTCGCAGTTTACTGCAACCGATAGTTGACACGGGAGGGTCGCACTTGTTGCGATTGCCGACAACCCACGGACGCAATGAATTGCGTCCCTCCCGCTCTGTTAGTGGGTAGATGGCAGATGGTAGTGAGTAGTGCCTAAATCTTCAAATGCCTAAATGGCAAAATGCAATCGTAAATCGCAAATCGCAAATCCACACTACCACCTACCATCTACCTTCTACACCCATAAACCTAAACGCGGCAGTTGGAAGTTGCATATGGAAACACACTATTGCCATAGCCGACTTTTGTAATCGCTTTGTTTAGAACAATATATTACCATTATCGCGCTATGGCGTTGATAAGAACAATATATTATGATAAAATTAGGCCATGAATATTTCTTTGGACTCCATTTCCATGACATCGCCAAGCGATGCGCTTGCGCTATTGCGCACTTGGCTGCGCACAGAGCGGCAGCGCATCAGCTGGACGCAGCGGGAGCTTGCACGGAGAAGCGGCGTACCGGCTGCCTCCATATCGCGTCTGGAGCGGACTGGGCTTGCCTCCACGGATGCGCTTTTCCGGATTGTCTTTGCCCTGCGGCAGCTGGAGGCCGTCGGCGATTTCCTGAAGGAGCGGCAGCGCCTCGCATCCGTGCCTGTTTCGCTGGAAGACTTGCCGCGACAGAAAGTCGTGCAGCGTGTACGCATGAAGAAGGAGGATCAGTCATGCGCCTGACGGTTTCCCTTCGTTTTTCGCCCACGCACCGAATCAAGGTGGGTACCCTCTTCGACTTGGGGCGTGACACGGCCTTTGAATATGACCGAGGATTCCTTGCGACGGGGCTCAATCTGGCACCGTTTCGCCTGCCGCCCCGAAGCGGCATTCTTGTCTACGACCGTTCTGGCAACATGGACACCTTTGGCGTGTTCGAGGACTCGCTTCCGGACGGCTGGGGCCGGCGTCTTGTCGATGTCGCCTATCGGCGACGCTTCGGACGGCTTCCATCGGTGATAGAACGCCTTGCCTGCGTAGGGACAAATGGCATGGGCGCCTTGGTCTACGAGCCGGAGGAGCCGCTTGAGAACGAGACGACATTCGCCGACCTTGCAGCACTTGCTGAATCAGCGGAACGCTTTGCCGAAGGGAAGGCCGAAGATGTTTTGCCGGAGGTACGCCGAGCGGGCGGCAGTTCGGGCGGTGCGCGTCCAAAGGTGTTCATAGGGTTCAACCCACAAACGGGAGATGTCTGCGCAGAGAGGGAATCTCTACCATCTGGCTTTGAGCATTGGATCGTCAAGTTCAACACACGCCAAGATGGTGCAGATGCGGGCATTCGAGAATACCGCTATTACGAGAAGGCCATCGCAGCCGGCGTTTCGATGATGCCGAGCCGACTGATCGAGACGAGGGCCGGCGCTTTCTTCGCCACGAGACGGTTCGACCGCACGAATGCCGGCGGACGGCTTCATGTCGCTTCGGCGGCAGGACTTCTCCATGCGGATTTCCGTACACCGGGCGACGAGTACTCACTCCTGTTCAAGCTGACGGATGCGCTGACGCACGATTATTCAGCAAAAGAAGAACTCTTCCGCCGCGCCACACTGAACGTCCTTGAGCACAATCGAGACGACCACCTAAAGAATTTCGCGTTTCTGATGAACGAGAAAGGCCTCTGGTCGCTGGCTCCGTTCTATGACTTCACCTACAGCGACGGGCCGAACGGCTGGCAGACGCTGTCTGTCGCGGGCGAGGGTGCCAACCCTACGCAAGTCGACCTTGACCGTCTGGCGCGCGAGGTCGGGCTGAAGCCTTTGTAGAAAAGGCTGCCTATCCGAAGGCCGCTCTGTGTTAGCCTAAAAGAATTTACGATTGCATTGGTGAATTTACGATTTGCGATTTTTCGATTTACGATTGAATTTGAAGATTTAGGAATTTGAGGATTTGGCAGGGCGATTTCGATGAAATCGCCGCAAAGACGACGATTCGATCTTGTCTCATGCAGAGCCGCAGAGTGCGCAGATGTGTTTATTCACGATTTATGATTCGTTTAGCCATTTGGGAGGGCGGTTGTCCTCAACCGCCGTCAGCCGTAGCGATGATGCCTCGCCGTCGTAAAAATGACCCTGCAAAAGTATGAAAGTTTTAGTGGATAGTGTAGGCTTCAGAATGTGGGCGCATTTCCGTGAAATGCGCAAATGTCGGGAGGGTCGCACTTGTTGCGACCACCGACAACGCCACGGACGCAATGAATTGCGTACCTACCATGGCGGCGGTTGGGGGAGAACCGCCTCTATAATAGAACACCTGTACCCCCCCCCCCCCCACGCCCC
>CAVFWS010000060.1:4360-5940 GCA_963626295.1 Clostridium sp. CAG:138
GTTCTACGACCGCATTGAGATCAAGAAGTCCATCCTGAACGTGATTGATGGCGGCAACAATGTTGTCCTCTATGGCCCCCGTCGCTACGGGAAATCGTCTCTCATGGCGGAGGTCGTTGAGCATCTGCGGTCTCAGGGTGTTCTCTGCGTTTGCCTGAACCTGATGGATGTCGCCTCTCTCAATGACTTTGTCCTTTCCTATTCCCGTGCCGTCTACCGTGTTGCCGCGCCAAAGGCTTCGGCTCTGCGGCATGTCGCGGATCTCTTCAAGCGACTGCGCCCCGTTCTCGGCTTTGACGAAAGCGGATCGCCCGAACTGTCCTTTCAGTTCGCGTCGCGAAAGATGGGTGCGCAGGAGTTGCGCGAAGTCTTGGCATTGCCGCAGGCGCTTTGTCCGAGGGGACGTCAGATGGTCATCGTGCTCGACGAGTTCCAGGAGGTCGCTTCGCTGGGGCTTGGTGCGAAGTTCGAGCAGATCATGCGCAGCGTCATCGAATCGCATACCGACATCAGCTATGTGTTCCTGGGATCGAAGTGCCATCTGATGAAGCGCATGTTCCTGGCGCCGGCGAGGCCGTTTTACCGTAGTGCGCAGACCTTCTCCCTGTCCCTGCCGCCGCCGGACGAGAGTGCGGCCTTTCTCGTGGAGAAATTCGGGTCGGTCAAGATGCGGCTCTCCGCCGAGCTGGCGTCCGTCATGGTCGAAAAGGCGGGCAACGTGCCGTACTATCTTCAGGCGCTGGGTTCGTGGGTTTTCCGCATGGTCAGCGAGCGGTCGGGAAAGGACGTCACAGGTTCTGACGTGCAGGCGGGATTTGATCTCATGTATGAGGCCGAGCGCGAGCTTTTCGAGAATGTCTTCCAGTCGCTTCCGGAGTCGCAGCGCCTGGTTGCCCGCGCCATCGCGCAGGAATCCGTGGCCCAGTTCTCCGAAGACTACCGCGCACGGCACTTCCTGCCGTTGCCTTCGACCGTGAACACGGCTGTGCGGCGCCTGGTGGACGACTCTCGCATCGACAGCCTCGATGGCATCTATCGTCTCATCGACCCGCTCCTTGCCCATCACCTGCGCGTCTCGGCCACAATGTAGGCTACCGGGACGGGATGGCGCGTACGACGGGCTACACAACCATAATGCGCCCACCGATTCCAAGCCCACATGTGTCACGCATGGGCAACGGTCGCAACAAGTACGCCCATCCCGTAGACTGTGGCGCGTGTGCCTCTACGGCGGTTTCATCGAAAACGTCCTACCAAATCCTCAATGAAATCGAAAACTCTCACCCCCACACCCTCTCAACTTCTCAACCTCATCATGCAATCGTAAATCGCAGATCAAAAAATCGCAAATGGATATACCATCTACCCACTAAAACCGCAGACGCATCGCCACTGCACGGTCGTCCCGCCATTCGTCGCGCAGCGACCTGTCTGTCGTCGGCGAGGCGGCAAGGTTGAGCTGATAGAGGGATTCGAACGCCTTCTTGCCGGAAAGTCCCTGAAGCGTGAACACGAGTTTCTTCACCGATGCCGGGCAGCGTCCGCGAAGCTCCACGCGGCCGCCCCGGTAAAGGTTCTTC
>CAVFWS010000060.1:5950-11649 GCA_963626295.1 Clostridium sp. CAG:138
CCGGATCGCGGAACGCCTTGGCCAGGGATTCGAGTTCCTTCCCGGCATTGAACCTGAAGCCCGTATGGATGAACGACTCGCCCCGGTTCCCTCTCGTGAGTATCTCGATCAGCTCGCGGTTCGCCTTGCCCTTTACGCCATACATGTACACGGAGACAAGCCCGTCGTTGAGCTTCGTGAAGCGCGAAAGTATTTCGGCGGTATCGCTCACGCCCGCGTTGGCGTCGCCATCGGTCACGACAAGCGCAATCAGCGGACGCGACGGGTCTCGCGGCAGCGTCAGCACCGACCGTATCACGGAAAACACGTCTGTCCTTCCGTGGGCGGCCAGGTTCGAGAGCCATTTGTCCGCCGCCGCGAACGAGGCGGCGTCGCACTCGCGCCACTCCCGGAATGCGTACGAGAAGCTGTTCCTGAACGCCACGAGGTTGAAGCGGTCCCCCGTGTTCAGGCAGGAGCGCAATATCGACTTCGCCACCTCACGGCAGTTCTTGAGTCGATCCTTGCCGATCGAGCCCGATGCGTCCATCAGTATCACCGCGTCCTTCGGCACTATCGGCAGCGCATCCGGCCCCCTCTTCGGCTCGAGCGTTATCTTGAAATACCGCCAATCCGGGTCTGCCGGATCGACATACGTCACCATCCCGCAGCTGACTGCGCTATCCGCAGGCAAGGCTTCCTGTTCGGAGAGAAGTTGACGCACAGCGGCCTTCTCCTGCTCCACGAAGGATTCGTTCACCTCCTCGAGCACCTTGTTCTCGAACGTGAACTCTACGGACGGAGCCTTTTTCGCCGCCTCGATGCATAGCATTGCGCCATCGCCTACCTTGAGCTCCGGCAACGTAAACACCGGAGCCGGGGCGGACATCCCCGGAACGGGTATGATGGACTCATCCGATGCCGCCGCAAGAGGCGCGGCGGGGAGCGACGGCGCCATCGCCGCCGCATCCATATCGGCGGCGGGCGGCATGGTGAAGCCAGTATCCTCGACCGCACTGGCGCTCGGGATTGACGGGCTGGGAAGTTCCGTCGGGGCATCCATCGGTCCGCTCAGCACCTGCGGAGCGAGCACTGGCGGCGCCGGGATCGGAGCATCGCTCGCGGAATACGCCGCAGCTGGGGCCGACGATGCCGACGCCTTCGACACCGTTGGCGCGCTGCGTGGGGCAGGGATGTCGGACACCGGGACGGACTTCACCCTTTCGCGGAACGGATCGCCCTCGAAACGCTTTACCGCCATTGGGGGACGGTGCGTACGCCGGGCCTCGAGGTCTGGCGAACCAGCCGTGCGGCTCATCACGTGAGGGGCGGCGAAGAACATCAGTACGCCATGCAGGATGAGCGAAGCCACCACCGCGAAAAAGATGAGGTCGCCATGCTCGGAACTACTCCTCATCGCCAAACAGCTCCTTCAGTACGGTCTCGTATCCCTTTGCCTTCAAGGCCTCTCCCTTTGCGCGGCACACGTCGGCGAGCGCGCGGTATGCCTTGGCGCGCGCCTTAAGCCGCCCCGGGCCGGCATTGCGCAGCACGGCATCCGCGAGCGTCCGCTCGGCGGCATCGTATTCGCCCCTGCGGCACTCAAGCTGGCCGAGAGCCAACGCCGCCGCAGAACCTTCGTCCGTCTCGGCCTTTACGGCGAAGGCCCGGCGATATGCGGCTATCGCCTCGTCATACCGGGCAAGCCCCTCCAACGCCTGGCCTTCCCTTGCCGCAGCGGTCTGCACAAACACCGGATCCCCGGTTCTCGCCGCCAGTGCCTTGGCCCCGGTGAGCAGGGCCTCCCACTCGCCGCAATCGGCAAGCAGCCTGAGCACGGCGGCAAGATGCATCGCGGACATCCGCTCCGAAGCGCCCTTGGAGATCAGCCCGACATACCTTGCGGCGGCATCCTTCGTCCTGCCCGCGCGGGCGTCGGAATCGGCGACAAGCAGATTGGCCTCCCTCGCCTGATCCAGGGATATTCCGAGCTTCAGGGCCTCCTTGAGCCGCGCAACGCCCTCCTCCTCGTGTCCAAGGCGGATGGCGGCGATTCCTCTCCAGTAAATCGCCTCGCTGCGTCGCTGAAGGTTCGGGAACCGCTTCAGCGCCTCGTCGAGAGCCAGCTCGCCCGCAGCCCAGTTCTCCGCGCGAAGGTCTGATAGCGCATTGGCGAACAGGGCCTCCCCTGCGGCAGGATCCTTCGGCCACTTCTCCGCTATGCGCCTGTACTCCGCACGGGCCTCTGCGGACGCGCCGGACCGCTCGTGCGCCCATGCGAGGCGCAATGCGTCGCCGGGGGAATCCGAGAGCGACGCGGCAAGCTTGGCGGCCTGCACCGCCGCCGAGATGTCTCCGCGCTTTACGGCGTCATCGAACTTCATGCGCTGCACCGGGAGCATGGCCGCCGCGCGATAGCGTCCCTGCGGATGGAGCTCCAAATATCTTGAAAGTTCGGCAAGCCCCTGCTCGCGCCTATCGAGAGCCAGCATCGCCGCGCCGCGCAGGTAGGCGAGATCGTCCTCGACCGAATCCCCGCATGCGGCAAGGCAATCCGTGTAGCGTCCGCAAAGGAACGCGCTCCATGCCCTTGGCGTACGCGCCGCAGCCGTGCGCGGGCTGCCGGGATAGGCCTTGGCGAGCCGTCCGAACAGGATTGCCGCCTCATTCCACCGCTTGTCGCCATAGGCGAGCGACGCGGCGGCATACATCGACTCCTCCGCCACGGACTTCTCGTTCGACATGGACAGCTCAAGGAATATCCCGGTGGCCTCGCGGCGATCCTCCGGCTTGTCGCCCTTCGCCAGGATGAGGGCGCGCTTGAGCCGCGCAAAGAGGGCATAGCGTCCCTTGGGATCCGCCTTCTCGCTTTCAAGGAACATTGCGGGGTCGTTCTTTGCGCTTGCCACGCGATAGAGGGCCACGGCCCGCATCTGTCCGGACAGGTCACGGCGGAGCAGCCTTTCATATGTCTGCACCGCCTCCGAATCCTTTCCGAGCGCATGGGCGCACTCGGCGATCCTGAATTCGATGTCCGTCTCGGAGATCGACCTTTCGGATCTCAGCGCGGCATACTCCTTCGCGGCCTCCGCGTGAAGCCCCTTGGCGAACATCTTGTCCGCCATCAGCAGCCTGTCGGCAGGCGCGAGCGCAAGCGAGGCCGCGAAGATGGCTGCGGGGAACACCGCCGTGAGAAGCGCTGCGCGAATGCGGCGCACCTTCGTCCCGTATCCATGATCGGTTGCAGTCATCATAGGCAAGCTCCGCCGTGGAATCTCACCGGCAGTGGATCTGTCTCATTTCCTTTTCTTCGCTATGCGGGCGATTATTCGGGAAGCGCCGAGGTTCTTGAATCCGAGGGCAAGCAGAAGCCTCCCAATCGGATGGCGGGACTCTGCCTTGATCTCGAGTATCTCGATCCCCTCCTTCTCGCAGAGCCTGCGGAAGTCCTTGAGGGTGATGAGGTGGATGTTCGGGGTGTCGTACCACTGGAACGGAAGCTGCTTCGATACGGGCAGATGCCCGCCAAGGCCGAGAGTGAGCCTTATCCTGTACGCCGCGAAGTTGGGGAAGGACACGATCGCCTCGTCCGCGAGCCTGAGGGCCTCGTGCAGGAGGCCGCGCGGGTTCTTCACCACCTGGAGCGTCTCCGAGCATATCGCCATGTCGTAGTGCCCGTCCGGGACGAGCGATATGCCCTCGTCGGCGTCCTCCCACAGCAGGGTGTTGCCGTCCGCCACGGCCTCCTCGAACTCCGTGACGTCGATCTCCACGCCGTCCCCCGTCACGTGGCGGTTCTTCCTGAGCACGTTGAGGAGCGTCCCGTCGCCGCATCCTATGTCGATCACGTGGGCGCCGTCCCGAACCATGGACAGCACCGCCGCATGCTGACGCTCCTGGGCCGGCGTGACATCGGGCTTGCGCGTGCCGAGGAATCCGCCGACAAGGCGCGAGAGGTCGTCGATGTGGGTGAGGAACGCATCGTGCCCCGTGCCTATCTCAAGGTGGCAGTAGCTCACCTCCTTGCCGCCGCGTATCAGCGACTCCACGATGTCGCGCGACTGCCATTCCGCGAAAAGCACGTCCCCGGAGAGGGACACGACAAGCGTCTTGCACGTCACGCGGGCGCACGCCGCGTCAAGGGATCCGTAAGGCGCACTGGCGTCGAAGAGATCCATCGACCTCGTTATGTGAAGGTAGCTGTTCGCGTCAAACCGCTTCAGGAACTTGTCCGCCTGGTATACGAGGTAGCTCTCGATCTGGAAGAACGTGCGGAAGTCCCGCACCCTGCGGTCCTTGAGCTCGTCGGGCTCCTCGAGCCAGTTGCTCTGGAGCTCGCGGTGGAACTTCTCCTGCAGCAGGTCGCGGGAAAGGTACGTTATGTGGGCGAGCTGGCGCGCGGAGGCGAGGCCGCGCTTCGGGCCGTGCCCGTCGCCGACGTCGTAGTAGTCGCCGTTCCGCCAGTCCGGGTCGTCCGTGATTGCGCTGCGCCCCACCACGTCATAGGCGAGAGCCTGCGTGTTGAGGGAGGCCGAGGACGCTATCACGCACGCCCGATCCGTCTCGCCCGGGCATCGTGTGATCCAGTCCATGACCTGCATCCCGCCGTAGCTGCCGCCTATCAGCGCGGCAAGGTGCTTCACGCCGAGCTGCGCAAGGAGCATGCGGTACACGTCCACCGCGTCGGAGAAGTCGTAGCGCGGGAACGCGCTGCCGTACGGCCTGCCGGTATCGGGGTTCATGGACGACGGGCCTGTGGTTCCGCTGCATCCGCCGAGCACGTTCGCGCATATCACGTGGTAGCGGCTGGTGTCGATGGCGCGTCCCGGGCCAACCATGCCCTCCCACCATCCGCTCGGATTCGTCTCGCCCGGCCTTATCCCGGCCACATGGGCGTCGCCCGTGAGCGCATGGCATATGAACACCACATTGTCCATCTCGGGACGCATCGCGCCGCATTCCTCGTACGCGACGTCTATCTGCTTCAGGATGCCGCCCGTGCGAAGCCTGAAGCCCCCTTCCGGAAGCCTGAGCCGAAGGCTCTTGGCCTCCACTACACCCACACCTCTATCATCCGCATCCATGCTTTTCACTCTTCCGTCCACCCGTTCCCGGTGAGGGAGAACGCCTGGTGCCTCTCTGTCGGCACGTATCCATGCGTAGACCCCTGCACCCAGTTGATCTTCTTCGGGCATTTGAGGTTGTTGTAGAGGATCGCCACGCCGCTCGGCGGGCAGCAGTAGTCCCCGAGGCCCGCCCGGGTAATCTCCACCCGGCACTTCGGGCTCACGCGCTTCGCGAAGTTCACCGGGTCGAAATAGCGCAGCGCCTCCGTCTCGGCCACGCCCCATCCGGAATAGTTGCGCTTCATTGACTGCCGTCCGCCCATGTCGCAGCACCACGGGATGCTCGGCCTCGCGACGGTCACGTCCGGGTCGATGCCGGCCGCCCACATCGTCTGCAGCCCGCCCATGGAGCCGCCGCTGGCGATGAGGTCCCTGCCGTTCCACTCCGGGAACGACTTCAGGTACTGCAGCGCCCTCATGATGCGGTATACCATCCACCCGAAGTAGGCGGTGTCGGTCGACTTGTTCTGCCATTCCGAGTCGAGGCCGAACGTATGGCCGTTGGACTTGATCGAGTTGTACAGCTCGGTGTAGTACTCCTCCTCGCGCCCAAGCTCGTAGCCGTGCGCGTTGATGAACATGTGGATCTTGTCC
>CAVFWS010000061.1:0-11072 GCA_963626295.1 Clostridium sp. CAG:138
CCGACACGCGGACGCAGCCCCACCCCATCACACCACCATCTCAGCCTCATCTGCGTACACCGTCCCTCATCACTCCGACACGCATCCTACCCCACCACACCACCACCGCTTCCGCAATAAGATTTAGTCCGCATAATAATCTTGTTTTCACCGTCCGCTTTTGCTACCATTCCCGCCAATGCCACCTGGAGGGACATTCATGACAAGCACAACCAGCAAGACCAAAAGGCGCGATGCCACAAAGGCCACCGCGAGCGACATATGCAAGACGCAACAGTCCGAAAATGGACTGGCTGGGGCTTTTCAGCGCATAAGGAGCGCGGCGGAAAAAGAAGCCTTGCGCAAATTCGAAGAATGGCAAGCCAAATACAGACCGGTGGAAGAGGCGATATACGCGGAGCGGGACCGCAAGGAGCGCAGGAAACGAATCAGCCGGGGGAGGGCCTTCGGCGACCTGTGCGAAATGACCGAAGGTCGTGTAGCATTCTGCCGCCGCACTGGCCTTTCAATGGAGGAAGCCGACAGGCTACTCTCCCGACGGCGAGCGATCCATCCGTCGCTGGAGCCGTTCCTTATGCTCGGAGACATGGCATGGTCGGCAATGAACGCAATAAGGAAGGAACTCACCCGACGAATCGCCCGCGCAAAGCACATCGCGATGCGCCCTGCGTATTACGAAATGGAAAGGAAGCGAAGGCTCGCCCTTGCGACGGAGCGGCGAAAGATCAAGAGAAGAAGCTCAAGCAACCCCTGCCCAACCAAGGAGCAGATACTTGATGCCTGGATAAAAGTGAAGGACTCGAGCGAGGCCATGCTACGCTTCGGAAGCCTTCTGGAAGATCTGGAATGCTATGTGGACAACAGCCTTGTACATGACGGCGGCGTCATCATCGGCAGGAGAGCCGGCATCAAGGGCTGGCTTCAGATGAACATCCCTGCTCTCTACCTGAAATACAAGACCGTCATGGCGCACAAGGCGACTGCGAAACGGATGCGCCAGATCATCGGACTGAAGGACCCTGTGCCGCTATCCTCCGTGATGCCAAATGGCAATGTCGCCAAGGTCCGCATCAGTAATGCAGAAAGCGAACCGGAGAAACGCGAAGGATATGATTTACAAGATCATGATGCGGACGAAATCCTGCCGAAGTCAAAAGGCGATGCAGTAGATCGGGGAAAAGGATGCTACATCACCAAAGGCAGATGCGCGTTGCGCGGCGATTCGCGAGACGAAGGTCTGTCTGGATGCACAACCAAGGGAGCGCACACAAGCAGGCGGCAAAACGGGCAAGATGCAATTGGCCCGGATGGAGCCGACAACCTTGAACTCTCCGATCTGCGCAGACTGAAGGCAGCGGCAATCTACCGTGAAATAATCGGTCTCACGAATTCCGGCAGGCGAAATCAAACAAGGCTGGTGCATAAATTGAGGCACTTGACCGATCCAAATGCCATTGAAGACGCGAACATGCTTGCGGAATGGAAGCGGTTCTACGAAAATAAGATTACAGTGCGGACTAAATCTGTTTGGAGAAGAAGGCTGCTTGGGGTGATGCTCACGGCGAGGCAGGGTTTGCGCGGGGGAGAGAAGATTCATATGGGCGAGAATGTCCATACGGGTGATGGAAGGCGACACTTTATAGATGCGGCAACGAAATAGATGCGGCAACGAAATGTGGTGATCTTTGCCGCAAGGAACGCAAAGGCCGCAAAGGTCTTGTGCGCCTTGTGGCTCGCAATATTCGATTGCCGAAGCAATAAACCTAAAAAAAGCAGTTGGATTTCTAACACAGAGGCACGGAGACACAAAGGCACAGAGATTTTGATTGAAATGCAAACTTATCGAAGGAAAACGGAATACAGGTTCTTTCACCCAAAGTGTGAATCGGATAAACAGCAACAGAATGGGATTAAGTTCCAATTTCTCTGTGTCTCTGTGCCTCTGTGTTAAATTATCTGAAGAACAGGCAGATTCAACTGCGATTTTTAGGATAAATGCAACTATGCGATACCTTAAATGCAACGAATAGCAAAGATGCAACGAAAGGCAAAGGGCGTGAATCTTGCAAGCTCAGGATCTGCAACGGCTTTGGAGCCTACATTGACCCGTAAGCCATTCTCGACCCATGAAAACCCGAACGAGCGGACGAATGGCGAGTGCACGGGGGCCGATTGTGGACACAAACGAAAGCGCGTTGCGTTCGTGACTTTCGGATGCAGGCTGAACAAGGCCGAAGCGCTCGACATCGAATCAAGGTATGCCGCATCCGGATGGGAGATCGGATCTCTCCGCGCTGCGCATCCGCAAGCCGATCCTGACCTGATCATAGTTCGCGGCTGCTCAGTGACGGCAAAGGCGCAGCATGACTGCGAGAGGTCCATCGCGCAACTGCGGCTGCGGTTCCCCCGCGCACTCGTCAAAGTGACAGGATGCCTCAAGCCGGAAAAGCAAACAGCAGAACGTTTGCCCGTCAGCGCGCCAGACGCACCGATTCGAATGGCCCCACAACAAGGATTTTCGGAACACGGTTCAATGGTACGACAAACCGAGACAACGTCAGATGCGACATATGCCCCCATGCCGGACACGGCCCCGTCAACCGACCACTATGCCCTTTCAAGGGCATACCTGAAGGTACAGGACGGATGCTCCGGAAGATGCTCGTACTGCATCGTCCCGTCGTTTCGCGGAATGCCAACGTCCATCCCCTTCCACACCGTGCTCGAGCGCGCCCGCGCATTCCTCGCGGCTGGGTTCAGGGAGATCGTCCTGACCGGGTGCAACCTTTGCCTCTACAGGTCAGAGGGGCGGGGCATCGCGGAGCTCGCGACCGCGCTGGCGTCCCTCGAATCGCCCGGACACCGGATCCGCCTTGGCTCGATAGAGCCGGGGATATGCGACGACTGCATCCTGGATGCGATGGAAGAATCCGCCAACATATGCAGGTTCCTGCACCTGTCGCTGCAATCCGGCTCCGACAGGATCCTGAAGCTCATGCGGCGGCCGTACACATCAGGGCAAGTCCTATCCTTCTGCGCCGAGGCGTGTCGCCGCCTTGGCCCGCGACTGGCGCTCGGGGCGGACATCATAGCGGGATTCCCGGGCGAATCGGATCCGGACCACGAGGCGACAAAACGCTTCGTGACTGCGAGCCTTAATGCGGACGATGCCGCATTCCGCCGCCCTGCGCAGGAAACCGTCCACTCCCCGTTCATACACCTTCACGTATTCCCTTATTCAGAGCGTCCCGGAACAGAAGCGGCAACGCTACCGGGCGCAGTCCCCGCAGAAGTGCGCCGCCGCCGCGCAAGGGAGATAGAATCCATCGGACTGCGCAACCGTCTGGAATTCGCGCGCGCGCTCGTCGGCGAGACAGTTGCCGTGTGCGTGGAGCGGGGCGGCAACGGGCGCACTGACGAGTACCTGAGGTGTGCGCTGCGCGGGGAGGCCGAGCGCAGATCCATCGTACGCGCCACCGTCGAAAATTATTCGCTCAAGGACGGCTCGTTATCTGCTATAATATCTGCCAAAGCCGATTGAAGCGGCGTCCAGCGAGACGCCACCTCACATATGACAAAAGGAGGCTCACGATCATGATGACCAGGAAAAGCAAAAAGGGCCAGACGATGCTCGAATACATAATCATCGTCGCCCTGATAGCCATATCGCTCATTGCGGTGTTCACGTATTTCGGCAGGGCCACGGCCAAGAAGGTGGCTGGGGCGACAGAGGCGATCTCCACCGAGGAGGGGGAAAACGCCAAGAATGCCGCCGAGAACATAAGCGAAGACACCATAAAGAGGCTTGGCGAGAACTAAGCCGTCCATGCCGTGCGGGGCCATGCCACAGCAAGACGCAGCAAGCGCCGAAGCGGGCAGGCGGCGCTCGAGTACATACTCGTGTTCACGCTCCTGCTCGCGGCAGCCTGGGCGGCGTACCATTTCATGAGGGCCCCGGCAAGCGTGGCCGTCCACACGACAGACGTTATATGCTCAGAGCGGCTATGACGGTCCATCGCGCGAGATCCGGCCAGGCCATGATCGAGACGACAATCGCAATGATCGTCGTGCTCATCGTATTTCTGGCGATGTTCAACCTGTCCGACCAGATGCGGGCGAAGCTGCTCGTCGAGAACGCGTCCGTGAAATGCGCCCGCGCCCGCGCGGTCGGATACAACGATTTCATGCTGCGGAAGATCGCCCGCCTCTCGACGATGCCCGCCGCCGGAAGATGCCTCACGCCATCCGCGCAGGGCGGCGACGCGGCGCTGTCGTCCGGCGAGCGCTACGTGCGCATGGGCGACTACCTCGCAAGCGAATACGAGGCCCAGGCGGACGCGATCCTCGAGTTCGAGCTTTGGCAGGACGGGAACACCTCCGTGGAGTGCTCCTCGGACACATCGAGAACGACCGCGACCGTGACGCAGCGCAGGCCACGCATCGACGGCATTGGAATGCTGACGGGGACATCCGACTCCGGCCTAAGCGAGTACGCGCCGATCTCCGCGACAGGCACAGCCGAGGCGCACTACAAGAGCTACCTGCAATGAGCGGCGACGACAGAAGAGGCGGCCAGATGGCGATATTCCTCGTGTTCATCCTCGCGGGGCTCGCGCTACTCTTCTCGCTGAACATCGACATATTCACGTCGTCTCGCTCGAAGATACGCCTGCAGAACGCCGCCGACGCGAGTGCGCTCGCGCTCGCCCGGTGGCAGGGGCTGACGCTGAACGTAATCGGGGACCTCAACATCGCGCACATGGCGGCCATATGCGAATCGAACAGAAACGCGATCGCAGGAATCGTGGCGCTCCAGCGAAGCGTCGCGCGCATGGGACCCACTGCGGGATTCAAGGCCGCAAACGACATCGCCAGGGCCAATGGCGCGGCCGTGTCCTACGACATGACGGCGGCGACCCGGATCGCCGCCGAGTTCATGGACGACGAATACAGGAGGATGGTCGACGTGGTCCTTCAGGATGGCATCCGCGCAGGCGTAGACAATGCCGCCATCCTGAAGGCGGGGGCGGTCGACCCTCGGGTCGACCCGGACTTCTACGATGCGATACGGAACCGGGACTTCCGCGCGCTCTGCGTGCGCTACTCGAACGGCTCGCACGGACTCCCTTCGATACAGTCCGGCGCCCCGGACCCCGAAGACATACTCCTTTCCGACACGGTCAACGCCTGCTTCGGCAGCATAGGGATGCGCCTTGAGGGCGGTGTCGGCTACGCGGCCAACATCGGGACGCTTGTCGCTCTCGCGCATGAATGCGGGTGCGACGAGGCCGTCCAAGGGACCAGGCTCATGGAGAACGCGAGCCTGTTCGCGGAATACGCCTGGGGCGCATACGACCCTGACGAATGGCGCGAGCTGCCCGACGAGCTGGGCTTCTCGCGGTTTCCCTGGCTTACGCCGCTCCAGAGGCGCTACGACACGGCCGGCGGCGCGGCGACCGTGAGGATCGAGGGCTCCGTCGCGCTCTCGTCCGTCGCCGCGCAGACGAACAGCATAGCCGCGCTTGCGGCGGCAAAGGCGCTCGGCAGCGTCCGGGGGAACAGAGTCACCGACTCCGGGCCCGCGCTGATACTTCCGTCGTTCGACCGGGCGAGGCTCGTCCCATTCGCGTTCGGCGCCGCGACCGGGCGGCGGGGGATGTCGAGCATAGGACACGTGCAGGCGCTGACGGGGCTTCTCGGGCAGGGCGGCGGGACGACCGCGTACGGGGGCCTTCTCGACGTGTTCCATGGGGAGGAGTTCAGGAGCGCGGCGGAAAAATGGTATGCGGACCACGGGCACACGGACGCGGACGGATGCTGTCCGCCGACGAGGCATGGCACGGAACGCGGAGGAGGGACGTCGTATGGGATCTGAGCATGGGCGACGTTCGGGTCAGGCCATGGCGGAATTCGTGATCGCACTGCTCGCCATGACCCTGATCATAATGGCCACCGTGGAGTTCCTGCCGATACTCCTCGAGAACTTCGGCCTCCTCAAGGAAGTTAGGGAAGAGGCGGGGGGCGCATCGATAGCGTCAGAGGCCGGGACGTACAGCGCCGAAAGGCAGGAGGAATTCGCGTCCGACATCCCCGATCTGCTCATGGACGGCGACGCGACATCAGGCCACTTCTCCGAGAAGATGCACATGCCTGCGGCGAACCTGACCACCTACGAGACCGTACGCATTCCGAGCATCGCCGGCGCGACGGAGACCCTGCGCTATTCCAACCGGGCCGGCACTTCGGAATTCGTCTCTGCGCGTACGTTCCTTTCGCCGGGCGAGGCCATCGCCCGCGCGACGGGAACGATGTCCGGCGCGGGGTGGCGACTGCACCGCATCTGCGCCGACGACGCACGGCTGTTCACGGTCGGCGACGAGACGGTCCCTTCTGCCGTCGCCGCCGTGCACGCGATGCAGGCCGCCGAATCGACCGATGACGGCTACGGGCCAACGGTACTGACAATAACGGCGCGTACCGCAGGCGCCACCCTATAGCAAACCCAAATCCAAATATGGTACAATAAGGCCATGAAACAGAAAATCGTCTTGATTGCCGCCGTGGTGGCGGGACTGATCGCAGCCATGCTCACGAGGCTATACCTGTCCTCAAAGGATTCGGAAATCGCGGACATGAAGACCCGATTCGAGAAGCGATTCGGGGTGATGGAAGTGCTGTGCTATGCCGAGAACGTGCCGGGAGGGACGGTAATCTCAAAGGGACAGCTTGGAACGATAATCGTGCCGAAGACAGGGCTTAGGGGACAGGCTCTCACGATGGAGAACCTCGGAGACGTTATCGGGAGAAGGGTCCTTCTCGGGCACAACAAGGGAGAGGTGCTATTCTGGGCGGACATCGAAGGCGGCAATCCGAGAACCGTAGGACTCGCCGCCATGATAAAGAAGGGAATGAGGGCCGTGTCGATAAACGCCACAGGCGCGGCATCCGTCACAGGCATGGTGAACCCCAACGACCATGTGGACGTGATCGGCACGTTCACGTTCCCGAGCGACGAATCCGGGAAGAGGGACCAGTCCTCGCTCGTCACCTGCACGATACTGCAGAACGTCCTCGTGCTCGCAACGGGGAAAATCACCGCGAAGATGGCGGGCAGGGACGGCGACACCCCCAACGGATCGTACTCCACGGTCACTCTCGAAGTGACCCCGCGCGAGGCGGAGATGCTCGCGTTCGCGGAGCAGATGAGGGGGCGTCTGTCGCTTTCGCTCCGAAACCGCAGCGACGTCACGTTCGAGAAGGAACTTCCTCAGGTCGATTTCGCAAAGATACGGTCCGAGATCGAGGAACTGAACCTCAAGCGACAGATGAAGGTGACAAAATAAAGCGAGACCCATGACGCTCACACTAATAAAGTCTGGCGAGCAGCAGCCCGTGACCGAATCACTGGCCGATGGCGCGTACATAATCGGCCGAGGGAATGCGGCAAAGGTACGACTGCCGTACGCAGACGTGTCGGAACGCCACGCGCTCGTTGTCGTGCGCAACGGAACGGCATCGATAGAAGACCTCAAGAGCGCAAACGGCACATACATAAACGGGAAGCAGATAAGCGGGATCGTGCCGCTCTCCGACGATTCCATCGTGCAGATAGGCAACACCCTGATGCGCATCTCAAGGGATGTCCCTTCCGAGGAAGCCAATCCCGCTCCGCCCGCAGGCGAAGAAAAGAATGCGCCGCGGGAAACCCCATCCCCCGACATGGCGACGACCGAGCAGAAGCCAGATCCGCTCGCCAGCCTTAGGCGCAAGGTAAGGGAACAGATCCAGAAAGAACTCATAGCAAGGATGGACCTGAAACGGCTGAGCGCTTCGGGAATAGATCGCGATGGGCTGGAGAGGCAGGCAAGGGAAAAGATATCCGAGATCGTGGCCGAGGTCGAAAAGAGCGGCAAGCTGCCCAGAGCGATCGATCCGGAGCGGATAAAGAAGGAAGTCTTCGACGAGGCGCTGCGGCTCGGCCCGCTTGAGGACCTGCTGGCGGACGACAGCGTGAACGAGATAATGGTGAACGGTCCGCACCAGGTCTACGTGGAGCGGGGAGGACGCCTCCAGCTCACCGACCTCCAGTTCTCGGACGACGCGAGCGTACTCGCGATCATCGAGCGGATCGTGGCCCCGCTTGGGCGGCGCATAGACGAGTCCCAGCCGTATGTGGACGCGAGGCTGGGCGACGGATCGCGCGTGAATGCGATAATCCCGCCCCTCTCCCTGTCCGGGCCATCCATAACGATACGTAAATTCGCGAAGAAGAAGCTCACGGTCGAGGATTTCATCCGCTTCGGGACCTGGAGCGCAAATGCGGCAGCGTTCCTCGACGTATGCGTGAAGCTGCGGAAGAACATAGTCGTGGCCGGAGGGACAGGCTCCGGCAAGACGACGCTGCTGAATCTCCTGTCCTCATTCATCCCGCCGACGGAGCGCATCGTGACGGTGGAGGACGCGGCGGAACTCAAGCTCGAGCAGCCGCATGTAGTCCGCCTTGAGGCGCGTCCGCCGAATGTCGAAGGCAAGGGGGCCGTGACGATCCGCGACCTTGTGAAGAACTGTCTGCGCATGAGGCCGGACCGCATCATCGTGGGCGAATGCCGAGGCGGCGAAGCCCTGGACATGCTTCAGGCCATGAACACAGGTCACGACGGATCGCTGACGACGGTTCACGCGAACTCGCCGCGGGACGTGGTCTCGCGCCTTGAGACGATGGTGCTGATGAGCGGCATGGAGCTTCCCTCCCGCGCCATCCGCGAGCAGATCGCAAGCGCGATCGACATAATCGTGCACGAATCCCGCCTTGCGGACGGCTCGCGGAAGGTGACGGCCATAACGGAAGTGACGGGACTCGAGGGGCAGCAGATCGTCATGCAGGACCTGTTCACGTTCAAGCAGACCGGCATCGACGAGAACGGCAAGATCCTCGGCGAATTCAAGCCGACAGGCGCGATGCCGACATTCTTCGACACGCTCAGGTACAGGGGCATGAGCCTCGATCCGGGGATATTCCAGCCGTGATGACGGAAATCGCCATAATCTCGGCCGCATCAATCTGCATCGGCGGCATAGTGGCCTTCATCCTGATGAAGATGGACATCGATGCGGGGCGGCGGGGCAAGACCGCATACGCGAAATGGCTGAACGCGCGGTACGTGCAGAAGCTGGACGAACAACTGCCGGAGGCCCTCAGCACCATGTCCAACGCCCTCCGGGCAGGATTCTCCATATCACAGGCGTTCGAGTCCGTCGCCGAAGCGGACCTGCACCCCATCTCGGACGAATTCGCGCTATTCCTCCAGCAAATGAGGGTCGGCATGAGCTTCGATGACGCGCTCGCCTCCATGGAGAGGCGCATCGGGTCGGACGACCTTACGCTCGTGACCACCGCGATCGACATAGCGCGCAGAACCGGCGGCAACCTCACGGAGATATTCGACAGCATATCGACCACGATCAGGGGGCGGATGCGGATCGAGCGCAAGGTGCGCACACTCACCGCACAAGGCAGGCTCCAGGGACTCATCGTATCGCTGATGCCTGTCGCGCTCTGCACGATAATGACGATGATGAAGCCGGGGATGATGATCCCGTTCCTCACCTCCATGAAAGGCCTGATGTGCGTTCTCGCCGCCTCCCTGCTGGTTCTTGCCGGATGGCTCCTCATCCGCAAGATCGTCACCATCAAAGTATGACGGGGGATCAGCGGCTCCAGCGCTTCTGCGGCTGAGGGACGGCGAATATGTCGGGTTTTACGTCCAAGCCCCAAGGGCAGTCGCCCACCAGCTTCCCAAGTTCCGACAGGAACCTCTCGGACGGCAGGACCCCACCACCTTCAAGCCCTACGGACACAACAGTGCCGTCGGCGTAATTCAGGTTCATGCGCAGCGGCAATCCACCAGGGTTGGACATGGCGAGATCCGCGATCGACTTCATCATGTCAGCCAATCCTGGATCCTCGTAGCGCAGATCCACATGGAGATAGTTGGAGAACGTGGCGATGCCGTCCGATAGCGGATAGGCCTCCCTCAGCAGGAACTGCAGCCCCTCCTCCTCCTCATGCGTGGCGCGATCCATGCGGTGCAGGAGCTCCCCACACACAAGCACAGGGGTTTCGACGGCGCCGGGCATCCAATCCTTCATCTTCTCGTAGCTTGCCGCGAAAGCCAAGGCCTCCATCTCATCGTGGCTGTCGTCAATCTGGAGGATCGCCCATGGCTTCGGCTCCCCTTCCGGGCCTTTAGGCTTGGACATCCTCACCTGGCAGGACTTCAGGAGTCCGCCCAAACGCACTGGAACGCGCAACTGACGCTCGGAACGCACCTCCTCCATCATCGGGATGTGCGGGGGCTTGCCGATGGAGAACGTGGACAGTTCGCCAAGCAGATGCTCATACGCGCCGAGGGGATGTCCGGTGAGGTACATCCCAAGCAGCTCGCGCTCGAGACGGAAGTTCTCGGCGGCAAGCCAGCGCGGGCAATCCGCGAGGTCGTCGTCGGTCACGGTGGTGTCGACGCTTGCGTCGAGGACGTCGAAGAAGCTGCCCTGCGAGCTGCCCCTTTCCTTGGCGAGTTCGGCGGCGCGGCGCAACGCGAATTCGGCGTTGTTGAAGTAGCGCGCCCGGTGGAAGGAAGGGTCTGCGGCGGAAAACGAATCGAATGCGCCGCATCGCGCCAGGTTCTCTACGACCCGGCGGTTCAATGGCGCAGGGCCCTTCCTGCCGTCCGGACCAGTCACTGCGCCGCCGAGGCGGACGCAGAAATCCAAGAAGCCCCTGTACGGGCCGTTCCTCTCCCTCTCCTCGACAATGGCGTCCGCCGCCGAGGCGCCGACGCCCTTTATCCCCGCAAGGCCGTAGCGGATCGCCCTCTCGCCCTTCACCGGGGTGAACCGCGCGAAGCTGCTGTTGACGTCGGGGCTGCGCACCTCAAGCCCCATCGCGGCCGCCTCGGCGACGAATCCGGGCAGTTTGTCGAAGTTCCCGATTTCCGACGATATCTGGGCGCACATGAACTCCGCCGGGTAGTGCGCCTTGAGGTAGCCGGTCTGGTATGCGACCCATGCGT
>CAVFWS010000062.1:0-2335 GCA_963626295.1 Clostridium sp. CAG:138
CGTATCCGGGAAATGCGCGTCGTGGCATGGGAGCGATGCGCCCGCGAGCGCCTTGCGGTTGCAACCAATGGCAATTGAAGGTACCCCCCCTATCACGGCTAATGTCTGTTTCATGCCCGCTTTTTGTTTGACCTCCGCCAAGATTCCCCGACGATGAATTCCACGGTCATTTGAGTGTGCCTTCCTGGCCAGTGGAGGGATGGGCCATCTCTTTGATCCAGTCCCTTACAATCGCGCGATTGCTCATTAGGTGAAGACCGCACCGCCTCTCGGTCAAAATACGGTTCGTTTCTGATGCATATAGGACATCTATGGCCTGCTCAGGCGTGATCTTCAGTTTTTTGGCAAGCAACATTGTAATGTTGGCCTTTTTCGGATCAAGACACTATCTCTCATTCGGGCAGCACCTCGCTTCCCAAGAAACGCAAATGCGCATTTATGATCTTCTGACCGTGAATGCACAGCTGATGATTCACCCTCTTGAATTGCAATTGCCGGCATGGAGGTGCGGGATTTCCCGCGCAGCGGGGTTGTGTGCTATAATTCGGGGCGATTTGCGGTTTGTGCGCCATGCCGCAGGGTGGCGTGAAGACCGTGTGTGTTGACATCGCAAGAAAGGTTGGCTTAAGATATGGAGAAGGCGTTGCTTTGGGCGGCATGGCTGCTATCCGCATATCTTGTCGGATCCATCCCGTTCGGGTTCCTGATCGGCAAGATGCGTGGCGTCGACGTCCGCACCGTAGGGTCCAAGAACATAGGCGCGACAAACGTGTACAGGACAGTCGGCAAGAAGTGGGGCCTCCTCGCGTTCCTCTGCGATTTCCTGAAGGGGCTCGTCCCTGTGGCGCTTGCCCGGCATTTCGGCGGCGACATGCACCTCCCGCTTGCCGTAGGCCTCATGGCGGTGGCCGGGCACATGTTCACGTGCTTCATGAAGTTCAGGGGCGGGAAGGGCGTGGCTACCGGTTTCGGGATGCTTCTTGGACTTCTGCCTGCGCTTGTGCTGATTGCGTTCGGGATATTCGCCGTCACGGTGTGGCTTTCCCACTACATATCGCTCGGCAGCTGCCTTGCGGCGGCGTTTCTCGCCGTGAGCGTGTGGTTCCCGTGGATTGGCGGACAGGGGTGGCGCAACCTGCCGCTATGCGTCACCGTGACGCTCGTGGCGGCCGCCGCCATCTACAGGCACAAGGCGAACATTCGCCGCCTGATCGACGGATGCGAGAACAGGATATACTGATTGGGGTTCAGGGGTAGGAGGTTGGATTTGCGATTTGCGATTTGCGATTGCATTTTGCCATTTGAGGATTTGGTAGGAGATTTGCGATTTACGATTGCATTTTGCCATTTGAGGATTTGAAGATTTGGCAGGAGGTTGGATTTGAGATTTACGATTGCATATGGTCATTTGGCATCGCAGGATGGCGGGCGTGGTAGCGGCGATTTCATCGAAATCGCCGCAGAAGGTTGCGCGGGAGGGGCGCAGTTTACTGCGATCGGTAATGGCAAGCTTAGAATCTAATCCCTAAAATCTACATCTTCTACACTTCTACACGGTCATTTTACAAATCTCCAAATGCAATCGCAAATCGAAAAATCGTAAATTGAAATCGCAATGATGAACGAACGGTACTTGAGATTCAAGGGCTTTAGGGACCTGCACGTGCACTTCCGCGACCCCGGAATGCCGCAGGCGGAAACCCGGGCGACGGGGGCCGCCGCCGCCGCGGCCGGCGGCTTCGTGTGCGTCACCACGATGCCGAACACCACGCCTGCCGGCGACAGCGTGGCGTGGCTGCGCGAACAGATCGAAGACGGTTCGCTCCCGGTGAGGATCGCGCCGGCGGCCTGCATCACCCGCGGAAGGCTCGGACGCGAGGTCGCGGATCTCGAACGCCTCGCCGAGGCCGGCGCGGTCGCTTTCACCGATGACGGTTCGTTCGTTTCCGATGGGAATGTGATGCGCGAGGCGATGCGCCGCGCGGCGGCGCTCGGCAAGCCCGTCATGCAGCACGCCGTCGTGCCGTCGCTGCTTCGCGATGGCGTGATCAGGGATTGCCGCGTAGCCCGCGCGTTTGGCTTGCCCGTCATGGCGCCCGATGCGGAGGTCGAGGCTGTGCGCCGTGACATAGGACTGTGCCGCGAAACGGGCTGTGCGCTCCACATCCAGCACATATCGTGCGCAAGGACGGTAGACCTCATACGCGAGGCGCAGGGGGAGGGGCTCCCCGTGACCGGCGAGGCCACCCCGCACCATCTCCTGCTTTCCTGCGACGACATACCGGACAACGACGCCAACTGGAAGATGGCCCCGCCGCTCGGCAATCCGGAAGAC
>CAVFWS010000062.1:2376-10818 GCA_963626295.1 Clostridium sp. CAG:138
CGCGGCAATCCGTGCGGCGGTGAAGGATGGCACGCTTGGGATCCTGGCGACGGATCACGCGCCGCATCCTGCGGCGGCGAAGCGCGGCGGATTCGTCGGATCGGCGAACGGAATCATAGGGCTGGAGACCGCCGTCGCCATAACCTACAGGGTGATGGTCGAGGACGAGGGCATGGACGTGAACGAGTGGGCGAAGCGCTGGACCGAGGGTCCGGCCCGCCTGATCGGCGAGGAGCCTGACGGCGAGACGGTCATAGACCTTCAGGCCAACCGCACGGTCGATCCGTCGTCGTTCATGTCGCTTTCGCGGAACATGCCGTATGCCGGGCTTTCCTTCGCGGCGTGGCCGTTGCCGAAGAGATAGGGGAATGCCGTGAAGAGGTTCCATGGGGATTGGTGCGCGATGAGACTGGCAGAGACCTTGGTAAGGGAGCTTTCCGAAAGGAAGATGACGTGCGCGACGGCAGAGTCGTGCACTGGCGGCGGCGTGGGGAGCGCGATAACGGACGTCGCAGGCTCCAGCGCGGCGTTCTGGGGCGGAGTGATAAGCTACGACAACTCCGTGAAGCGAAACGTGCTTGGGGTCCCGCAGGAAGTGCTCGATACCAGGGGGGCGGTCTCGGCGGAATGCGCGGAGGCGATGGCTCGCGGAGCGAGGCGGCTGCTCAAGACGGATATCGCCGTGTCGGTCACCGGCATCGCCGGACCCGGCGGCGGAAGCGCAGACAAGCCTGTCGGACTCGTCTGGTTCGGCCTTGCGACGGCGAATGGAGTGGAGACCGAGAGGCGTGTGTTTCAGGGCGACCGCGCCGCAATTCGCGCAGCGGCCATCGACCATGCCCTCAGGCTGCTCCTCGCCGCAGCCCTCGGTGTGCGTCGCGCGGGATGACCGCAAATAAACCACCAAATGCCCCAATTCCCAAATGCAATCGAGTCGCAAATCCCCAGTACTGTCTTGTTGAAAAAAAAATCATTTTGGTATAATCGGCCGCGTTTGCCACCATTGTGGGGTGACGAGTGCGAATGCGACCATCTGTATCATACGTCTGCGCGATTGCCGTTGGGGGTGTCCTGTCGGCGAAGCCTTTCACTACTCCGGTTGCGGAACGTCCCGATGAGCCCGTCCCGTCCGGGGCGATGCCGGCCGACTGGAGGGAGTACCCGTTCGTGGATGCGGTCGCCGAACCTTCGCTCACGGCGCGGGAGCGGGAGGACGGATTCCTTGTGTTCGCCCGTCCGATCACGGAGCCGGTCTACCGCGAGACCCGTCCACAGGACGGCGAGCGGGTGGAAAGCCTGCACGCCTTTGCGGCCCGGGGGGAGCGCGCGCAGCTAAACTTCGCGGTCTATCCCGGCCGCGACATCGTCGGCTTTGCCGCAGTCGCGGAGACCCCGTTCGCCGCGAGGCTCGAGCAGGTCACCTACGCCCCCTTCGTCTACGACCACTACCAGGTGCGCGGCAAGTACCGGGTCGGCCCCGCATACCTCGTGCCTTCTGCGAGGACGCCACTGCGCCGCGGCGAGCCGCTCCGCTACGTGCTTACGATGCGCGTCCCGAAAGATGCGGCCCCGGGGCGGCGTCACGGCGTCGTCCGGCTTGGGGACGCGCTGCGCCAGACGGTGCGCGAGCTTCCGTTCTCGCTTGACGTGCTGCCGTTCGAGCTGAAGTCCGACCCGAACCGCTTCCGCACGGCCTACGTCAACAGGTACTACGACGTCGCAGGGACCGTCGAGTACGGCTTCGACATCCCCGGCACCATCTACGTCAACCATGATGCGGCGGCGGACCGCCTCTTCGCGGCGGACCTCGATGAGATCGAGGCGAAATGGCTGGCGGCGGGCGGCTTGCCGCCCCGCCGCTACATCGCGCTGCTTGGGTTCGTGGGGAAGCTCTACCGGCATTACACGGGCAAGGCGTATGCGAAGAACGCGACTCCAATGCCGCCGGACGCGTTCTTCGACCACATCGGGCGGCTTGGCCGCACATTCCTTGACGAATGGAAGGCCAAGGGCCGTCCCGAGCTTTTCGTCATAGGGGCGGATGAGCCGTATCCGTCGAGCGCGCCGTACGTATCCCGGCTCTTCCGCACCCTCAAGGATGCGGGCTTCAGGCTGTTCGTGACGTCGTGGTCTGCGCGCGACCCGAAGCTCGAGGCGGCGCTTTCCCCGTACGTCGACGTGTGGTGCGACCAGTACTTCGTGTCGCCGGCCGAGCTTGCGGCCAGCGGAAAGGCGGAGCACTGGTGCTACCCGAACCACAACGCCTTCGAGATCAAGGACGCGCCCACGCAGTCGCGTGGCGGACGCATGACGTGGGGATTCGGCGCCTGGAAGATGGCCGACACCACCATCGTGCCGTGGGCGTGGAGCTGGAACTCCGCGCCCCGGCGCAAGGCCAAGATCCCGCAGCTCGCCGACGGGCTGGCGGCGCTGAAGCCCGACGGCACGGAGTGGGTATCGTGGTTCTGGGAGGCGATCTTCGCCGGCGCGGTCGACGGCGACTACATATACACGCTCCAGGATGCCGTGCTCCGGCGCGGCGGGCCTGCCGAGGCGAAGGCGCTGCTCCAGGAGCTGTACGACTCCGTGCCCGCCGAGCCGAAATACCTGGCGGCAAACCACTGGGGGGACGCGATGTTCGATTCCGCCCGCGCAAGGGTCGCCGCGATGATCGTGGAGGCGGCGCGACTGGCGGAGACGAACGCGGCGGCGGAATGCCCGTCCGTCCTGCCGGGCCTCAAATGGCATCCCGGGAAGGCGGAGGCGCTGGACTTCCTTGCCCGCGAGGAGAGGGCGGGGCGGCTTGTGCGGCGGCCGGTGCCCCCGGCGGCGTTCTATCCGTCCGAGGACGAGTGCAGGGTGCGCGCGGAGGCCGACGGCAGCGTCCACTGCACTATATCCGTGGACTTAGAGCGCGCGGGCAACCCCGCCGGATACAAGTGCGGCTCGCCATCGCTCATGGCAAGGCTGGCCTCGGGGAAGGACGGCCAACTGGACGTGACGCCATATGCGTTCCTCTCGTACGAGATGCGCGTGAGGTCCAACCGCTGCGCGGACGATGCGGCGAAATGGCCGCACGCCATCCTCTTCACGAGCCGAACGGCGGACGGCGGCACGGTGACGAAAGGGCTTTCCGGCGTCCCCTGCAACCTTGCCGCGGACCAGTGGCACAGCATCATGATCCCGCTTTCCGGTCTCGGCCTATCGGACGAGGAAAAGGCCCACGTCATCTCCATGCGCTGGTACTTCCTCGAGCGGGACTATTCGCACGGAGACGTGCTTGAGTTTGACGTGAGGAACGCCTCCCTCATAGGCGTGGGGAAGCCGCTCCTGATCTCGCTTGCGCCGTTCGTGTCGTGGGCGGGCGCGATGGAGGTCAGGTGGCGCGCGCAGATCGTCGGCGACATCCCGGCTTCGGGCGTCCCCGCGAGAGTGCGCCTCAGGGATGCCGCCGGGGGAATCGTGGCGGAGTCAGTATGCGACCTTCGCCATGCGGACGCGAAGGGCGCGCTCCGCCTCGCCTCGCCGCTGGCGCAGGGCAGATACGATGTGGAGGTGTCCCTCGCGGACAGGGACGGGGTGGCATACCAGTCGTCCAGCGCGCCGCTTGTGTGCAGTCCTGCCGCAGGCGAGGGACTGAAGAATCTACCGTTCACAAAACCGAAAGAGGAACAAGGAGGGGAAAAATGAAGCTATCGTTGATGACGGCTGCGGCAATAGGCGCGGAGATCGCGCTTGCCGCACCTGTTGTGGATAACGTGGAGGTCAGCGGCGTCGCCGGCTTCCGCAAGGTCATGATCACCTACGACCTCAGCGGCGGAGACGCGATCGTGACGATGGACATCCAGACGAACACGCTCGCGGATGCCTCCGGCGCGTGGGTGTCTGTCGGGGGCAAGGCGCAGCGCCTGCTCGTCGGGGCGGTGAACCGCAGGGTCGCGGCCGGGACGTCGCTCAAGGCCATGTGGCGCCCGGACCCGTCGTTTTGCGCCGACGGCCTCGCCTCCCTTCCCATGCGGGCGGCGCTGACCGCCTGGAGCCTCGCCGCGCCGCCGCCATACATGGCCATAGACCTCGACAAGACCGCCGGGAAGACGCCGCAATGGTATCCGGACGAAGGCTCTCTTCCCGAAGGGATCGAGAGCGACGTCTACCGCACGGACAAGATGGTGCTGCGGAAAATCCCCGCACGGGGCGTCACGTGGCGCATGGGATCCCCGGAAGGCGAGATCGGGCGCGACACGGCGATGGAGTCCAATCACCTTGTCCGCCTGACCCACGACTACTACCTCGGCGTGTTCGAGGTCACGCAGGCGCAGCTCAAGCGCGTCTACGGGAAGAACGGCTCATACTACCAGGGGAATGCGGACGATTGGGCGACACGTCCCGCGGAATACTGTCAGTTTGCACAGATCCGCGACGCCGGCGCCCCGACATCCGATTCCGCCGAGACGCGGCACGCATCGGAAGGGTGGAAGTTCTTTGGGATGCTGCGCACCTTCACGGGGCTGGGGCTTCTCCTCGACCTCCCCACAGAGGCGCAGTGGGAGTACGCCTGCCGGGCGGGGCGCGGGACTGCCTTCTACGATGGGACAGCATTGTCCGCGCAAGGCGTCCGCTCGGAGTCGCTCGACGCCATTGCCCGCAACAGGTACAACGGAGGGATGGTCAACATCGACACAAAGGCGGCCGACCCGTCGGCAGACTGCTCTGCGGAATGGGCCACGGCGCGGGTAGGAAGCTACAGTCCGAATGAGTGGGGTCTGTACGACATGCTCGGCAACGTCGGGGAAATGTGCCTCGATGCCTGCGCCGCCTACACGAATGCCGCCGATTCGGTCTCGGTCGATCCCCTTGGCCGTCCGTTCAGCGAGGGCAGAGAGAACTATTCTTTTCGCGTGGTTCGCGGCGGGGCATTCAATTCCGTTCCGGCCGCCTGCCGCAGCGCGGCGCGGGCGAATGTCCAGGCCTGGACTTCCTCAAAAACCGCCGGCTTCCGTGTCGCGTACGGCCTTGGCGACGGCGACACGGGCGAAGGTTCGGGTTCGGTGAACGAACTTGCGCCGTACGGTTCGGATTCGCAGACGGACTATTGGACGACGACGGGCTATGCGCCAACGTCCGTCGCGGAGGCTTCCGTCTCGTCAGCCATTTCGCTCGCCGGAGGCGCATCGACCGCCGCATCTTCCGAGATAGACGTTGGTACGCACGCGCCGGCCATGGTGATAACCATACGATAGGCGTTCAAGCACAGGAGGGATAAAGATGAAGAGTTCGAAGATGTTTCCGGTTTTCGCGATGCTGTCCGTTTCCGCCGCCGCCGTTCCTACGGTGTCGGACGTTACCGTCCGCCAGGTGTGGAGCGACCGCAAGGTAGTGGTGACGTACACCCTGTCGGGAGGGGACGCGATCGTCACCGCCGACATAACGACCAACGGCGCCTCGGTGGGGGCCGTGCCCCTGCGCGCGATGGCGGGCGACGTGAACAGGCTCGTGACGGCCGGGACGGGAAGGACCATCGAGTGGCAGCCGCCGTCCGGGTGGGTAGACCCTGCGGTCGCGTCGCTGAAGGTCGGGGCCAGAGTCACGGCCTGGACGGAGCAGGAGCCGCCGGACTACATGGTACTCGCGCTGGACGGCACGCAGGAGCGCCGCTACTACGAATCGGAGGATGCCCTCCCGCTCGGGATAGGGGCCGACGAGTACCGCACCAACAGCCTCGTGATGAGGCTCGTGCGCGCATCGGGGCGGACGTTCCGCATGGGCGCACCGACCGACGAGCCCGGAGTGTCTTCGTCCGACAGGATCGACGGGATTCGGATCACGCAGCTGAGCGACGACTACTACCTCGGCGTGTTCGAGGTCACGCAGGCGCAGTACGCCAAGGTGTGCGGCAGCGCAAGCGTCGCGGCGTTCTCGAACAAGACCGTTTCCGCGACCCGCCCCATGGACAGCATCCGCTGGGCCGACAACCTCCTTGACAACAAATGGCCAGACGACGACGAGGAGGTCGCCTATCAATCCGGAACCGGCAAGTTCTTCGGCAAGCTGCGCGCAGTCACGGGGATGAACTGCAGGCTCGCGCTCCCCACCGAGGCGCAGTGGGAGTACGCCTGCCGGGCGGGGAGCGTCTCCGCGCTCTACGACGGGTCTGCGATGGCCACAAATGAGCTTGGCGTCTGCGAGGCGCTCGACGCGCTTGGGCGGTATGCGCTCAACGGCGGGCTCATCGACGGGAAAACCACCCCGGATTTCGCCACGTGCGGCACCGATGCGGGCACGGCGCGGGTAGGCAGCTACAGGCCGAATGCGTGGGGGTTCTACGACATGCTCGGCAACGTCGCCGAGCTGTGCATGGACATGTACAACTACTATGAGGAGGGCATTGCGCTTGATCCCGCAGGCCCCGCGAAGGACAAGTTCGGGACCGCCAACAACCGCGCGCTGCGCGGAGGCTCCTGGAAGTCGGCGGCCGCGGACTGCCGATGCGCGTCCCGCAGCTACAGCCAGATGTGGGTGAAGTCCGACGGCACCGGCTTCCGCGTCTGCTACACCATCCGCTGACCATGGAAGCCACTGCACTTGCGGCGCTATGCCTTGCCGCCATCGTCCTGCCGGACGCTCCGACCGACGTCGAGCGGACCGCGGCGAACGAGTTGAGGGACGCGGCCCTTCGCCTGACGGGCGAGGCGCCCCGCGTCGTTTCCGAGCGGGATGCGCCTTCCGGGGAGCGCAACTTCTACGTTGGCGCCACGGCCGCCGCCGCGCCGCTTGCCCCGGAGGCGTGGCGTCCGGACGAGATACTCGTGTCGCCCATGCCGGACGGCTCGGTCGCGCTCGCCGGCGATCCGGTGCGCGGGCCGATATACGCGGTGGACACGTATCTCGAGGACGTATGCGGAGTGCGGTGGTGGACTTCCACGGAGTCGGAATATCCCTCACTTGAATCGATGCCGCCAGTCGCTCGCGCAATTCGCCATGCGCCGGTATTCCGCTATCGCGAGACGTACTACCGCGACGGCTTCAACGCCGACTTCAAGGTGCGCATGAAGGGCAACTTCTCGTCCCGCACGCGCTTCATGTACTCCCCGATGGAGTTCATCCCGAAGGAGAAGGGGGGAGACCATCGGCTCTACTACTTCGAGTCTCGCGGCTCGGCATACCATTCCCACTTCGAGACGCTGCCGCCCGCGAAGCATTTCGGGGCGCATCCGGAATGGTATTCGGAGATCGGCGGCAAGCGCGTGCCCAAGCAGCTGTGCCTCACGAACGGCGAGATGGCCGAGGCGTACGTCGCGGAGACGCTTCGCCGCTTGCGCGCGGACCATGCCGTGGATTTCATCTCGGTGAGCCAGAACGACTGGGCGGAGCCGTGCGACTGCGAGCGCTGCCGTGCGGTGATCGCGGAGGAGGGGGCCATCTCCGGGCTGTACCTCAGGTTCGCCAACCGCGTTGCCGAGGCCGTGGAGCGCGAATTCCCGTCCGTGACGGTGGACACCTTCGCCTACCGCTTCACGCGCAAGCCGCCCCGGCTGACGCGTCCGCGCAAGAACGTGACGGTGCGCCTTTGCGACATCGAGTGCGCGTTCAACGCGCCGATCGCCACGTCCGGCCTGGACGACGACTTCCTCGCCGACCTGAGGGAATGGGGGAAGATCGCGCCGGGCAGGCTTTACATCTGGGACTACACTACGGACTTCGTCTCGTACATGATGCCCCATCCGAACCTCGACGTGCTGGGTCCGAACCTGCGGCTTTTCGCAGAATCCGGCGTGACGGGCGTATTCGAGCAGGGCGACGCGCTCTGCTCTGCGGGTTCGTTCGCCGCGCTCGAGCACTGGGTGATAGCCCATCTGCTGTGGGATCCGCATCGCGACGCCCGCGAGCTCCGCGACGCGTTCATCCGAGGCTACTACGGCGAGGCCGCCGCGCCGCACGTGCGGAAGTGCCGCGACATCGTGGACGGGGCCGGGGCGCAGGCGGCGGCGAAGGGGGTCAAGGTGGGGTGCTACCACCTTACGGTCACGAACTTCATGGACCGCGCGACGGCGCTGTCGGCGGCGGATTCGCTGGACCGGGCGATCGCCGCTGCGGAGCGGGCGGGCGGACCATACGCCGAACGGCTGCGCCGCGAGAGGCTTTCCTTCGACCACATGAAGCTCGTGAGCTGGGAGGACTGGAATCTCGAGGGTTCGCGGGACGAGGCTTTCCGCGCATGGGCGGCGGAATGCCGCAGGTTCGGCGTGGAGGCCTGGCGGGAGACGACGGACCGCGGCGACTTCGAGAAGTATCTCGATTGAAGAATTTGCGATTTGCGATTGCATTTTGAGAATTTACGATTTGCGATTTGCGATTTGCGATTGCATTTGGAGATTTAGTCATTTTAGCCTAAAAAAAGCAGTTGGAACAGCCCGACGCCACCGAGTCGGTCCATTTCCACCA
>CAVFWS010000063.1:0-10726 GCA_963626295.1 Clostridium sp. CAG:138
TGGGCCTATCTGCCCGCGGAACGAGAGCGGGTTTGTCATCGGGATCAGTTCGTCCTTCTCGTCATCGACATACTCGTCCATGAAGAAGAACCTCACGTTCCTGAGCGGGAGGTTGCGGTAGTTGATCTTCTCGGCCATGAGGCGGTATGGCTGCGTCGGCCCGACCGGCATGATGAAGTTCACGACCTTCTTGCCCTTCGCCGCCTTGGCGAACTCCTTCACCATCTCTTCTGCGAGATAATCATAGACCTCGTCAAGCGTATCGAAGATCACGAGCTGGCCATTGGCCCGCCTGATCACCTCGTCAGGCTCGAGCGCGTTTATCACGCGCACTTCCTTCGCGCGTTCCTTCTCCGTCAAAAGTTTTTTGTACGTCATTTCTCTTTCTCCTTTTGTGGGGCAAATGTTACCACACCGCCATTCCTTGCACAACTGTACTTTATACAATTCGCTTAAATAATACGCAACATCCTTCCCCCTTTTTTGGTATACTCCAGCGGCATGACGGAAAAACGACAGGTCGCGGTAATGGCGGAGCGTTCAAGCGCCTACGGACGATCCTTCATCGGCGGCGTCGCCGATGTGGCCGAAAGGCACCCGGACTGGGAGCTCTCGCTCATGGAGCCGGCGCCGGTCACGCCCAAGGAGGCCAAGGCGTTCGACGCATGGATATGCCGCATTGCCGACACCGCATCCGCCGCCGCGCTTGCGGCATCCGGCCGCCCGGTCGTCGATTGCCTGTGCGTCGTTCCGGACCCCGGTTTCGCCACGGTCAGGACAGATGCGGACGCGATCGGCCGGATGGCCGCAGAGCATCTGCTCGCCCACCATTTCGCGAACTTCGCGTTCTGCGGATACAGGCGCGTCGCGTTTTCCGACCGGAGGCGGAACTCGTTCGCGCAATGCCTTGAGGCGCAGGGCTTCCGTCCGGCGATATACCGTCCGCCACTCCGCAAGAGGAACCGATTTGGGCGGGACTTCCTTCTCGGCAACCGCCTCGAATCGCCGCCAGACACGGACGATCTCGCGGATTGGCTCTTGAGGATTCCGAAGCCTATCGGCGTCTTCTGCTGCGACGACCTGCGGGCATCGCAGGTGCGCTCGATCTGCCGCGAGCTGTCGCTCGACGTCCCCGGCGACATCGCGATGCTCGGCGTGGACGACGACCCGATATACTGCATGTTCACCTCGCCGCGCCTGTCGAGCATAGACCCGGACGCCGCCATGATCGGCCGTACCGCCGCCGACACATTGGCGGCACTTCTCGATGCGCCCGCCGGGACAAGGCCGCCAAATCGCATAGTGCCACCCAAGGGCATTGTCGCAAGGGCGTCCACCGACACCATGCCCGGAACGCCAGGCTGGATCACCGAAGCATATCGGTTCATCAAGACGAACGTATCCGAAGGCATCTCCGCTTCGGATGTATTCGTCCATGTCGGCTTTTCCCGTACGCTCGTCGAGAGGCGATTCAGGGAACTGTTCGGGCAGACCGTCCAGACCGTGATTGCGGAGTCGCGCATCGCCGAAGCCTGCCGCCTGCTGGAGGCGACGGCCCTCCCCGTCAAGGAAATCGCGTCCCGCTCGGGGTTCGCGTCCCTCGAATACTTCTCTCGCGCCTTCGCCGCCGCCAAAGGCATCCCGGCCACTACCTGGAGGACGATGAACCGAAGCGCCGCCGTCACGACCGGGTTCTGAAGCCCCTACCGCGCGACCGGAAGCTCTCGCGCAGCGCCGCAGGGCGCATCAATGATCGAACGGCAGTTCAGGATCTTCGCGAGCAGGTCGTTCGGCACGTAGAGGTAGCGGTTCGATGCCTCGTAGCCGAGTGCGCTCTCGACGCGGACGAGCCCCAGCATCTCCTTCGCCGTCTCGAGTTCCGCCGCCGCGCGCCTCTTCATCTCCACCCGGTCGCCGCGGTCCCGCGCGCAGATGAATTCCGCCTGGTCTACGCACGTGCGCAGGGTAAGCGTCGCCGCGCGGAATACGATGCCCTCCCGTTCGGCGCGCGACCGCGCCTCGCCGTCGGCGGACGCGATGACGTCCCGCCAGAGCCGGTCGCCGCGCTCGAATCCCTCGGCACAGAGCCTCATCTGCTCGATCCAGCCCTGACGGTTGTCCGCATACCCCTGCGACCAGGCGGCGAAGTCGTCATACGGCGTGTTGATCATGGTCGCCGGATAGCCCGTCTTCGTCGCGTAGAGGAGATTCGCGGGGCCCATCTGGACTGGCGCGTAGTAGACCGTCTGCCATTCGATCGGGTAGTTGCGGAAGCCCTCGCTGTACGCCGTCCAGGCCCTCCGCGCGGCGGAGGTGGCCTTGCCGTAGAAGCGCTCCGCCGTGCGGTCCAGGACTGCTTTCGCATCGTCGCCGCGCCGGAACTCGTTGAACAGCGCGAGGTTCGGCGACGGGCATCCGCCCTGCGACCAGGAGAGCATGACGCTCTCGACGGGCGACGCCGCGAGATTCGCGGCGTGCTCCGCGACGAGATCCATCGCCGGCAGGTAGGGTACGGACCCGAGTTCCCACGAGCAGTTTACCTGGAGCTTGGCGACCGTCTTGAGTCCGCACGACTCCGCCAGCCGCCAGAGCGACAGCGTCTTCCCGCTCGGGCCTGGATGCGAGATCGAGTACTCGCTAACGTGCCGCGTCCGCCCCGCCTGCTCGAACGGCATCCCCTTCTCGCTCCATACGAGCAGTTCGCCCTCCTTCGGCAACAGGGGGATGACGCGCCGGTCAACCCCGCCGCGCTCCCAGCCGGTGTCATAGAACCACACCTCCGCCTGCGGATCGCCCGCCCGGACACCGTCCGCGATCGCGCGATTCACCTGCGCGACGATCTGTTCCACCGGCCTGTCGCGGCACTTCGGGCAGGCATCCTGTCGCTTGCTGAAGTTTGACAGGCAGTGCGTCGGCGTCTCGCTCATCGTGATCGTGAATACGCCGCCGAGTCCCTTCACGTCGGCGAACAGGCTCGCGAGGCAGCCCTTCAGCCAAGCGAGCGTCGCCGGATCCGCCGTGCACATCATGTTGAAGTTCGCGCCCGGCCGCCGGTCCGCCGTGCCCCTCATGCCCTCGCGCCCCGGAACGTCGAAGAACGACGACGGCTGTTCGCGCGGCTCGTTGATGTAAAGAAAGACCTTCACGCCATATTTCGCCGCCCGCGCGACGAGCCTCTTCAGCGCCCTGCGGCGACGCTGAGCCTCGCCGCGCCATTCGGGGTATTTGGGGTCCGTCGAAAGCCCGGCGAGAACGACATGGAACCACAGCGCATCCACGCCGCAGGACGCGAGGCGCGCGACCAGCCCCTCGCTGCAGCTCGCCGCCTCCGGATCGGCGAGCACGTCGCCGTAGTCCGCACAGTAGGGGAAGATGAGCTTCCGGCGGAAGCGTCCGCCGCCGGCGGCGACCGTCTGCCCCTCCATCGACGCGGGAACCTCCGCCAGGCGGCGCATGAACGCGAAGCGCGGCTCTTCCGCCGGATCGGCAATCTTCACGCCCTCCTCCTCCAAGGTGGCCTTCAGCCGCTGCCGCGCCGTGCGTCCGCGCGCCTCCGCATCCGCCGACCAGACAAGGCGCGCGGCGGCCGGCTTGTCCGCACCCAGCTTCGTCAGCAGGAAGTCGTCGTACATGAGCGCATGGCGCAGTTCGCGGCGCGTCATCCCGACGAGCTTCAGCAGCTGGGCATACGGCACGAGCTGCCAGTTGCGGCGGAGTATCGTCACGTAGCCGCCGCGCCTCCAGTCAGTCGGGACGTCCGCCATCGGATCCAACCCCATCTCCGCCGCGATCCGCCGGATGTCCGCCGCCCTCGCGCCGACCGTTTCGGCCAGCGTCTCGGCCGACACGAGCGTCCAGTTAAGGAATACGAAGGCCGAAAGCGCGTCCGGGAACGGCGCACAGCCGATGGGCCTCTTCCACGCCGGCTCGCCGGGCAGCTGCACGAAGTCAGGGTCGGTCGGACAGCTCACCTTGATACGGTCGCCCTTCGCCGCGCCGAGGAGCTCGAAGTCTACGACCTTGCCGTCCCTCATCTCCGCCGAGACGCGGTAGCCGCCGCGCACGCGGAAGTTCTCGAAGCGTCCCGAAAAGCCCTTCGGCACGGACGGGAAGATGCGGATCTCGCCGCCCCAGCTCTGGCAGAGCGATTCGGACGCGAGCATCAGGAACGCCGCGCCGCCCTCCAGCACCGGCGCGACGAATGCCTTGCAGTCGGCCGAATAGACGAGGTCGTTCGGCCCGCCGCGCCCGAACTTGACCAGCTTTCCGCGGTAATTGCGGCGCACGAGCCTCGGTGCCTTCGCGAGGTTCGCGCGGATCCGCTCGGGGGTGAGGTCGGTGACGAGGATCGGATTGTGCGAGAAGAGGCCGTTCGGCTTGGCGAACCCGGCGAGGAAGTCCGTAAGCTCCTTCCAGCCCCGGTCGCCGCCGTAGAGGCGGATCGTCGCAATCCCCGAGTACAGTGCGCTCCATTCGTGCACGGGATGCGGCTCGTCCGTCTCCCACGAGACCTCGACGCCCAGGTTGCGGTGGTAGTCGAGCGTCCTCTTCGCCGTCGCCACGTCCGTGTCGGACTCGGCGGGAAAGAACGGGTAGAAGAGGTGTCCACCGTACATGTAGTGGTCATCGGGGATCTCAGGCCCGCACCACCAGCCGCCTGAGGAATGCTTCGCGAGCTTCGGATAGTGCGCCAGCACGTCCTCCCATAGCGCGCATTCCGCATCGTCGCAGCCGAACCTCCGCGCCGCCTCCACGGCCGTTTCGAGGCAGGGCTTCAGGCACGCGACAATCGCCGTCTCGTCCGTCGTACCCGTGAAGATCTCAGGCGGCACCGACCAGAGGAAGTGGTACGTCCCCGCCGCGTCCCGCGTCATCGTCGACGTGTAGAATCGGATGAACTTCTTGAGCAGCGGATATACCTCCTTAAGGATCGCCTCGTCGCACGTGTACCACCACGCCTGCGCGAGCACAAGCCCCGAATAGGCGCCGCCGCAGAGCGTGTAGCGGTAGTCCGCGATCGGATGCTCGACGCCGTTCTGGTTCATGTTGAGCGGCAGGTAGGCTCCCTCGGCCTTCTCGCCGAAGCATTCCTTCGTGCGACGCTCCAGCTCGCCGAGGACCTGCTCGTATGTCTTCACGAACGGCTTCACGAACTCGGCGTGGCCAAGGGGAAAGAACGGCATCATCGGGATCTGCACGTTCTGGTCGTGGACGTAGCAGTTCGAGCCGACGCCGCCGTTCGCCCCGTCGAGCGGCCCGTAGGCGAGGCCGTTCAGGGCCGGCATCGGCGTGCCGCCGAACTGCGCCGCGAGCGCGTAGAGGGAATAGTTCCACTGCGTATCCAGCGTCTCGTCGGACGTGAACGTCGCGCGCGCCCCCCTCTCCCAGAACTCCCGCCACCACGCGCGGTTCGCGCCGCGCACGACCTCGAACCCGTCCTTCTCGGCCGCCCGTACGGCCGCGACGGCCTCCGCCGCCGGGTCCGCCGCGTCCCGCGTCGTGCGCACGGCGAGGAACACGGCCCGTCCGCAGGTCGTCGTCACCTTCGCCGTGCGGCCGACGAACGCGGGCGGCGCGGCGGCGGACATCGCGACGGCGTACGCGCCGCCGCCCGGCAGCCCCTGCGTGAAGACGGCGACGCCGCCCGCGTCCTTCCACACGAACGGCAACGGCTCGAAGCGCACGTCCTCCGGACGCATGAGCTCGATGATCGCCAGACGGTTCGGTGCGCCGCTGTCCCTCAGCGAAACCGCCATCACGTCGCGCGTGCGCTCGATGAGGGAGATCGCCTCAGGCGTCATCTTCGGCGACGTCAGCGCCTCGTGCAGCTCGCCCGTCCGCGTGTCTATCTCCTGCCGCGTCGGCGGCACGGCCGGCATCGACCAGCCGAGGCCCGGCCAGAAGCGGATCCTCAGGATCGCCGCCGAAAGCGAGAGCGTCAGCTTGTCGCCACTGTCGGGATAGCCCTGCGTCCGTGCGCGTTCCAGATTTCCGAGGTAGGCGACGGAGTGTCCATCGTTCGTGGCGACGCAGGCCATGACGTCCGCATGCGGCTCGTAGGCCGTGCGCCAGACGCGCGCGTCGAAGACGTCGTTGCGGTTGATCGTCCATTCGAGGCCGGATGGCGCATAGGCCATCGCCCCCGTGCGTCCGTCGCCGATGAAGAGCCCGTCCTGCCAGATCGCGCCGGCCTTTTCGCGCGTGAAGACCGTCCCCGCCGAGACCGACAGGCTTCCGAGAATGACCGGTAGCAGCAGATGATGCATATCTTTTCCTTTTTTGTAATTTTCTTTTACAGTGTGTAGAGGTGTCTGTTCACCACAAGATACACCTCTAATTCCCGACATCGAGACCTCGACCAGTCCGCGCCGGCGCGGGACCAGGCGATGGCCGGTTCCCTGAATGGCTGCAACGACTCGCCTGCAGTCCAGAGGCTCACGGCGCATCCCTCCGCCATAGGTCGGCTATGCGGGCGTTGAAGAGCGGGTTCAGGAACTCCGGGTCGATCGCCTCGCGCGACATGACGCGCCGCGTGTCGTCCTCGCCCCACGCCGCACACCGGGCGCCGTCCGCGACCGCCGCGAAGAGCTCCCTCGCGAGGGCGAGCGACGCCGCGTCAGGCTCGTGGCCCCCCGCGTGCGGCCTCCAGAGCAGCATGCCGCCCGCCTCCCGGTAGCGGCACGCGAACGTCCGCCCGATGCGGAACCGCGCCGAGTCCCCCACCCCGCACGCGACGAGCGCGGGAGGCCCGCCACGGGGCGGCTCCGGGAACACGCCGCACCCGACCGCGCCCCACGCCGCGACGGGGAACGGCGGGGCGGACTGGATGAGCGCGGCGAGCTGCCCTCCCGCCGAGTAGCCGAACACGAACGCCGGGAGCGGACGCAGCGAATGCCTCTCGCGGAGCGTCCCCACCATGCGCCGCAGGGCCTCGGCGGCGCCGGCAACCGGCTCGCGGCACATCTCCGCCGGGAACGACGGCGCGACGACGCACCAGCCCCGCCCTGCGGCCCACTCCGCGAAGCCGAGCTCGCGCAGCGACCTGCGCCCGTCCCACCCCCTCCCGCCGAGAAGGACGAGGATGCGCGAGTCGGCGCGGACGCCCTCCGGCACGGCGAACACGGCCTCCACGCCGCACACCGTCTCGGACGTCAAGCGGGCGGCAGATGCCCGCGCTCCGGCGCGGAGGCCGGGGACGCCCCACGCGGCGGCGACCTCCTCCGAGGGGAGATCCACACGGTCCTCCGGCATCACGCCGTCCGCCTCCGGCGATCCGGACGGGTAGTACGCGCCGTCCGCATCGTCACCCACGAACGCCGCGACTGCGGGCGGCGGGGCGTCGCCGCCGCCAAGGTCCTCCGGGTGCGCCCAGTGGTGGTGCGCGAGGAACGCCTTCGCGAGGCGCACAGACCCTTCCGGGACGTCGTGCGGGCGGTTCGGGAACGACCTCCACACCACGGGGACGTCCGCCCTGCGGCACGAGTCCGCGAAGCGGCGGCCTATCACGTACCTCGCCGTGTCCGCGTCGCCGCAGGTGACTAGCGCCGCGACGCCGCGCATCCTCGCGGACGGCCGGTGGAACACGCCGCAGGCGTGGCTCGCGTACGCCCGGCAGAGGTCGGGCCTCCACGCGGGGAAGAGGTTCGACGCCTGGCTTCCGGCGGAGTAGCCATACATGAGAAGGCCTTTCGTAGAGACGCGGAATCTGGCGGAGATGGCGTCGAGCGCATCGATGAGGGCACGTCCCGACCATGCTTTCGGGTCCCAGTAGGCGTCGTCCCTCAGCGTGGGGGCGACGAGGAACACGCCGTTCATGTCCGCCCACGAGTCCCAGCCGAGCCTGCCGGAGACCTCCGGGCGGCCGTCGCAGTTGCGTCCGCCGAAGAGGACTAGCACGCGCCACCGCCCGCGACGGGCGGGGGTGTAGCCCTGCGGGACGCGGTACCAGACCTTCACGAGCGGATTATTCGGCGCGCGCGTCGCGACCTCCATGCAGCCTATCTCAGGCCCTGCGGAGGCGGGGCCGTCCGCGAGGGCGGGGGCGGGCCACGCCAGCGGCAGGGCGAAGAGCGCAAGGGCGGGGGCTGTCAGTCGTCCACGCACGTGACGGGTATGCCTTTCGGGACGAGGTATGCCCACTCGCGGCAGCTGCCGAAGAGCAGGACGCGGCGGACGGACTGGAGATCGAGGTCGCGCGGAAAGCGCGTGGCGGGGCGGACGGTTATCGCCGCGTCCGCGCCAGCGCGGGCGCGGACCTCGCGGAGACGCCACGACGCACCGTACAGCGCAAGCGTCCGGGGCGCGTCGCCGGAGACGGCGTAGCCGCCCTGGACGCGCGGGGCGTCCCCCGGCGGCACGAGTGTGGCCGCGAACACGAGCATCCCGGAGACGGCGGCGGAGGCAAGGATGCGGCGGAATGCCCCGCGCGGGGAGGCGGCGCGGAGGCCGGAGGCGACGAGCCACGCGCCGAAGGCGGCGAAGAGCGCGAGCGTTAACCAGGAGAGGAACAGGCCATGGAGGCCAGGCCGGCCATGCGCCGCGAGGCCGAAGAGCACGGGCCAGTCGAAGACCGTGGACGAGCACGCCGAGAGGGCGAGGCCCGCGAACGCGACGCCGATGCGCGGGCTGCGCCGGACGCCGCACAGGGCAAGGAGGACGGACGCGAGCCACGCCCATCCGGCGATCCACCCGCACTCGGCGATGAGGGTGAGGTGCGAGCCGACGAGGGTGCGGATCTCGGGGATGCGGTCGGGCAGCAGGTACGCGGAGGCGAGTGTGCCCGAGTTGCCGAGGCCCACGCCGTCCGGGTTGGCGGCGAACAGCCTCAGCCCGGAGAGCCAGATGAGGGGGCGGTTCAGGATCGAGCCGTCGAGCGAGAGTCGCGGCCACATCCGCCACAGCGCGATGGCGGCGACCGCCACGGGCGGAGCCATGAGCCGCAGGGCCGCCGAGGCGGACACGTGACGGCGGCGGAGAGTACCCTTCGGGGTGGATGAGGATGGCCGGCGCACGACCCGGCTGTTCCATGCCGAAAGTAGCAGCCACGCGGCCCATTCGAGGGCGGCGACGATGACGCCCGTGCGCGACTGCGTGAGCAGGACTGCCGCGAAGAGCGCGGCGGAAAGCGTGCGACCGGCCCACGCCGCGCGCCGCCACCCCCAGCACAGCGGCAGGAGCGCACACGCGAGCGCCGCCGCGTGGTTCGGGTTGCCGAAGCCGAAGGAATATCTCAGAATGGCATCCATCATAATCAGATTTGGGCAGGCCATTGGCCAGCCTTTTACGTCTGCATGAACCTATGGCGAAGTAAAGACAAAAGAAAAACGGCCATTGATATCCATGACAGAAATGACAGGTTTGCGGCAACGTTTCCTTCCTTTTTCATATGCATGGAGGGAAGATTCAAAAAAGCAAGCATCAGTCCAAAAACCTCGGGAAGGTATCGGCAACCACAAAACAGCATCGAAACCATACAGACAAAGGCACCCGACTTCACCACGGCAAACCCCATGCGCGATCCATGCGCATTACGGCCAAACGCCGCCTCAGCAAGGATAATCGTCTGAAAAAGCAGAAGTAACCTGACAACTCGCTCCATGGTAGGCTCTCCCTTGCCCTTAAGGATGACTTCCGTGCATCATAGGGGCCGAACTCCATCCTGCCGCTGCCTTTCCCTGACCCTGCCCTTAAGGGCCTTCATCATGGCAAGGAACTCTCTGTGGGGCTCTTTCGAGAATATGCCCATTGCCGAAGCGACATCAAACACATTAGTACATCCTGATGCCACCCGTCTCCGCGTCTCAACGCTTTCATCCAGGACGTTCCTGAGCATATCCACATATACGCCCTTATCGCCTCCCGAAATATCAATTCCATATTCACAAAACGACAAGGAAAGCCATCCCTCTGCCACTACACCATACTTCCTTGAGACAATCCGTGAATGGTATAGAGTGTAATACTCCATCGTGAGCCCGGGGGCTATCTCCATCCTCCTCTTGCAGATGGAGTCGCCACACCCTGCAACCAAGGCCATTCCAAGAAACATCAACCTAAACACCATAAGAGACTCCCCATCCCTCCTTTTTCACTCGACCACGCACGGTATCACACCCTTGCCGTTTAGCTTGACACTCCACGTATGCCCGTAGGCATACGGGACTCCGCCGAGAACTTCGATATTTGGCTCATCCAGCCAGTTCATGACATCGACTGGATCCTCAAACGAATCGGAATACCTCATTTTCCCCGAATAAGACCATTCGTAGTGTTTCATCTCGTACATGACGTCTCCCGCCTTTTCATATGTGGTATGCCATGACCAATTCAATTTGCCCAGAAGCTTTCCGCGACCCCATCCGAGCGCAAAGACAATGTGCTCGCAATCGGCGTTAAAGTCAAAACCGTTCCACCAGTTGCGGCCAGAGTCGCCATCCAAATTATTGAGCACAAGCTCTTTCGCGGACTTGTATGCGTAGTTCTTCACTGCGCCAAATATCCTGTCCGTAAGCCCCATGACATCGGTGTCGATATAGTCATCCGAAGTCAACCGCCTAACGGCCCACCAGACCGACCCCAGCCAAGGCGACACCGCCGAAGCAATCGCCGTTTCCGGCGCGTACCTGAAGTAGTATGCCACCATCTCCCTGTTCCCCCATGCCGCGCCAAGCAAATCCACGCCCTCCAGTGGCGAGTTGACCCCGTACGCCAGCTGGTTCCAGCCGTC
>CAVFWS010000064.1:0-10694 GCA_963626295.1 Clostridium sp. CAG:138
CTGGCGTGGCGCATCCTTCCACGAGAATATCGGCCAGAGCATTGCATGGGACCTTACGTCCTTGACCGAATAGTCCATGTATATCGGCCAGAGCGCAAAATGGATGTCATCCATGAACAGGATGTGCGGATGCTCGCCATAGAACGGGAATGCCGCCCAGTAGAATTCATCCGTTGCCCGGCTTCTGCCCGAACTCCACAACGGAAAGACATTGAAGCTCCTTTCATGGCCATGAACCAGAAACAGGAACCTGTACCAGAACGAATCTCCGTTCGTGTGCCATGTGCCAAGTGGCCACACGAAGTCCTCCGTGCATGGCGTGGCGGACCACAGAGGGCGCACGGCAACGAAATCCCGTTCCGAGTCGTATTCGAAGAACGGTCCGACGTTGACGTCAAGCGCATGGGATGCGCACACATGAGCCAAGACCATGGCCAAGGCCGCCATCTTAAGGGTATTCCTCATCACGTGCGATAATGTACCAAAACCGATGCTGTCGAATCAAGTGCAGGCATTTGACGAGACTAAAGGGAGAACCTTGCGCGATACCGCATCATCATGTCCTTCAGCATGAGAGACGGAGCCTCGATGTAGGCATCTTCCATGGCCCGCAGCGCACGGGGGGCAAAGCGCGGATCATCTACGGACTCAAGCATCAGGGTTTGGTATAGCACCTGTCGCAATTCGGCCCGGACTGCCCCTTTCGGCTTCTGCGCGAGTCCGCGATGCGCCCAGTACAGGGCCGAGGCCTTTGGGCTGCGCCAATCCTGCCGTCCATACTCGCGGTCGATGTAGGCCACGAGCGACGGCTCCATCCTCAGCCTCCCCCATTCGCCGCCGATGGACTCTACGGTCTCTCGCCACTTTCCGGCATACAGGGACGCCGCATCGTCAATCGTGCCCCCTATCTTCGACAGGAATAGCCACGCTATTTCCCGGTGAAGCTCGGGACTCGACGGATTCAGCCGCAGCCCATCGTCCCGCAGGAGCTTAAGCCCTGCCTCGACCCAGCGCCAGCGGTCTTCCGGCGTCGGCATCATCACGGAAATGTTGTAGGCGAGATTCCAGGCGGCATAGGCCCACACCTCGGGCGTATACGGCTCAAGCGACGTCAGCACGTTCGCCAGCTGGGCCATCTCGGAATATCGGCCCTCGTCCTGAAGGCGGTCGGCACGAAACCACACGACTTCCGCCAATATGCCGCGAAAGCCCCCAAGCCCGGCGATTATCATGTCCGCCTCTGCCGATTTCGAGCCGGGTCCGCGCTGGCAGTACCATGCGGTTCCGCCAAGAGACAGGAGCGCGGCAAGGATGGCGGCCTTCCTGATCACAGGAAACCATTCTCCGCCAGCTTCTCGAGCGTTATGCCCGATCCGGACCCATCGGCATCACCCTCGGAGGCCTGCGCGACCCTTGCGGATGTCCTGGCGTACTTGCCGAGAACGTCCGTCTCCATGTTTACGCCATCGCCTGCCGAGAGCATCCCGAGGTTCGTCTCGCGAAGCGTGGTTGGGATCACGTCCACCTGAAGCCAATCCTCGCCAAGGCCGCTGACCGTAAGCGACACGCCGTTTATGGCGATGGAGCCCTTCATCACGCACGAGGCCGCGACTATGCGCCCGCAGCGGAACCGCATGGCGAAGTCGCGTCCCTTTCCCTGCCTTGACAGGAATGTGCCCTTCCCGTCAACGTGTCCCTGGACTATGTGCCCGCCAAGCCTTGCGCCGGCCTTCAGCGCGCGTTCGAGATTGACCCTGTTGCCCGGGCACAGGGATCCGAGGAACGAGCGTTCCTCCGTCTCGCGGAGGACGTCTGCAGTAAACCGCGTCTCGTCGCATCTCGCGACCGTAAGGCACACTCCGTTGACGGCAACGGACTCTCCCGGCTCAAGCGGGTCGGGCCAAGGCTCAAAGGATATCTCCAGCACCAGCCCCCTGCCCCTGCTGACTCTCTTGACCACACCCGTTTTCTCGACAAGGCCGGTAAACATGGCGCTCAGTCCTGGACTTTCTTCACACCGATGTCGGAGAGCTTCATGGAGATTACGCGGGACACGCCCTTCTCCTGCTGGCTCACGCCATAGACGAGATCCGAACCCGCTATCGTATGCTGGTTGTGGGTGATGATCAGGAACTGCGACCTGTCAAGGAACTCCTTGAGGGCATCCACGAAACGCCCGATGTTCGCGTCGTCAAGGGCGGCATCGAGTTCGTCAAGCATCGTGAACGGGGCGGGCTTGATCCTGAAGATGGCAAAGAGGAGCGCGACGGCCGTCATCGTGCGTTCGCCGCCAGAAAGCAGCGTCACGCTTTGCGGACGCTTGCCCGGAGGACGGGCTATTATGTCGATGCCGCACTCAAGCGGATCCTCTTCGTTCTCAAGCAGCACCAGCCTCGCCTCGCCGCCGTTGAACAGCTTGGTGAACATCTTCTGGAAATTGTCGTTGGCCTTCTCGAACGTAGACTTGAACAGCTCCCCGGACTTCCCGTTAAGATCCGTGATCAGCTCAAGTATCTGCGCCTTGGCGGCAAGGAGATCGGCCTCCTGCGCCTTCTCCTTCGCGTAGCGCTCCTCAAGCTCGCGGAACTCGTCGATGGCGACCATGTTCACGGGCCCCAATGCCGCGATCTTGGCGTTTATGTCGTTGACCTTCGCCTCAAGCTGCTCCGGCGCGGGCGGCTCCCCCCTGAAGTCGGGGTCCGGTTCGCGCATGACCTGCTGGGCATCAAGGCCGTACTCCTGGCTCAGATGGTCGTAAAGGTTCTGCCGCAGCATCGTGGATTCCGTGGCCGACACCTCCAGCTTCGACTTCGTGTCCCTTGCCCCGTCGAGAGCGGTGCGCTTCGCGCCGATCTCCGCATCCGATCTCTGGAGCTGGACGTTGAGTTCCTCGCGCCTTGCCCGCTCCTCGTCCGTGCGAACGCGCACTTCCGCGAACTTCTCCTGCAGGGGCTGGAGCGATTCCTTCAGCTCCAGCGTCTCGTCCGTAAGCCGCGATATGGACTCCTCATACCCCTTTATGCCGCTTTCGCGTCCGGCGACTGTCCTCTGCAGCTCGCTTTTGCGCCTATCGACATCCTCGCGCTGCCGGCTCGTGAAGGCCAATTCGCTTTCCATCTGCCCGGCCGCCACGCGCTTTTCGGTAAGGAGCCTGCTCTTCTCGGCGTTGGAGGTCTCGAGCTCCGCAAGCTCATCCTGCTTCCGCGTCGTCGCGTCGAGCAGCGCGTCTCGCTTCGCGACGACCGCGTCAAGTTCTGCCGCAAGCCCTTCCCGCCTCGAGTCGCTGTCGGCATTGGCGGCAAGCACCTCGTCGAGGGATGCGGCCACGACATCACGGCGCGACTTCAGCTGGCTGGCGTCGCGTTCAAGGGAAACGTATTCGCCCTGGGCCTGGGCGGCGGCGCGGCGTGCCTCCGAAAGGCGTTCCTGCAAGCCGTTAAGCTCATCGGCAAGGCGAGCGGATCTCTCGGATGCCGTGGAAAGGGTCGCCTCGCCCTCCGCGATCCTGCGGCGGAGCTGATCAAGGGCATTCTGCGTTTCCGAAACTAGCATCTTGCGCGAAAGCGGCGATGCCGCCGCCGTTCCGGGCTGCCACACCTCGCACGTGCCGTCAGAGCGGCGCACAACCCCGTTACGCGAGACGAATGCGATCCCGTCGCCGGGCCGCCTCGACAGGTCATCCACCACGTACACGTTGCCGATAAGGCTCTCTGCGGCCTGCCTGAACGATTCATCCACCTGTACGGCATCAAGAAGGCGCACATCGGCGATATCTTGCGCAGTGTGCCGCCCCGCCGCCTTGCCGTTCTCGAGGCACACGATCCTCGCGCTGCCCGCCTCGCCCCCTATCAGGGCATCCACCGCCGCAGAGGCCGCGTCCATGTCCTTCACGACCACCGCGTCAAGCCAGCTGCGCAGCGAAGCCTCCAGCGGAATCCTGTATTCGGCGGGAGCGTCAAAGCGATCCGCAAGAGATCCGACCACCGATCCCTCCGGCAAGCCAAGCCTGCCCTCAAGCAGGGCCTGGGCGCCGGCCGAGAATGCGGCGGCGGCATCCTGCGCATCGTTCAGGTAATTCAGTTCCGCCTCCTTCGCGGCGGCCTCGGTCTGCATCTTCCCGAAATTCGCGCGGAGGTCGTCGACGTTTCGCCTGAAGGCGTCAAGCTCAGCCGATCTTTCGCTGACGGCCGCAGCGAGTTCGACCTCCATCGCCTGGGCCGCCTCGAGCCTCGCCGAAACATCCTCAAGGTTCTTCTGCGAGCTGGCCACGGCCCCGTTCAGCTGCTCCGCCTCGGAGGAAAGCCTCTCCTTCTTGAGGATTGCCTCCCTCGCCTCGTATTCGAGCTTCGCGATGGCATCGCGCACCTCAGTCGCCCGCCTGTCGCACGAGGCGGATTCCGCCCTGGCGCCCTGAAGCTCGAACCTCAACGAGTCTATCGCCTTTTGCGAAGCGTCGAACGCCTCCTGTGCCTCGTCGAGCTCCGCCTGCGCGCGCTCAACGCCCGCCTCAAGCAGGGCCGCCTTCTGCTCGAGCGACTCGAGCTGCATGTCGGCCTCCCCGAGCAGCCGCTTCGCGTCTGCGATCTCCCGTCCGTCGCGGTCGGAGAACGCCCTGTACTCGGAAATGCGCTGCGTATTGACGGCTATCATCTCCTGTGCGCGGCGGTAGCCCGCCTCGGCGGCTGCGGCCTCCGTCGCCAGCGCGCCCAGACGCTCCTCTACGGCATGGATATCCTGATGGAGCTTGCGGCCCATCTCTTCGGCCTCGGCGACCGCCCTGAGAGCCTCCTCTATGAGCGCATCGGTCTCCACGCGCTTCGATGCGTTCAGCTCAAGGGCCAGGTCAAACGTGCGTATCTTGTTCCGCGACACGTAGATGTCGAGGCCACGCACCTCGTCTCGGAGTTCCTTGTACCTCCGCGCCTTGCCGACCTGCCGCTGCAGCGAGCCAATCTGCCGCTGCATCTCGCGCAGGACGTCCGCCTCGCGCAGCAGGTTCTGCTCCGTCTGCTCTATCTTGCGGATCGCCTCCTTGCGGTCCGCCTTGAACTTCGTGATGCCGGCGGCCTCCTCGAAGACGGCGCGGCGGTCCTCGGGCTTCGACGACAGGATCTGGTCTATCTGGCCCTGCGCCATGACCGAATACGACGTGGTGCCGATGCCGGTGCCCATGAACAGGCGCTTCACGTCCTTGAGTCCGCACCGCACCTTGTTTATGAAATACTCGCCGCTGCCGTCCCGGTATACGCGGCGGGTGACGGTCACCTCGTCGTACTCGGTGCCGAGCTCCTTCTCGCAGTCCGCGAACATGATGGACACTTCGCACAGGCCGAGCGGCTTGCGCGTGTCCGTGCCGTTGAACACCACGTCCGCGAGCTTCGTGCAGCGCAGCGCCGTGGGACGCTGCTCGCCGAGCACCCAGCGGATTGCGTCGGACACGTTCGACTTGCCGCACCCGTTAGGGCCGACGATGGCTATCATTCCCGGCTCGAACGTGAGACGCGTCTTGTCGGCGAAACTCTTGAAGCCGACGATGTCAAGTTGCTTCAGGTACACGCTTGGCTATTCCTGTGACTTTCCTTGTGTTCAGCCGAGCCTGTACCCGTCGCGGTAGCTGTAGTGGAGCAGCTCGTTGGCCTTGTCGCAATTGGTGAACCGCTCCCTCTCCCCGTCCCATTCAAGGCGCTGGCCCATGTGGAATGCGATGTTCCCGAGGAGCGCGAAGGACGTGGAGCGATGCCCCGTCTCAAGGGTGCAGAGTGGCTCGCCCCTGTCCTTGACCCTGTCGAGGAAGTCGCGCACTACGTTGAGCGTGGAGCCGCCCCAGCTTCCGTCCGGCATCATCTCCTGCTTGTGCGAATACGTGTACTTCTCGAATGCGGGCTTCTTCGGGTTGAGAAACTCGCGCTTGCCCTGCGGCTCGACGTCGAAGCCGGTCTCGCCAGCGTAGATGACCCCATCCGTGCCGGCAAGCTCGATCTCCCGCTTGCATATCGGGCGGGCCGTCGCGCCCTCGTAGATCGCGAAGTGTATGAGCTTCCTGTCCGCGAACTCGTACGTCACCTCTCCGATGAATCCCATGCGGATCTTGTCGCGGCCGACCGCCTTGGCGATGGACGGCATGGCGACCGCCGCCGCCATTCCCGACTTCAGAAAGGATCTCCTCTGCATACTGTTCTTCCACTCTTGAGTTTCAAAAACCAGTGCGTATTATACCACAAACGCCGCCCCTCATTTGGCGATGCGCCCCATTGGGACTTCCTCATATCCATGCCGAGCGGAGATGGCGTCAATTCTCGTTCGAATGCAAGCCCCCGGAGCCTGCCGAGAACACCACGTTGGACTTGTCCGTGCCCGGCTGGAGCTTCGCGCAATTCCAGATGCAGGCGCCGCAGTGCACACACTTCTCCCTGTCGAACTTTGGCGGATTCCCTTCTTCATCCGCCGGCATAAGCGCCTGTGCGCTGCATATCTCAATGCACGTCTGCTTCGTGCAGGCTCGGCAGAGCCCGGCGTCCGCAAAGCGTACATGGTCGGCGAAGCCCGGCGCCGCCTGCACCTTGCCGCCTATCAGCAGGGCATCCTGATGCGTGACAAGCAGTTTCCCGTCAAACGGGATTTCCGGCCATCCGCAGGCGTCCATCACGGCGTCGTGCAATGGCTTGCGGGCTTTCTTCGCCTCGGCGACGCCCTTCGCGAGCGCATCCATGTCGCATTTGCGTCCCTTGACGGCTTCACTGAGTTCCGGTATGCGGTTCGCGGGCGGGACGGACTTGAACGCCCCGCCAAGGTTAAGGATCCCGCCGGTCAATCCGCAAAGCCCTTCGCCGACCATCCCCCAGAAAAACGACCTGTTGAATCCGGCCCGCGCATGCGTGGCCTTCTTCAGTCGCCTGTCAAGCGCGGACGACCTGCGTTCGGCGAGATACGTTGCCTCGAGGTTCTCCCTGGTGAAATCCCGTCCCTCGGCAAGGAGCTTCAGGACATTCCTCGCAAGCATTGCGCCGGAAGCCCACGCCTCGTCCACGCCGGCGTTCGCAAGGCAGTCTGTAGTTCCCGAACCTTCACCGATGCGGGCGAACCCGTCCCCGCACAGGAACGGCTCGCCCTCTGTCCCAGATTCCTGGATCGACTTCGCCCCCCACGAGACAAGCGTACCGCCCTCTATGTGCCGCCATATGTACGGATGCCGCATCCAGTGCTGAAGGTAGCGGTAAGTGGTCCTAACCGGCGTATCCTGCCACGGCGCGACGAATATGCCCATGGAGGCCGTGCGGTTCGGATGCACGTAGAGGAACCCGAATATCTCCGGCTCGGGGAATCCAAGCGTGTGGATTATCGTGCCAGGCTCGAGCCTGCAGCCGTCCGGCAGCTGCACCACTGCCTTCATGCCCACGCCCCAGTCATTGCGGGCATGCCCCTCCGGGAGGCCGAACTTCCCGTCCAATGCCCTTCCCACGGCCCCGACCGGGCCATCCGCCACAACGGTAAGCCGGGCCTTCACGTCCATCCCCGGCATATATGCGTCGGTCTGCGTACCGTCCCTCTCGACGCCCTGATCGGCCATGCGCACGCCGACTACGCGCTCTCCATCGAAGATCGGACCCGCGACCGGCGACCCCGGCCATATCTGCGCAGTCCCGCTCTCCATAACCTTGCACGCGGCCCATCCCATCAGCGAACCCATGTTCAGCACCAATCCGCCACGCTTGTCCATGAACGGCGGAGTGACCGGAAGCTCGCGGGCCTGCCACTCGCCTCCATTCATGATCACCTTGCCCAATCGGAAGCACCCGTCGATCAGGCGTGTGCCGACAGACCTCTTGGAGCATCCGAGATGGTCGAAAAGGTATGTGGTCTTCTCCTGCGAGACATTGGCGGCATTGGGGATTTCCGCCGCGAGATCGACGCCCGGGAACGTCGCGCGGATGGCCTCGGCCTTGGTGACTATGCCGGAAACGCCAAATCCCGTGTCATCGGCGCGTTCGTAGCACATCACCTGAAGCGGCATTCCGGGCATCACCCGCGACTCGTACAGGGGTGTGCCGTCTTCCTTCGTCTTCGAAAGCTCCGGCGCAAGCGTGAGCAGGAATCCGGCGGCGGCCGGCCCGAATCCCGCGACAACGATATCCGTCTCCATCAACTGGCGTTCCATGGCGGTCATCCCCATAGTCGGCGCACCTTACGTGCGGTAGTTCGGCGCTTCCTTCGTGATCGTTATGTCGTGCGGACGCGCCTCGCGCTGCCCTGCCGCAGTTACGCGGTAGAACTTGCCGCGTTCCTGAAGCTCCCCGATCGTACGGGCGCCGCAATAGCCGAGGGAGGCGCGGAGTCCGCCGCAGAACTGGGTCATTATGGCCTTCACGTGGCCGGAGTACGGCACCATGCCCTCGATGCCCTGGGGCACAAGATCGTCCTCCGCCTCGTTGTCCTGGAAGTAGCGCGCGCGGGATCCCTTGCCGTTCTTGAGCGCGGCCATGGATCCCATTCCGCGATAGACGACGAACTGCCGCCCATTCGAATATATCTTCTCGCCCGGACTCTCCTCCGAGCCGGCCAGGACGGATCCGAGCATCACGCTGTCGGCGCCGGCGGCTATCGCCTTCGGCACGTCGCCGGACAGCTTTATGCCGCCGTCGGCGATCACGGCGACACCGGTGCCGCGAAGCGCCTTTGCCGCCGAATACACTGCCGTGAGCTGCGGTATGCCGACCCCGCACACGACACGCGTGGTGCAGATGGAGCCGGGGCCGATGCCGACCTTCACTGCGTGCGCACCGGCCTTGGCAAGGGCGATTGCCGCCTCGCCTGTGGCGATGTTGCCGGAAATCACGTCCACGTTCGGGAAATGCCTGACGATGTACTTCGTCATGTCGATGATGCCCTTGGTGTGGCCATGCGCCGAATCTACCACCACGACGTCGACGCCCGCGTCCGCCAGCTTCTCCATGCGGGAGAGGTCGCCCTTCCCGCCGGACACGGAGGCCGAAACCCTGAGGCGGAAGCGCTCGTCGCAGTTGTAGGTCGGATTCTGGTTCTCCACGAGGCGCTGCACGTCCGTGAACGAATACAGCCCCACCACCCTGCCGTTCCTGTCTACGAGCGGAAGCTTCCCGATCTTGTTGGCCCGCATGATGTCGTAGGCCTTCTTGAGCGACGTGCCGGGCTTTGCGGTGACCATGCCCTTCTGCATCACGTCGGAAAGCTTGCGGGCCTCCATCGGCGCGAAGCGCATGTCGGAGGACGTGATCATCCCGACGAGCCGTTCGCTGTCGTCCAGCACGGGGAATCCGTTGAACTTGAGGCCCATCCGCTTCTTCTCGGAGCGAAGGAACGAGATGTCGTCATTCGCGTGGAAGCACACCGGCTTGGAAATCAGTCCGTTGAGGTAGTTCTTCACTTTCGCGACCTCACGCGCCTGATCATCCTCTTCGAGGTTCTTGTGGATCACGCCGATGCCGCCGGCCAGGGCCATGGCGATCGCCATCGGCGCCTCGGTGACCGTATCCATGGCCGCCGAGATGAACGGTATCTTCATCTTCTGCCGCGAGGTGAGCCTGGTCTCCAGCGAGGTGTCGTCGGGGAGGAAGTCCGCATACTGGGTGACGAGCGTAACGTCGTCGTACGTAAGCCCCTCAAAGGGGAATGTCGCCATGAACTTGTCGAGGTATCTATTCATATGTTTAGCATCTCCAGCTGAATTCTCTTCGTGAGGCGGTTACGGCAGCAGACGCTTCGTCGTTCCCTTGAGGTACGCCTTGCACATCTTGAAGCCTTCGGCGTAGTCCGCGCCGCACTGGTAGCCGCGATAGCGGGAGCAGGTGCGCACCATGTCGGCGAAGTCGATATGGTCGTGCTCACGCATCCAGTCAAGCTGCGAATGGTGGCATTCGAGCATCTGGATCTTCAGGTCGATCTCGCCGGAGATGTCCACGAATTCGTCCGGCACGAAATTGACGCCGGCCAGCGTATCCATGTAGTAGATCGGAACGAGCTTGGCGGCCTTTTGCGTCTTGGACGGCCAGTTGGGGAGCGTCGCCGTGAACGACGCGTCAAACACAAGCTTGGCCGTAGCCGTGTGGTCTGGCATGTAGTCGTCGGGATTGTGCGTGATTATGAAATCCGGCTGCGCATACTGTATGACCTCCACAACCTTGTTGCGGCTCTCGGCGTTGTCGGAATAGATGTCGAGATCGTCGAACACGCCGTCAAGGACCTCGATGCCCGCGAGCTTCCCCGCCTCGCGCGCCTCCTGCGCGCGCATCGGGATGAGATCCTTCGGCTTGATCACGACGTGCCCCAGCGATCCGTTGCAAAGGTGCGCGACGACCACCCTGTCGCCACGCTTCACGCATTTCGCCAATGTTCCTGCGCACGCTATCTCCACATCGTCGGGATGGCACCCTATTGCCAATACATTCATCGAACAACCTCCTTATATGGTTAAACCTCAAACCGTCAACCCCAGACACATTCTCCGTTGCCGCCAGTCCCGCATGCAACGGATACGCCATCCAAGGCTACAGCAAATTTTAATGCGGATTATAGCACATCCCCGACCGCAAGCGCAACACACCGCGACACACGCAAATCGCCCGATTGATTTTCGCCCCCGAAAAATGCTATAATGTGTGCGTTTTTTGATTGGGGTTGTTACGCCTTGAAAGGGAAGCGAGGTTAGAAATGGCGACATC
>CAVFWS010000065.1:0-10688 GCA_963626295.1 Clostridium sp. CAG:138
AGCGGCCCACCAAAGAAAGGTCAACCAGCATACTCATCCAATTCGGGATATAATCGCTCGCACCTTCTATTTGCATTACACCTATCCCTAATCCATAAGACACGGACGATAACGCACCAACAACAACCATTTGATTCTCGCTCGTCTGAATATCCGTCCGTTTCGGCGAAAGCCAGATGGTCTTTCTCCGCCCACGTCGCCCAGCATCGTCCGCCGCGCCACATATCACAACGACTTCCGCATTTTCCGGGATATATCTCGTATTCATAACAATCACAAACGCATTTCTCTTTCCCATTTAAATCGCGCAGCGCAGTCTGTTAAAAAGACAGGTGTAAAACATTCGCGATTGCGGACGGGACAAGCCCGTCCCTTCCAAAAAAAACAGCGAATCTTTACAATCTTGCGAAGAAACTGAGGGACGCACTTGTCGCGTCCAGCGGTTTGCAATTGCCTCAGCGGGCGTCTTTATGCGCGACCGACGACGGGCGTGCCGACGGGTGCCAGACTCTCACTTAAGCTTCCACTCGACCGTCACGTTGTCGGATATCTCCATGTCGTTGACACGGATCGTAGGGAACAGTGGGGCATCGTCAGGGGCTCCGGCCCTCGCCATCTCCGATTTGGCGTAAAGCAAACCGGGATAGTTCCGGCCATCATTGTAGTGTATCGCATCGACCTCGCCCAGCGATGTCCCCGCCGCCGCGCAAATGTCCTCCGCGACGGAACGCGCATTCCTTACGGCCAGCTGACGCGCCATGCGCTTCGCCGACATCGAATCCTTCACGTAGAACCCTACGTCCATGTTCCTTGCGACGCCACAGGCGGCAATGCCGCCGTACAGGCCTTCCAACCGCTCTCGGTCAATCCCCATGTCGAGCGTGTATGTCATCGAATGGCAATATCCGTCGAAGACGCGCTTCCCTTCACCACGCACCGCGGCTCCGTTCCCGGCCACATTCTCGTAGTGGTACTCAGGACGCATCTCGATCTGCGATACCGTAATCTCGTTCGTCGAAACGGACTGCGCCCTTAGGGCAGACATGACCTTTGCATTGTTGGCGGCAAGGATTCCCTTCGCCTTCGCCATGTCCTTGTCAATAGCCTCAACCGTAAACGAAAACCTCATCATGTCCGGCGGTACCCGAACGCTACCCGATCCCTCCACACGAATCGTCCCCGCAAGGCAACAACCCGTCCAAAACGCCAACCAACCGGCAACTGCCATTCTTCTCATGTCATGTTCTCCTTTTCGTATGTGCCCTACTCGGCCTTGAGCGAACGGCTCATCATCGCCGCACTGGCCTGTTTCGCGTCGAAGCCCTTGTAGCAAAGGGCGTAGACGAGCTCGCATATCGGCATGTCGACCCCAAGCCGCCGCGCGATCTCATGCACGACCTTGGAGTTCCACACGCCCTCCGCGACCATCTGCATGGAGCCAAGGATCGACCCGATCCGCTCTCCCCTGCCGAGGCGTTCCCCTACGGAGTGGTTGCGCGAGTGGACCGACGTGCACGTCACGATGAGGTCGCCTATGCCGGCCAAGCCCGACAGCGTCTCGGGAGCGCCGCCATACGCAAGCACGAAGCGCTTCATCTCCACGAGCCCGCGGGTGATCAGCGCCGCGCGCGTGTTGTCGCCGTAGCCCATGCCGTCCGAGCAGCCAACGGCGATCGCCAGCACGTTCTTTACGGCTCCGCCTATCTCAACGCCGATCGGGTCTGTAGACGTGTATACGCGGAACAGGGGGCCAGACCATATCTCCTGCACGCGCTTCGCCTTGGCCTCGTCCGTACAGGCCGCGACGATCGCCGTCGGGATGCCCCTGGCGACCTCTTCCGCATGCGTCGGGCCCGCCAGCGCAACGATCGGGCCCGTCCCCAACATCTCTTCGCCGAGATCCGTCATGCGCCTGTTCGTCTTCTCGCAAAGCCCCTTCGTGATCGACACGACGAGAGTCTCAGGCGATATGAGGCCGCTGAACCCGCCCACGACTGAAGTGAAGTACTTTGACGGCGGGGCAAGGACGACGACTTCCGCGCCGTCCACCGCCTCCCTGCGATCGGATGTAAGCCGGATGGAGGCGGGGATTTCCACGCCCTTGAGGAACCTGTCGTTCCGACGCGTCCGTTTCATCTCGTCGACGTACTCCGGGAATGCGCCCCATAGCGCGACGTCATGCCCGTATCCCGCCAGCAGGAGCGCGTTGGCGGTACCCCATCCACCATCACCGATAACAGCAATCTTCATGCGCGGTATTATAGCAAAAAGGAAGGCCCGCCGCGGGGCCTTCCCTTGGTTCCCGTGTCAGCGAGGCTCACTCCCACTCGATGGTGGCGGGCGGCTTCGGCGTGACGTCCCACACCACGCGGTTCACGCCCTTCACCTTCGTGGCGATCTTCTCGGCGACCATGGTGACGAACCTGAACGGAAGCTCCACGATGCCGGCCTTCACGAACTGCGAGGTCGAGATGGCGCGGATGGCGATCACGTACCCGAACGTCCGCGCGCCGTTCCTCACGCCCACGGACTTCACGTTCGTCATCACCGCAAAGAACTGCTGGGCCTTCCTGTCGAGCTTGGCCTTGGCCATCTCGTCGCGGAATATGAAGTCCGCCTTGCGCAGGATGTCCAGCTTCTCCTTGGTGAGTTCGCCGAGGCAGCGCACCGCCAGGCCAGGCCCGGGGAACGGCTGGCGCATCACCATCGCCTCCGGTATGCCGAGGACCTTGCCGACCGCGCGGACCTCGTCCTTGTACAGGTACTTGACGGGCTCGACCAGCCCCTCGAAGCCGATGTCCTCGGGAAGCCCGCCGACGTTGTGGTGGGCCTTCACGGCCTTGTGTCCGCCCACGCCGGACTCGATGATGTCCGGATATATCGTCCCCTGCCCGAGGAACTCTATGCGTCCAAGCTTCTTCGCCTCCTCCTCGAACACGCGGACGAACTCGCCGCCGATGCACTTGCGCTTCTGCTCCGGATCCGTGATGCCCGCTGCCTTGGCGAGGAATCGCGCCTCGGCGTCGATCTGGATCAGGTTGATGCCGAACTTCCCCTTGAATACCTTCTTCACCTCTTTCGCCTCGTTCAGGCGCATGCACCCGTGATCTACGAACACACAGGTGAGATTCTTGCCTATGGCCTTGTGGAGAAGCACGGCGCAGACCGACGAATCGACGCCGCCAGACATCGCAAGCAGCACTTTCTTGTCCCCTACCTGCGCACGGATCGCCTCGATCTCGCCCTTTATGTACGCCTTCACGTTAAGCCTCTTGCCGACCTTCGCAAGACGCTCCTTCTCGGCTTGATTCATTTCTCTCTCCTATTGATCAGATAAAAGAAGAGCGCGGAAGAACCGCGCCCATTCCTGTAACACAAGTGTCACCGTTAACCGAGGATCGCGTCCTTGGCGGCCTTGCAGAGGCGGAACTTCGCCTTCGTGCGGGCGGGGATCTTGATCGTCTCGCCGGTCATGGGGTTGCGGCCCTGGCGAGCCTTGGACTTCGCCTTCATGATCTTGCCGAGACCAGGAAGCATGAGACCCTTCGGGAGCTTGGCGCCTTCGTACGCGATAGCGAGGAACTTCTCGTACACGGCGACAGCCTGCTTCTTGGTGATGCCCGCCGCCTCTGCGAGGGCAACCATGATTTCACTCTTTGTAGCCGGAACTTTCTTTGCCTTTGCCATTTCTTTGTTTCCTTATGAGGTTTTCGTGGATGAATCCCGTAAACGCCCCGTAAGATACCCTATTTGCCCCGCATTTGCAAGGGGAAAATTAAGGAAATTGCGGATTGCGCCTACGGCTGCGCCTTGGCCCCGGCCCGGACGTCGGATGAAGGGTCGTTCGGATTGCGGGCTCTGTTGGACTCCCCTTCCCCATGCAGGAGCGGCGCGTCCACGACTGCGCGAAGCTGCCCGGCAGAGATGCCGTGCCGCGGATTGAACAGAGGCCCTGCGGCATAGCGGACAAGATTGGCCCTCAGCCATCTTGCGGCGGGGTCGCTCCCGTCCAGCCTGAACGAGCACACGAGAAGCTTCCCTTCGCCTACGCGGTACTCGAATAGATACGCCTGGCGAATCGGCAGCTTCACCGACGACGCGACGTCTATTATCGGATCGAACGGCACGGCCGCCTCAAGCTGGACCGCGCGCCCGCCCTCCATCATGTGGCGGAACTGCCATCCGCAGAACCCTTCGTGCGGCATTCCACGCATCGCCGGGTGCTCCGCGTCGATGACGGTCGCGTAGTTGCCGTAGCAACGCCCGGCCATGCCGATGCGGAACGTCGTCTTGAGGGCCTTGAACGGCCCGCTGCCGAGCAGCAGCACCCGCTCGCCCCTTGACATCGCCGCCGCGAGCTCGTCCACGGCGATGTCCTCGACGACCTTCACGCCACCATGCGGGGGCTCTTCCCCGACCTTTGGAAAGGCGTAGATCTCCCATTCGTTCCCCACGGTCATCCCGCCGCCGGTGACCTTCGCCCGCAGCACATACTTGCGGGCATCCCCGCGTTCCGGGAACGGCACGTCGAACGCGCAAAGCCGCGAAAGCGTCCCGTTCGCTATCGCACCCACATCGGCCGACCGGCTCCACTTGCCCACTCCCTCCGCGCAGTCCACAAGAGACACTTCAAGACGCGCCGCAGGGATCACGGCGCGATAGTTCGAGATCGAGAACGACACCTTCCTGGCGTCGCCGGCGGTGACGTTGAAATCGCTGCCGAGATCGCAAAGGACAACGGCGGGGGAATTGTACCTGAGGACATTCTCCACGGTCTCGCCGGGCTTGAGGCGATAGAACTCGTCCATCATTCCGACAGAATACCCGAACGTGTGCCAATGGGTGTTGATGTCCCCCAGGAAGTCATACCCGGCCACGCGGTCCGCGGCGCGAAGCTTCTCGAAGCAGTGCTTGCGTATGCGCCACATCCATTCGCAGGAGTTGCGGAAATACGCGTCGGCGCGCCCGATGAGGCCCTTTTCGGTCAGCACCCTGCGCGGCTCCGAGAACACCCCGACCTTCAATATCGGCGAATCCGGCGGATAGAGCTTTTCAAGCCCGAAGTCAACATAGCTTCCGTCTATGCATATCTCGTGCGAGGTGCGCGGTTTTCCGCAATACACATCTCCCCAAGCATCAAGGTCTGCCGAAGTCCCGAGGTTAAGCGATTCGTAGCTCGTCAGCCCAAGCTGATACGACGTAAACATGTCGCAATATCGCGCCAGCCGGGACATGCGCTCCGCGTTGTGCGGGAACGGGGCCTTGGCTATCGGGTCCTTCCCCCGCATCAGCATGTATTCCACGCCACGCATTGCGCTCATGGGCGAGAACAGCGAGTCTGTCATCGTGTGGACGAGTTCGGCGACATCGCGCAGGTATGCCTCCGCAAGCCTATCGATGCGCGTCTCGTTGCCGGTGCAGTATATCACCACGGAGGGATGTCGCCGCGCAAACGCGATGATCGAGGCGAACTCCGGTTCGGACACGAAGTTCGGGGACTCGATGTGGACAGCCATGCCGAGCTCATCCGTGGCCTCAAGGTATTCGACCGGCGGGACGAACGTGTGGAAACGGACGAAGTTGAAGCCCAACTCCTTGCGTTTCCTCGTCACCATGCGATAGTAGTCGAGATCCCTCGGCGGATGTACCGTTTTCGCGAAGTAGCAGTGCTCCGTCACTCCCCGCAGGTATATCGGCTCCCCGTTCAGCCGGAACTTCTCGCCCACGGCGGCAAGCCGGCGTATCCCGAACTTCTGCCGGTAGGTTCCGCCATCGGTCGAAAGCGAGAGCTCATACCGCTTCGGGGACTCAGGCGACCAGAAGGAATACCCGGACGTGGCGAGCGTGAAGTCGCCATCGCCTTTGCCCTGCGCCACGACCTTTCCGCCGTCCGAGATCTCGTACCTGAACGGAACCTTCCCCGACACGTGCACAGTGAACGTCCTGAGGTCTTCCGACGTCGTCACGTAGACGTCGCCGAGGCCGTTCTTCGGGAAACGCAATTCGAGGCTCCCGTTCACGCCGCCGGTGGACGCGAACGTCGAGCGGGTCGTGAGTCCGCTCACATAGTCGCAATACCCCAGGTTCGGGTTGTTGGACACCGCAAGCACGATCTCGTTCGAGCCGACCTTGAGCACGCCGTCCTTCACCTCAAGCTCGAATGGCGTGGAGAATCCGGCGCGGTACGCGACGAAGGTCCCGTTTATCCACACATGCACCTGGTTTCGCACGCCCTCGAACGCCAACACCGCCGGACCCGCCTTCTCCAGCACGACAGACTTCCGGTAGAGGAAGCACCCGTATATGTTGGGGAGCGTGGTGTCGCCCGCGCTGCCGCTTATCGGCAGGCGCTGCCTCTCGTATAGCGGGTTGATCCTGAATTCATCCGTCATGCCGGAAGCCCTCAGCTCCGGCACCATGTCTTCCCAGTAGCCGGGCACCGCGTTGCGCACCCTTACGCCACTGAATGCCGGACACTCCACCACCTCGTGGGCATAGGGCCTGTAGGCCATCTCCCACTCGCCGTTCAGCGACACAGACTCGTAGATGCCGTGTTCGTAGACGGATGCCGCCCCCGCCGATGGCGAAAGCGCCACGGCGCAAAAGGCGGCGGCAAGCCAGGCCCTCGCAATGTCATTCATGCAACTCTCCAGAAATGCCGCTGTACCATGTCAATCCCCCCGATCAAAACAGCGTCATCTGACCGGGGATGTCCGAAAGGCGCTTGCGCGGACGCCTGACGATCTTCGGCTCGCACACGTCAAGCTCGTTTGCCTCAAGGTTCGCAAGTATCTTCTCCGCGCGATCCACCACCGCCGGCGGCAGACCGGCCATCGCCGCCACGTGTATGCCGAACGATTTCTCGGCGACGCCCGGGGCGACGCGCCGCAGGAACACGATGCGGTCTCCATCCTGCTTCACGCGCACGGTCCAGTTCTTCACGCCGGGGAAGCGGCTCGAAAGGTCCGCGAGCTCATGGTAGTGCGTGGCGAAGAGCGTCTTGGCCTTCACGCGGGGATTCTCGTGGAGATACTCCGCCACGCTCCACGCTATCGATATGCCGTCGAAGGTGGACGTGCCGCGCCCGATCTCGTCAAGCACGATGAGCGACTTCGGGGTCGCGTTGTTGAGGATGTTCGCGGTCTCCTGCATCTCCACGAGGAACGTCGAGCGCCCGCGCGAGAAATCATCCCCCGCGCCAATGCGGGTGAATATCCTGTCGATGGCGCCTACGTGCGCCCTTGACGCCGGGACGAATGACCCCATCTGCGCCATCGCCGCTATCGTCGCCACCTGGCGTATGTAGGTGGACTTGCCGGCCATGTTCGGCCCGGTGATGAGCATTATCTGGTCCGTCGTGCCGTTCAGGTGCGTGGAGTTCGGGACGAACGGTTCGGCGTCCGGCAGCTGCTCTATTATCGGATGCCGGCCGTCCTCAATGTCCAGCGCGTCCGAATCGTCGACCAGGGGCCTCGCGTACCCGGCGGCAAGCGCGCGGTCGGCAAGGGAAAGCACCGCGTCAAGTTCGCCGATGGCCTTGGCCGTGCGCTGGACGGACACCGTATGCGCCGAGATCCGCTCCACGATCGAACGGAACAGGTCCTGCTCAAGCGCAAACGACCTTTCCTGTGCGCCCATGACCTTGCGCTCGTGCTCCGAAAGCTCGGGCGTCGTATAGCGCTCGCCCGTCGCTATCGTCTGCCGCCGCACATATTCAGGCGGCGCAAGGTGCGTCTGCGACTTCGCTATCTCTATGTAGAACCCGAACACGGAATTGCGGCGCACCTTCAGCGTCTTGATGCCCGTGCGCGCGGTCTCGCGCGCCTGGTATTCGGCTATCCACTGGTGTCCCTTCGCCGCGAGGTCTCGCAACTCGTCGAGCTCCGCGCTGTATCCGGGGGCGATGAGGTTCCCCCCGGTGAGCAGGACGTTCGGGTCTTCGGCTATGCCGCGGTCTATCAGATCCACGATCTCGGACTCCGGCGAGAGCGTCGCGGCGATGCCGGAAAGCGTTGCGCAGCTTGGCGCGACGCTTTCCCTGATTCCAGCGACGGGGCGGAGCGACTCCGCAAGGGACTTGAGGTCCCTGGCGTTGGCGCGTCCGGAATCCACCTTGGCTATGAGCCGCTCGAGGTCGCGCACGCCATCAAGCCTGGACTGCAGAAGCGATATCCTCGTGCGGTCTTCGACAAGGGCCTCCACCGCGTCGAGGCGGGCGTTGATGTCCTCCGGGCGGCGAAGGGGCTGCCTGATCCACGCGGCGAGACGCCGCGCCCCCATCGGGGTCTTCGTGGCGTTCAGAGTCCCGAAGAGCGACGCCTCCCTTGACACGCCATCGCCCGGCAGCAGCGCGAGGTGGCGTATCGTGCCGGCGTCGAGCGCGAGCGTGTCGGATGACTCGACGAGGCGTATGGAGCGCACGTGGTCAACCGCATGGTGCAGGGTGGTGTGCACATAGTACAGCAAGGCTCCGGCGGCGGAAACCAGGTCCGGCTTGCCGACAAGCCCGAAACCGTCAAGCGTGGCCACCCTGAAATGCCGGAGAAGCTCCTCGGTCGCCGCATCAAGGGAGAATGTCCAGCGGTTCGAGTCGTCCGGCCTCAGCGTCTCCGCCGGACGGCATCGCGCCATAGCATCGGACAGGTGACGCTCCGACTCGAACAGCTCCACCGAGAACTCGCCCGTGGAAAGGTCGAGAAGCGACAGCCCAAGCCCCGAGACGGCGGCGATGTAGTTGTTCGCGCACTCGTCAAGCAGGCCGTCCTCCGTGATCGTGCCCGGGGTCACTATGCGCGTCACCTCGCGCCTCACGAGTCCCTTGGCCAGCTTCGGGTCCTCCACCTGGTCGCAGAGCGCGGCGGTCATGCCGGCGCGGATGAGCTTGGCGAGGTACGTGTTCAGGGCATGGTACGGGATGCCGCACATGGGGGTGTTGCCGCGATGCGTAAGCGTAGCCCCAAGCACGGGTGCGGCCCTTATGGCGTCCTCCCCGAACATCTCGTAGAAATCGCCCAGCCTGAACATCAGGATGGCGCCGTTCGGTATCTCGGACTTTATCCTGAGATACTGGCGCATCATTGGTGTCAGCTCGTCTGCCATGGGGTGGTATTATATCACAGGCGGGCTAAGCGACCGTCCCGTGCGGGATCGGCATCCATCGGCGTACGGGACGGATGCGCGAACACAGTACCGAAGCGGAAATGATGAGGGAGAACACCGGGAACGTGAGGATCGCCCAGAAGCGAGGACGCCGCTTCTGCGGCGAAAGCGCAACCGATGCCCATGCCGTGAACCACCCCATCACGAACACGAAGAAGAACACGCCGAAAAAGAAGTGCATCGCCGCCGAGTCGAGCGCGCCGGTTGCGATGCGCACGGAAAGGGCCAGGAAGTTGAACAGCAGGATGAACGCCACGGACATTCCCGTCAGGATCGCGAAGAAACTGTCGAAGAGCCTCAGCGAAGGATGCCGCACCATCGTCCTGAGCCACGGCAGCAGGTACGTCTGCACGACCTGCCAGCCGCCAGTCGCCCAACGGCGGAGCTGCCGCCACATGTAGTGCATGGTCACGGGCTGCTCATCCGCATAATCAGCCTCCGGGACATATGCGACGCGCCCACCGCGCATGTTGGTCTGGACCGTGAATTCCACATCCTCAACCATGGTCTGCGTCCGCCAGCCATCCGGGCCGAGCGCCGAAAGGAGGAACGCGAACCCCGTGCCGGTAAGCTTGCCGGAAAGCCCCATGTTCGTCCTGACCCGATTCGAAAGCTCGTTCATCATGTCCCAGTAGACCGTGTACCATCCGGATACCAGGCTTGTGCGGGCATTCGACGAATGGCGGCGGCCGGTCACCACGGTCTCGCCATCCTGCAGCGCATCGTTCATCGCGTTGAACCAGCCGTCCGAGCAGATGTTGTCCGCATCGAATACGGCGACCGCGTCGCATCTTCGCTCTGCGGCGAGCCTCCTCAGTCCCCACGCAAGCACATCGCCCTTGCCGTGGCTCGGCTCGCTCTTCTCCCATACCGTCGCGCCGGCCTCGCGGGCAACGGCAGCGGTCCTGTCCGTGCAGTTGTCGGCAAGCACGATCACCTCGCGGCATTCACTCGGGTATCTGGACAGGAGCACGCTCTTTACGGGAAGGCGGATCACCGACTCTTCGTTCCTTGCGCACACGAGCACGGCGAACTTCAGCTTCCCGGAAGATTTCGGATGCCTCCTGGCCGGCTTTATGAGCCCGACAAGGACAATGAGCGTAGACCACAGGAACACCACGCTAAGGCCCATGCAGAGCAGGTCGCACACAAGCGAGACGTTGACGTTGGTCATTTGTCGATCTCCGGTGCGATCGCTTCAAGGGTGCATATGCCTGTCGCGGGTTTTTCCATATGGCCGCAGATTATACCATACGCCACGCAACCGGCCCGTATGGCGCAGTTGCGGGGCGCATGCGTTCGGGCGGAGCCCGGATCCCGTCAGACGTTGAGGGCCGCGTTGTCCTTCTTGACCGAACCCTTGTCGAGCCCCATCTTCTTGAGGTCGACGTTGACGACGCCCCACGGCGCGACGTTCCGCCAGTTGCCGCGCGTGAAGTCCGGGACCGAGACCGGCTTCGAGCCGTTGCGGACGGACGTCTCGGTGAGCTCGCAGAGGCAGCTCGTCGCCGCGAGGTCGTAGACGTCCA
>CAVFWS010000066.1:0-10664 GCA_963626295.1 Clostridium sp. CAG:138
CGCTGCGCGTGCCGGACGAGGAGGTGCGCCAGGATCTCGCGGCGCTCGTCGCCGGCGCCTACGCGGGCAAGGACGCGCAGTGGTCGTCGTCGCTCGGCTTCAAGCTCCGCGCCGGACGCTGGGACGAGTTCTTCGAGGGACTCAAGAGCCTCTACGCGAAGCTCCCCTACGGCGCGAAGGAGCAGGGCGAGCGGAAGAACGAGGCGGCGTATGCGCGGCCCCTGTGCATGCTCCTCGCCGCGCAGGGCTTCCGCTACGACCCGGAAGCCGCCCAGACGCAGGGCCGCAGCGACCTCATCGCCGAGCATCCGTGCGGCATCTACATCTTCGAGCTGAAGGTCGACGAGTCGGCGGACGAGGGGCTGAGGCAGATCCGCGAGAAGGGCTATGCCGAGCCGTACCGGGGGCTGCCGATCTACGCCTTCGGGCTCAGCTTCGACTCCGCGACGCGCCAGTTCGTCGAGGGCAAGGTCGAGAAAGTCGGCTGAGGGTAATTGGCGTATTTTCAAGGTTCAACCTGCAATTTACGCCCGCGTGAGGCTTCTGCCGCAAAACGGACGCGCACTGCTACGTGATCGATTTCAAGCTCGGGGCGACGGCCGTTTCCGCAATCCGCCAAATCAAGGCGAACCACTACGCGGACAGGTTCCACGGAAACGGGAAGACCTTGACCCTGGTCGGCCTCGCGTTCTCGAAGGCGAAGCGCACCATCGTCGCCGCGAAGGCGAAGAGGTCTGCTGACTTGCTCCAGTCCACTTCGGTCGCGTCAAGCGCGACCCTCCCATGGGCCAATCAGTGCCCAAAAGGCCAATGCGATCGTAAATCGGAAGGGCTCGACGTCCTCGTTCTCCGATCCGGCGAACTGGGGCGCGAACGCCGCGCCGGATCTCACGGACGCGAAGCTGACGCTGAACTTCAAGAACGCGGCGGGACAGGATACGGTCATTCCGCTTGACGGCACGATTGCGCCGGCGGGCGCGTTCAACTACGCCGCCTCCGCGATCTCGCTCAACGGCGTCACGGTCGAGTCGGGCGCGGCGGACGACGATGCGCCGGTCGTGATCGAGCCGAAGACGTGTCCGAACCGCCTGCGCGTCGCCGGACTCGTCGAGCGCGGCGCCGCGCACGCCTCGCCCGTCCACTACGTGGGCGGACGGGACGAGAAGGTGCTGGCGGATCTCCGCTACTTCAAGTCCTACCCGCTGGAGGCGAGCTTCATGACGCAGACCCTGGAGAAGCCGCTGAAGCGTCCGACGCCGCCGCGCGCCCCGTCGCGCAACGCGGGACCGACGCTCTACGCGACGGACTTTGGGCTGGACGACGACCTCGCGACGGACGACACGGAGGCGGTGCGCCGTCTCTTCGCCGCCGCCCGCGAGCAGGCGAACGCGACGCTCGTCTTCCCCGCGACGTGGGTGGATCTCGCGGAGACGCTGGACGTGCCGGACGGCGCGGCGATCGTCAAGCGCAACGCCGACGTCATCTACGCCTTCCAGGTCGGCTGGGTCGGCGCATGGGGCGAGTTCCACTCGTCCGCCAGCGGCATCGAGTTCGACCGCGCGGCGACGGCTCGCGTCGTGAAGGATACGATCGACTGCCTGCTGCCGGAAAACCGCTCGACGATGCTGCGCACGATGCAGCTGCGCGAGGACGTCCTCGCCGACCTCGGCATCGCCGGCGACCGGATCGGGCTCTTCAACGACGCGACGTTCGCGAACTTCCACGACGCCGGCACGTTCATGGGCGACCGCAACCGGCTCATGAAGATGGCGTGGGACGATATCCTCGGCTCGCCGTTCTCCGAGCCGGGCAATCCGCAGTTCGACCTGCTCGGCAAGGTTGGCGCGCACGTGCCGGTGGACGGCGAGCTCTTCTGGATCGGGAACGTCGATCCGGCCCGCCAGAACGGACTGGACGCGCTCATACGCCTACGCCGCCACCACTACACGACCTTCAGCCTCGTGCACGGCAATTCGGAACTCGACATGAACAGCGGGCGGGACATCGGGCCGATCGACACGTGGAAGAAGACGCCCGTCACGGCCGACCTGCTCGCGTCGTTCGGCATCCCGTCCGACCCCGCCTATTTCGCGGACGTCCCATACCGCACGGCCTACGAGTACATCCGCGACCACCTCGGCTACCGTCTTGTCGCAAAGGACGTGAAATGGACGGACGGCACGGCGCGCGTGACGCTCCACAATTATGGGTTTGCCGCGCCGATCAATCCGCGCAAGGCCGTCCTCGTCGTCCTTGCCGCCGACGGCACGGTTACGGAGTGTCCGACTGGCTTCGATTGTCGCCGCATGGCTCCCGAATCGGATACGATAGTTTCGTCAGGGGCGATCCCCAACCGCAAGGCCGGCGACCGGCTCGCGCTCTGGCTGCCGGACGAGATGCCATCCATCCGCTTGCGTCCCGAATACGCGATCCGCCTCGCTGGCGGCGTCACCGTAGAGACAATCGGTGGTCGGCTCCTGAATGTGCTGGACCGTTAAGGATTTGCAAGGGGCATACGCTGGTTCGCATCCGGCCGCAACAGGCTGAGGCACTCCCGCAAGCTGGCCGCTCCGCCTTGAGGTACGCAATTCATTGCGTCCGCGCGCGGGCTTTGTGGTATAATCTCCCCCCATCATGAAAACGGAAACGAAACAGTTCAAGGCAGAGATCGGACGGATGCTCGATCTCGTCGTCAACTCGCTCTATTCGAAGAAGGAGATATTCCTCCGCGAGCTTCTCTCCAACGCATCCGACGCCATCGATCGCGCAAAGTACCTGGGTCTCGTCGACAAAGAGCTCCTCGCCGACGCGCCGGAATGGAAGATAACCATTTCCGCCGACAGGGACAAGAGGCAGCTTTCCATCTCCGACAACGGCTACGGGATGGACGAGGAAGACCTCGAGAGCAATCTCGGCACGATAGCGTCCTCCGGCACAAAGAAGTTCATGGAGGCCGCGGCGGAGAAGGACGGCGGCAACCTGCCGGAGCTGATCGGCAAGTTCGGCGTCGGGTTCTACGCGGCGTTCATGGTCGCGGACAAGGTGACGGTGGTGTCCAGGAAGCGCGGCGAGGACGCCGCCTTCTCGTGGGAGTCGGACGGCATCGGCTCGTACACGATCTCCGACGCGACCCGTGACGGGTTCGGCACCACGATCACGCTGCACCTCCGCGACGGGCAGGACGGATACCTGGACGAGTGGAGGATCCGCGAGCTTGTCAAGAGCTATTCCGACTTCATCGCGTACCCGATATACTTCGAGGAAATCGGCAAGAAGGAAGAGCCGAAGGAGGGCGAAGGGAAGAAAACCCCAGAGCCGCCCAGGCCGCTGAACACGATGGTTGCCCTCTGGAAGCGCCAGAGGAAGGACGTGAAGAAAGAGGAGTACGACGAGTTCTACAAGCACCTTACCCACGACTTCGAGGAGCCTCTGGAGACGATTCCGTTCTCAGGCGAAGGGCAGGTGGAGTTCAAGGCCCTGCTTTTCATCCCGAAGTCCGCAGGCATGGAGATGTACATGCCGCAGACGAAGCGGGGGCTTTCCCTCTACGTGCGCAACGTGTTCATCGGGAACGACTTCGACCTCCTCCTGCCGGACTACCTGCGCTTCGTGAAGGGCGTGGTGGATTCTGCGGATCTGCCGCTCAACGTCTCGCGCGAGATGCTGCAGGACGACCAGGTGATATCGAAGATAAAGAGCGCGGTCACGTCCAAGATCCTCTCCACGCTTGAGGACATGAAGGGCAAGGAGTCGTACGATGCGTTCTACAAGGCTTTCGGCCGCATCCTGAAGGAAGGCCTGCACACCGACTACGCGAACGCGGACCGCATCAAGAAGCTCCTGAAGTATCCGAGTTCGCAGTCCGCCGCCGGGAAGACGATCTTCCTTGAGGACTACGTGAAGAAGATGCCGCAGGACCAGAAGGACATCTACTACCTCTGCGCAGAGAAGGAGGACGAGGCCCGCCGCGCGCCGCAGCTTGAGCAGGCCGAGAGGCACGGGCTCGACGTGCTGCTGTTCGTCGATCCCGTGGACGAGTGGCTTGTGGATTCCTTCCGCGAGTTCGAGGGGAAGAGGCTCGTGGACATTGCCCGTGGGGACGTGCAGTTCGGCAGCGAGACCGAGCAGAAGGCCGAAAAGGAGGCAAACGAGAAGGCCGCCGCAGACCTCAAGCCGTTCCTTGGGAAGATGAAGGAGCAGCTCAAGGATTACGTGTCGGACGTGCGCGTGTCCACGCGCCTGGCCGAGAGCCCGTGCTGCCTCGTCGCACCGGAGAACGCCCTCTCCCCGGCGATGGTCCGCATGATGCGCGCGATGAAGCAGGATGTGCCGGACGAGAAGCGCATCCTCGAGGTGAACGCCTCCCATCCGCTCGTGGAGAAGGCGAAGGCCCTTGAGGGCGAGGCCTTCTCCGATGCGGTCGAGCTGCTTTTCGACCAGGCGCTGGTCGCCGAGGGAAGCCCAGTGCCGAACCCGTCGCGCTTCGCGAAGCTGCTGACCGCGCTCATGCTGAAGTGAGCATTGGAATTATGCTATAATACGAAACCGTTATGGGACAGTTGGAAGAAACCCTCGAGCTGACGCTCGATTTCACGAAACTCGAGAAGGTGGGCAGGCAGGTCGCCGAGACGCGCGCCGCCGGCAATGCCCCGTGCGACCCCGGAGTGATCCCGGTAGCCGTGCAGAATGCCGACACCAAGGAGGTGATACTTGTCGCGTACACCAACGAGTATGCGATGAGGGAGTCCTTCGCGAAGCGCAAGCTCATCCTGTGGTCAACGAGCCGCAACAGGCTGTGGTTCAAGGGCGAGACGAGCGGCGAGACGTTCGATCTCCTCGAGGCATACGTGAACTGCGAGCAGAATTCGCTCCTGTACGTGGTCCGTCCGTGCCGCGGCGGCATCTGCCACACGAAGAATTCCGCCGGGAAGCCGCGCAACTGCTACTACCGGCGCATCGATTTCGACACACTGAAACTCACTAACATTGACAAGTAAAAAGGAGACACGGTAATGAGTTGGGGACCTTGGCAGATTCTGCTTCTGTTGGCGATAATCCTTCTTCTGTTCGGCGGCAAGAAGCTGCCCGAGCTTGCCCATTCGCTCGGCAAGTCGCTTGGCGAATTCAAGAAAGGCAAGGAAGAGGGCGACAAGCCCGACGAGCCTGCCGTGAAGGCCGCGGAGGCGAAGCAGATCCCGTCTGCCGACAAGCCGGTGACGCCTGAGGTTGTCGGTTGACTTAACAGTTTGAACGGTCGGACACGTCCGGCCGATATGCGCGGGGACGATTGTCGCAGGAGACCTTCTGTGCATGGTTGTGTCTTGGTGCGCAGAAGGAGCGTATGATGACATCGGAAACAGGAAAGCCGCCGTTCGATGGCCTTGACGGGCGGTTGCGCCTCGCGATAGGCGAGATCGGGTACAGGACCCCGACTCCCATCCAGGAGGAGGCAATCCCGCCGCTTCTGGACGGACGGGATCTCATAGGGTGTGCGCAGACAGGCACGGGCAAGACGGCGGCGTTCCTGCTGCCGATAATAAACGCGATCTGCAGATCGGAGGACAAGCCCCGCACGAAGCATCCGTCTGCGCTTGTGCTGAGTCCAACGCGGGAACTGGCGGCGCAGATCGGCGCGAACTTCGCGAAGTACGCGAAGCACACGAAGACCCGCTTCGCGTGCGTGTTCGGCGGAGTGAGCCAGTTCAGCCAGGTAAAGGACCTGAACCGCGGCGCGGAGGTGGTGATCGCCACGCCCGGAAGGCTGATGGACCTGATGACGCAGGGGCACGTGTTCCTTGACGCAATCAGGCACTTCGTGCTTGACGAGGCGGATCGGATGCTTGACATGGGCTTCCTGCCGGACATCCGCCGCATAATATCGAAGCTGCCGGCGAAGAGGCAGTCGATGTTCTTCTCCGCGACGCTCTCCCCCGCGATACTTAAGCTTGCCGGGGAACTTGTGCACGATCCGGTGCAGGTGATGATCTCGCCGGAGACGCCGACGGTGGACGCGATCAACCAGAAGCTGATGTGCGTCGACAAGGGCGAAAAGGACAACCTCCTCATGTGGCTCCTCGAGAACAATCCCGAGTGGCGCAAGGTCATGGTGTTCGCCAGGACAAGGCGCGGTGCGGATCGCGTACTCAAGAAACTCCTGAGGAAGGGTATCACCGCGGCGGCGATACACTCCGACAAGACCCAATGCCAGCGCACAAGGGCCCTTGACGGATTCAAGAAGGGCACGGTGCGGGTGCTTGTCGCGACGGACATCGCGAGCCGAGGCATAGACGTGCCGGAGGTTGACCTTGTGGTGCAGATGGAACTTCCCCTCGAGACGGAGTCGTATGTCCACAGGATCGGGCGCACGGCGCGGGCAGGGAAGGGCGGCGTCGCGATCTCATTCGTCGCGCCGGAGGAGTGGGTGCTCGTCAAGTCCGTCGAGCGCTTCATCAGGAAGGCGATACCGGTGGACCGCGACCATCCGTTCCACGTGGACGTGCAGGGCAAGGAAAAGGGCGGATTGCCTACGGCTCCGTGGATCAAGGGCAGGAAATTCCGCGAACTCGCGCAGGGAAAGCCCGGCGGCGGCAAGTTCATCCGGCGGCGCAAGGGAGCCGGGAGACGGCAGCCCGACTTCGGGCAGAAAGCCCGATTCTCGTAAATGTGGTATAATCGCGCCATGAAAAGAGAGACTTCCGGGAAACGCGAGGATAATAAGAAGGCAAAGCTTCCCTTTGTGAAGGGGCGGACGCCGGCCGGCGACGTCGATTCCGTCATTGCCCAGTATGACTTGCCCGGGAAATTCCCCAAGGACGTGCAGCGCGAGGCCAGGCGGATCGCCGCGGCGGGCGCAGTGTTCTTCGACAAGCGGCTTGACCTCCGCAGGAAGTACATATTCACCTGCGACCCCGTGACGGCAAAGGACTTCGACGACGCGCTGTCCATGGACCGCGACCGCAGGGGCAACATGGTGCTTGGCGTGCACATCGCAGACGTGTCGCATTACGTGAAGCCCGGCACCGCCATCGACCGCGAGGCATACAGGCGTTCCACGAGCGTATATCTGCTCAACAGGGTGGTGCCGATGCTCCCGGAGGAGCTGTCGAACGGCGTCTGCTCGCTTGTGCCGGGAGAGGACAGGCTTGCGTTCTCCGTATTCCTGACTTTCGACAAGTCGGGGCAATGCGTCGCCCGAAGGTTCGCAAAGTCCGTGATCCGCTCCAAGGACAGGTTCACGTACGAGCAGGTGCTTGACGTCATCCGCAGGGGGCGCGGCTCGTCGCAGGGCGCGAAGGCGATCCTGGCGATAAGTGCGCTTGCCCAGCGGCTTCGCGGGCGGCGTTTCGCGGAAGGTGCGCTGGATCTCGAGGTTCCGGAGACCGAGATACTGCTGGATGGCGAAGGCCGCATGACAGGGCTCGTGGCGCGTCCCTACGACGAGTCGCACCAGATGGTGGAGGAGTGCATGGTGGCGGCCAACGAGGCGGTGGCCAAGGAACTCTGGACGCGGGGCATCAGGATACTGGCCCGTCTGCATGAGCGTCCCGACCCGGAGCGCCTCGAGCAGCTGCGCGCCGATCTCGCGTCCATTGGCGTGAAGTGCGGGGACCTTTCGCACGGAAGGAACGTGGCGGCGTTCCTCGGGGGCATCAAGGGCAAGCCGCTCGAGGGCACCATCGCGGTGATGGTGCTGCGCTCGATGAAGCGGGCGCGCTACGATGCGAGGCAGATGGGCCACTTCGGACTTGCCAAGGAATTCTACTCCCACTTCACGAGCCCGATACGCCGCTATCCGGACCTCGTGCTGCACCGCCAGCTCGAGGATTTCCTCGCCACGGGGAACGGGCGCATCCAGCAGCAGGCGCTGGACAGGATCGCGAAGCACTGTTCCGAGATGGAGGAGCGCGCGGACGAGGCCGAACGGACCCTGAAGGACATGAAGAAGTTCAGGTTCATAGAGGAGAACGGCGGCGAGTTCGACGCGGTGGTGAGCCGGGTCGCGGGCTTCGGCCTGTTCGTGGACGTCCCCGCGCTCGCGATCGGCGGGCTGGTCCACATATCCACGCTCTCCCGCCGCTACGTGCACTTCAACGAGCGCAAGATGGCGCTGGAGGATGGGGGGCGCACGTGGCGCATCGGCGACAGGATCCGCATCCGCGCCATAAAGGTCGACTGGAAGAACCGCTGGGTGGACTTCGCCTCCGCCGACTGCGGCAAGGATGGCGGCCGCGGCGAGCGCAATGGACGGACGCCGAATGTGGCGAAGGGGAATGGGGCAAGGCGCCGGAAGAAGGGGAAGCGCTGATGGATCTGTCGCTGCTGATCGAGGGCTTCAACGTCAAGGGGCGGCTTGTCTCGCTGGCGCCTTTCGGGAACGGCAACATAAACGACACGTTCCTCGCCGTGTACCGCAACACGTTCACGGAGACGCAGGTGGTGCTGCAGCGCGTGAACAGTTCCGTGTTCCCAAGGCCGGAGCTGATAATGGCCAACATGCACGCGGTGACGATGCACTGCCACGAGAAGCTCGAGGCGGACGCCAGAAGCGGCCGGGACGACAGGGTGTGGCAGATGCCGCGCATAGTGAAGACGAAGGGCGGCGGGGACTTCATCCGGGACGAGCGGAACAACGTATGGCGCGTCATCACGCGCATACTCTCCGCGCATGCGTTCGACACCGCGCAGAGTCCGGAGCACGCGCTCGAATGCGGCAGCGCCCTGGGACATTTCCACTACCTGATCTCCGACATGTCTCCGGCGGCGATCGAGAACCCGTTGCCGGGCTTCCACGTGACGAGCGGATACCTGAAGCAGTACGACCGCACGTTGAAGTCGAAGAGGGCGAAGGCCCTGCTCAACGCGTCCGTAGAGGCGAAGCGGCTCGCGAAGTACATCGACGAGCGCAGGGATTTCGCCTGCTGCCTTGAGCGGGCAGAGGCGTCGGGGGAACTGAAACGCCGCATGTTCCATGGCGATCCGAAGGTGAACAACATAATGATCGACGACTTCACCGGCAAGGGTACGGCGATGATCGACCTCGACACCGTAAGCCCCGGGCTGGTGCAGATCGACGTTGGCGATGCCGTCCGCTCGATCTGCAACCCTGCGGGCGAGGAGGAACCCAATCTCGGAAAGGTGGCGTTCAACGAGGATTTGTTCCTCGCCTTCATGAAGGGGTACATGAAGGAGGCCGGGGCGTTCATGACCGCTGCGGACAGGGAATGCCTGTACGATGCCGTGCGGCTCCTGCCGTTCGAGCTCGGGCTGAGGTTCTTCCAGGACTACCTTGCCGGAGACCGGTACTTCAAGACGCAGCAGCCGGGCCAGAACCTGAACCGTGCGCGCGTCCAGTTCCGCCTCTGCGAGTCCATCGAGGCCCGCGAGGGCTCCATCCGCGAAATGCTGAAGCGGCTGTAGGGGGCGGTCGGGATGCGGTTTTCCCTGTCGGCGTGCTCTGCGCTCTACTCCGAACGCCTCGAAAGGATCGAGGGGGACATCCCCGGTCGAGCCATATACTTCGGCAAGGTCGAGGAGCGGCTGCCGGAGATCCACGACCCCGAATTCAACATCCGCGCCTGCCGTCTGGTGGCCTGGGCCGCAGAAGACATGGCCCGGCAGATAGGGCAGGCCGCGTCACGCCATGGCCGCGACAGGGTCGCAATAGTCCTTGGCGCATCCAACACTGGCGTGGACGAGGCGCAGGACAACATCGATGCCGCCCTCTCGCGTTCAGAAGACTGCAAGTGCGGATTCCCGGATGGATTCAGGTTCTCCATGCTGGAGCTTGGCACCCCATCGGAATACCTCGCCCGAGCGACGGGGATAACGGGCCCGTGCTATACGATATCGACGGCGTGCAGCTCGTCCGCCAAGGCCTTCCCGTCCGCACGTCGGCTCATTGAGGCCGGACTTTGCGATGCGGCCATCGTTGGCGGCGTGGATGGGCGGTGCAGGTTCGCCATGAACGGCTTCAATGCGCTTGGCGCGTTGGCGCAGGGGCGGTGCAGACCGCTTGCGGAGGATCGCGACGGAATATGCCTCGGAGAGGGAGTCGCGCTGTTCCTGATGGAGCGCGAGCGCGGAGCCAGTTCGGATGCAGGGGGGCGCAGCGTGTTCTTCTCCGGCGCGGGCGAGTCGTCTGACGCATACCATGCGACGGCGCCGGACCCCGAAGGCAACGGAGCGGAGGCGGCCATGCGATGTGCGCTGAGCGATGCGGGATGCCGTCCAGACGATGTCGATTACGTGAATCTGCATGGCACCGGCACGCTGGCGAACGATGCCATGGAGATGAAGGCCGTGCGTCGCGTGTTCGGCGAAAGCCTGCGTGGCGGCGATGCCGGGAATCCGCTTGTCGTCGAGTCCACGAAGTCCCGCACCGGACACTGCCTTGGGGCGGCTGGCGCCGTCGAGGCCGCAATCTGCTGGCGCAAGATACGGGGCGGGAAGGTCCGCCGCGCACTGTCGAACTCTTTCGCGTTTGGCGGCAGCAACGCGAGCGTGGTGCTTGAAGGCTGATTTTGCGGGGCGCGTCGCGCCAAAATGGCGATTTTAGCGGCACTGTGAAGTTTTGCTGTCGCGGTGAAAGCAAAAGCGGACAGCTGTGGAGGGCAAAAGCGGAATCCAGGCGTATGATATGCGCCATGAAACAGCAGATAGCAAAC
>CAVFWS010000067.1:0-10565 GCA_963626295.1 Clostridium sp. CAG:138
GGTCAGATTCCATCGCCGTGTTTCACTCATGACTGCCATCGCAAGTGGCGCTTTCGCGTCCATCTTGTATGCGACGGATGGTGTGTGGATACAGTCGGACTCGAATGCCCCGGAAACGGCCTACCTCTGGAATGATGGGAGCAATTGGCAGAGTGGCAATGTGCCGACCGACAGCGAGTCGATTGCCGATTTTGGGACGATATCCGGTTCTTCGGCGACTCGTTATGTCCGATTGCCTGATGCGCTTTCACTGAAGTCTGTCAAATATGGTGCGGCGAGTGGCAATCTGCGGCTGGTTGGCGATGGGTGTCTTGACCTTTACGATGGCGGTTTGGACAAATCCGGCGTGATCACTGACTATCTGCGCATTTATTCGGATATCCGCGTCATGGGCAAGTCGGCATTTGTGCAGTTCAAGGCATCGGAACTCTGTGGTGACATTCGATCAAGTTCGACCATGATAGTCCTTTCGTCCGGATCGTTTGTTCATCGCCTGGATCTCTATGCCAACAAGGCGGGTGGCGAGCGCATTTCGCCCATGGGGGATGCGCTTACGTTATCCCAGTCGTTTGGCGACTTGCGCATTCGCTGTCCCGAAAGTTCGCCAACGAACAGTGTTTCCCGTTGGACGCTTGTTGCGAACAGCCGGATCGCACGACGTGTAGGCGATGGCGATCATGCCCTCCCTGTAGGGACGCTTGTGCTGGCCTCGAATGGTGCGTTGCCGAACGGGTGCTTCCTGAGGCGAATCTATGACCGCGATCTTATCGAACTGAGCGAAGACGCGACGATCGATGGTGAGGCGGATTTGACTTTTGCGGCGCTCTCCCAAAAGTATGAGCAGGCGTTTTCCGGATTGGGGACCATGGGGGCGAATTTCCCCGCTACCGTGATGCTTTCCAAGTATCGGAATGAAGACGAGGCCAGACTGACGTTTGGTTTTCTTGATCGTCCAGGGTTCCCTGTCAGCGAAAGCCGCGGAGTTGTCTTCGATTCAGAAACGGCTTATCCTGGAACAATTGTCCTTGACAAGGTAAGTTCCATTCAGCCGGTGGTTTTGAAGAATTGCCATATTGAATTTGCGGGAGAGGGATTTGTGAATCCAGCATATGTGCGGCATGATTCGCCGATGTCCTATTCCCGTCTTACCGTGGCGGATGGTTTGTCGGCAGGCATCACGTGCCTCTCGAATGTAGTTGGACGGTTGGTCAAGGATGGAACGGGCGTATTGACCGTGGCGTTGCCGCATTCGCATGCAGAAACGGGGTCTCTCATCAACACAGGCACGATCAGGGTGGAAGAGGGGATGCTCAGGATTCTTTCCGGCGACAGCGGAACAGAACCGGCCATCAGGAAACTTGAAATCGGCGCAGCGGGGGAACTCTGCCTTCCCGATGGGGTTGTGCTGACCGTGGATGAGCTGGCGGCAGAACCAGGCGCCGTCGTTTCCGGCAAAGGCGTCGTTCGCCTAAATGCAATACAGGATGTAGGAGAGGTCGCATTGAAGGACGGGGCGAGGATAGAGACGCGCATTGGTGGCAAAGGCCGTGAACGTGTAGTTACTTCGGTCAAGGCGAATGTCGTGGGGACGCCGGCATTTTGGGTCGATGCGAGCAAAGCCGCCTCGATGGAGATTGAGACGGCAGGCGATGCGAGACGCGTCAAGGTTTGGCACGATTGTCGTGAAAGCGTTGAAGACTTCCACTCGCCGAAATATATGTTCGCCACGAATGTGGCCGATGTGAGCCCTGCGTTGATCAGGAACGCGAATGGAGATGACTATGCGGTTGACTTTGCGCATCACACGGCAGAGGCTTCGGAGATAGAGAAGACGGAGGCGCTTGTCTGGAGTGTACCGGTATCAAACATCAAGGCGGTCTTCAAGGTACTGGACCCATCTACCGCCGGCGGCACTTGCGTACTGGGGCAGACTACACGCCTGTCAGGGTATTCGGAAGTCATGCGGCGTACACAGTATGGTTCGATTGACGGCGGGGCGCACATTCTCCATTCGTCCGCCAAGGCGAGGCAATGCGTCAACTTCTTGAACGGTGAGCGTGTGACGCGGTGGACCAGCCCGGAACCCGGTTATCCCGTCCAGACGTATGCATACAATGGCAAGACGTTTACGCGGGTTGTGTTGCACGAGATCTGGAACACGAACAATGTCGATCTGGCGGCAGACGCATTTGGCTATTCGTGCTACACGAAGAATGCGAACGGCGTTGACCGCATTTGCGAGTGCCTGGTCTACACGAACGACCTGACCTATGCCGAACGTCTTCAGGTCGCCGAATACCTGACGCAGAAGTGGTGCGGCGGCGAGGTGACATATGATCGCTTTGGCGGGATTGCGGAACGCATTGATGCGCTGAAAGGCGGAATGGACTACCATGTCGCTGACGGGGACTATGTGGCTGTCGATAAGATTGAGGGCACTGGGACATTCGCGAAAACAGGTGTCGGCGTGATGTATGTGGACGACATCCATGCGCCAGAGGTCAACTTGAAGGTGGCAGAGGGTACATTGACGATTCGCTCCATCCTGGCCGGGAGGGAAAAACTGCCGCAAGGGGCGTATATGCACCTTGATGCCTCGGATGCGACGACGCTGACTGATGTTGATGGCGGCGTTGCCGAATGGCGTGATTGGCGTGGTGCGGATTATCCGTCCGCGACACCTAAATTTGCAATGCCTGCTGTCAAATCAGTTGAAGAACTTGGCGGCAAGAGTGTCGTTGATTTCGGGGATTTCCGAAAATATGACTCTGCGACGAAATCGGCTGGTAAGGGGCTGCAGTTCTCCGCCTTGAATGAGACGCGCTCGGCGTTCTTCGTCTATGGCAGTGCGCGGGGCGGCGGCAGTCTCGTCGGTGGTGGCGAAGGGGATTACAATACCACCGGACTGTTCCGTGGGACGGGCGAGACATTGGGCGCGAATCCGGAATCGCCCTTGATCTCATCCGAAGCCGCAGTGCCGCGCTATGTTCGGCTTGCGGCTTCGTCAAGCCGTGATTTTGGCGGAACCCGATTCCGTCGTGATGGCGTGGATTTCCGAACTGGATCGGATGGCTTTGGCGGAAAGTACGAAGTCATTTCGCTTGTGACGCCGGATGCGTACGTATCAAGTGCGCTTTCCCTGAACCATTACGCAAATTACAGCGGTGGACAGGATATCGGGGAGGCAATTATATATGGTCGGATGCTTTCAGAAGAGAACGTGAAGCTTGTCGAGACGTACTTGCGCAACAAGTGGTTTGGCGATGCGCTTCCCTGCGGCTATCGGCAGGCGCGTGTCGCGTCTCTGGACGTTGCGGCGGGGGCGATGGTGTCGCTGTGCGGCAATGCGCCGCTGGTTGTGGGGACCATTTCTGGCGGGGGCATCGTAGACGGCTCTGTTTCGCTGGATGGCGGTGAGTTGTTTGTGACGGTTTCCGACGACGGTTCCGTACCCACGCTGACGCTTGGTGCGATTAGCCTGACGGATTCGGTTCTTGTGCGATTTGGAGGCATGGTCAAGAACCTTGCGGTTGGAGATTATGTGCTCATCAGGTCTGAGGCCATCAAAGCGGGGAATGCCGTCACATGGCCGGTGAATGGGCTCCCGGCGAATCGCCGATGCGTACTTAGGGCCGTTGACGGCGCCCTCGTCGCTCAGATCTGCAAGGCCGGTACGGTTGTCCATATCAGGTAGGGAACCCGCGTCCATTTGGCGTGTGGTATAATTAGCGGAAACTTATGTCAGTGGAGGGGTAGGGAAATGAAACGCAGAGACTTCATAGTTGGGGCCGGAGCCGTGTTCGCCGGTTGCGTGGCGGACAAGGCCGGTGGAAGGGCGGCAGAGGGAATCCGCACGGTGCGCCAGGAAGATCCGGCGGTGCAGGCCGCGAAGTCCGCAAGGCTTTCGACCTGCCGCGAACTCGGCTCCACAATGTCTGATGTAGAGGAGCGACGCACGAGAAATATCCCCGGAAAGCGCGCCGCGTTCTACATTGACGACGTGATCTTCTGTTTTCAGGATCTCGCGAAAGACAGGCCGAAGTCCATCTGGGACCACTTCTATTTCGCGGCGTTCAAGGAGGCGCACGAGAAGTATGGGCTTAAGGTCCAGATGAACATTTTCTACCGTGGGGATTTCTTCTACGGCATGGACTCCGCGAAATTCACGCTTAAGGATATGCCCGACATCTGGAAAGGCGAATTCCAGGAGGCAAAGGATTGGCTCAGGTTCGGTTTCCACTCGTATAGCGAATTCCCTGACTATCCGTGGATAAACGCGAGCTATTCCGACGTAAAGGAGTGCTGGGAATTGCTGAAGGGTGAAGTGGATCGCTTTGCCGGGCCGGGATGCTGGGCGTATGCGGTCACTCCGCACTGGGGGCCGATGTCAAAGGAGGGATGCGTTGCCCTCAGGGATTGCGGGGTGAAGGCCATTTGGTGCTCTGCCGGAAAGCGCTACGAGTACGCGGGCGACCGCACGATACTGCCATACATGCATGGGCAGCGGATAGAGGAACGTCGCAAGCCCGAGACCGCGATGTTCTGGCGTCCGGGCGGCGGCGAGGACATATCCGTATCCGCCTGTGGCTACAACCATCTTTCCGAGGCGCAGGTGAAGCGTACGAGTGGCACGTACAACTGGCTGCACGACCGTGCCACGGGCTGCAATTTCATGACGTTTGGATGTGGTGCGCCGTGCCTCAACCTGTATAGACTTGAGGATATCCCTGCCCGTATGGGCCAGATACTCGGCAATGAGTACATCATCCATGCCACGCATGAGGAATACTGGTTTCCCCGATATTTCGCCTATCAGCCAGATTCCAAGGAGAAGCTTTTTGCGGCCTGCAAGATGGTTCATGACGCCGGCATCCCGTATTTCTTCATAGAGGACAAGATTGACTGGTGACGTACGTTGGCATCTTCTGCCCACAGCTGTCGCCGAAGACTTTTGGGGTGTTGCGTTTAGGGTGCAAATACGATATAATCACATCCGTTTTTTTGGAGAGAGAAGATTTTAGGAGAACCACATGGAAAACGTGAATGATGTCCTGGCCGATGCAAACGCCAAAATCGCAAAGAGCTTCGATACGCTCAAGGCGCAGTTCGCCGGGCTGCGCACGGGCAAGGCCTCCCCGTCGCTTGTCGATGGCGTGAAGGTCGACTACTATGGCGCACCGACCCCCATCAAGAACCTCGCGACGATATCTACGCCCGAGCCGCGCCAGATCAAGATCGCGCCGTTCGATCCAAGCGTGCTTGGGGAGATGAACAAGGCGATACTCGCCGCGAACCTCGGCGTCACTCCGCAGACGGATGGCCGTGTGCTTCGCATCACCATACCTGAGCTCAACGAGGAGCGCAGGAAGGAGATCGTCAAGGTGGCAAAGAAGCAGGCCGAGGACCAGAAGATTGTGATGCGCAACGTGCGCCGTGACGCCAACGATGCCGTCAAGAAGCTTGAGAAGGACAAGAAGATCACGGAGGACGAGCGCGATCAGGGCTTTGAGAGGATCCAGAAGGCCACCGACGACGGCATCGCCAAGATAGACGCCGAGCTTAAGGTGAAGGAAGCCGAAGTGATGGCCGTGTGACGGCCGGTTGCATCGCAGATTAAAGGATTCACGAATCCAGTTGGCAAGGAGGGTCAGATGAGCGAAGATGTCGAGATGAAGCCGATTGCGCCGGAAGAGGCTGGGGGCGTTCCGCCGAAGGTGGATCTGTCCGCCGTGGCGTCCGCCCCGGCGGCCTCCACGGTGAAGCTCAAGCCGATAATCAGGAGGCCTGTCATCCGCAAGCCGGTCATCGGCGGCGCGAAGCCGGTTGTGCTGAAGCCCGCGGCCGGCGTCCCTCCGGCGCCGGCGGCGGTCCCGGAGGCAGCCGCAGAGGCGGAGAAGGCCGAGCCGGTCCCTGCCGTAAAGCCCGTGCAGGATGCGATGCCCGCACAGGCGATCCTCCACAAGACCGGCATAATAGCGGAAGGCATCCTCACGCCCGCGCAGGCACAGGCCGCAAAGACCAAGACGTCCCGCATCTCGCTTGAGTCCGCGATAGGCGTCGCCCCCACGATCAAGAGCGGCGCTCCGATGAAGACCATCAAGCTGCGCCGCCTTACCGACATTCCGCCGGCTCCGGGCGCGGTGAAGATCGATGCGGCCAAGCCCTCGCCGGCAGCTTCACCGTCGGATCCTGCGCCGACCCCTGCGGAAGCTCCCCAGCCGGCGACGCCGGCCCCGGCACCGGCCGAGGGCGTTAAGCCGGAGGCGGAGCCTGTCGCCGCGCAGCCTTTGGAGAAGCCCACTACCATGACGCAGAAGAAGACGCTCAAGCTTCAGCGTCCGGGGTTCAAGCGTCCTACCGTTGGCGGCCTCAAGCGGCCAGGCGCACCTGCCTCGCCTACGGAGAGCAAGCCTACGGCGGATGCCGGGGTTGCCGACCTCGCTGGCGATGTGGCCGAGCTTCCGCCTGTGTCCGAAATGGCGGACATCAAGCCGATGCCGCCTGTCGCGGATTTGCCGGACGATTCCTCTGCCACTGTCGCCGGCGTGCCGTCCTGGCTGAACGTCTCCACGATTCTGGCCGGAGTCGCGGCATTGATCGTGATGTGCCTGTGCACATGGACGCTTTTCCGCGAAGCGGTCGGCCCTGCCGCAGGACCGAACGATCTCGCCTCGTTCCATTCGGATACAGATTACCGCCGGTAGTCGCTTATGCGGCGATTCGTGGCAATTGCGCGCACGGCTGCGGTAGAGACGATGTCGCAGCCGCTTTCGGCCATCCTGTTCGCGGTCGCGGCGCTGGCCATCCATGTGTTGCCGGCGTTCCAGTACCACAGGTTTGGCGCGCCTGGGAGGCTGGCAAGGGAAACGGGGCTTTCCGGCCTTTTCGTATTCGGGCTTCTCTTTGCGGTTCCGGCCATAGTCAGGACGATAGGCCGATCCCTTGAGACGGGAGTCGCCGCCGCCACGCTTGCGCTCGGCGTCTCCCGTCCAATGTATTTCATCGCGCATCTTGCCGGGACGCTGCTTGTGTTCGCGATGTTTTTCGTCTCGATCGTTTCCGCCACGGCGGTTTCGTCGTTTTCGTGCGTCAAGGCATCCACTATCCTGACCGCCGAGGGAGTCGTTCGCGTATGGGGACCCGCATTTGGCGTTGGAGTATGCTGCTCCATTATCCCGTTCGCCGTTGCGGCGCTTGTAAACCGCTTTCTGGATGGGCGTTTCTGCCTTTGGACGTGCATGCTCACCGTGGCTTTCCAGATGGTCGGGTTCGCCATGTTCCATGATGCCGCCTCCGTAGCGAAAGTGGCGCCTGCCCTCTGCACGATATCGGTTGCCTGCATCGCTTATGTGGCGATGGCCGGAGCGTTGTCCACCCGCCTCAGCGTGAACTGGGTGTCGGCGTGCGTGGCTGTGGCCGTCATCATGGGCTTTGTGTCCCCGGTCGGATCCGTCATGCCCGACATGGGGATGTTCTGGCTTGCGGAGGGAGACCGCCTTGCGGTCGCGCCGATCTGCGCCGGCGCCGCGCTCGCCATGCTTTGGACTGTCGTTGGATGTCTTTCCCTGGAAAGGAAGGAGCTTGGATGACAACGGACGAATCGGTCGTTGCGCTTAAGGGCGTGGAAAAGACGTTCCGGGATTTCTGGATGCGTCCCATAGCCCAGGCCGTGCGCGGGATAGACCTTGAGGTCAGGCGCGGCGACGTGTTCGGTCTCATAGGCCCGAATGGATCCGGCAAGTCCACTACCATCAAGATGATCCTTGGACTGATGCGCCCGACCAAGGGGACGGTGCGCCTTTTCGGACTCGACCCGCGCATCAGGGCCGCCCGTGCGCGAATCGGATATCTCCCGGAGCTTTCGCGCCTCCATCCGTTCCTGACGGCGGAGGAGACGGTGATGTACTATGCCGGGCTTTCCGGGATGGGGCGTTCCGACGCAAGGGAAAGGATGGCTACGCTGCTCGGCGAGATGAACCTCGCAAAGGCCGCGAGAAGGGCGGTCGGCGGATTCTCGAAGGGCATGGCCCGCCGGGTGGCGATCGCGGCGGCGCTCGTGGCGTCCCCGGAGCTTCTCGTCCTTGACGAGCCTACGTCCGGACTCGATCCGATAGGCACGCGTGAGATAAAGGACCTGATAGCCCGCCTCGCAGGGGAGGGCATGACCGTGCTGCTCACGTCGCACCAGCTCTTTGACGTCCAGGACGTCTGCAACCGCGTTGCGGTGATGTCGGAAGGGCGAAAGGTCGGAGGCGGCGATGTCTCGGACATAGTCGCGAATGCCACCGACAAGCGGCACGCCCTCGAGGAGTACTTTGAGGATAGGCTCGGCCTGGGGAAGGATGCCCGATGAGGGCCGCCTTCGTCACGACGTGGCGAAGCCTGTGGCGAGGCAGGACGCTTCTGGCACTCCTTGCCTTGACGCTTGCCGCGCATTTCCTGCTTCCCGGACTTGCCCGGTCGGACGGAACATCCGCCGGAATGCTTGAGATGCACGTGAGGCTTGTGTGCGGCGCCGTCGCCGCCATCGTGTATGTGTCGGCGCTCGCCATTGCGTGCGGATCGTTCTCGAAGGATCGGGAGGATGACCTTCTTCCGCTTCTGCTCGTCCGTCCCGCATCCGCGTTTTCCGTGGCGCTGGGCAGGTGGCTTGCCATCATGGGCGTGCTGGCGGCGGTGATGGCGCTGAATGCCGTCCTGCTGAACGCGACGCTTTCACGCTCCGCCTATGCCCCCGGAAATTGCTGGGTGCACTATCCCCCTGTGCTGCCCCCGGCGAATGTGGCTGCGGCGAAGATGATGGATGGATTCCTCAAGAGCGACAAGACCCCTGAGGCGGTAAAGAAGGCGCCTCGCGCCGCAGTGCTTTCGCTGTTGACCTCCAAGGAGAACGAGCGGTATGAGGTGGTGCGTCCCGGGAAGTCCATGTCGCTGCCGTTCAACTTGCCCGGACACGATGCGATAACCGCAAGGGTGCGATTCTCCACGCTCTACAACATCAAGGAGGCTCTGTGCGGACGCTTCTCGTACAGGGCTTCGTCCGGATCTGTGAGCAATAGCACCCAGGCCGTGCTGGACGTGCCGCTCAGGCCGAGCCTGGCCCCTCCGCTCCGACTCGCGGACTCGACCGTCGGCAGCCTTGACGGTCTCGGCCTTTCCTTCCGGAACGAGGGTTCCTCGGACGTGATGTTCCGTCCGCGACGCGACATCGCGCTGATGGTGCGCGGCGATTCGTTTCTCATGAACAGCGTTCGCGCATCCGTGGAGATTCTTTCGCTCGCGGGGCTCCTGGCGGCATTCGGACTTTTCCTGTCGGCGGCGCTGTCCCGTCCCGTGGCTATCTTCACCGCCGCAGTGCTTCTCGCAGCAGCCCTGATCGCGCCGGACGCCATATCCCAGTTCCCCGACGAATTCAACGCCACGCTTGGCGAACGGCTGGGCCTGGCCATATCGCGAATAGTGTCCAACTTCACGTCTGCGCTTTCGGAGACGTCCCCCGTCTCCGACCTCGCCTCCGGCAAGGCGATATCCCTCGCCGAACTTGTGCGGCCGGCGTTGCGCAACCTGATCGCATGGCCGGCCATGTTCTTCGCGCTTTCCGCATTCGTGCTTCGCCGCCGCGCCTCATGGTCCAAGACATGAACCGCACCCCACAGCGCTCCCTCTCCGTCGTCTACTCGACCGACGAGAACTACGTGAAGCTGACGGCCGTCTCGATGGCCTCGCTGCTGGCGCACAACCCCGGCGCGCGGGTGACCGTCCTCGCGAACGGCGTCCAGCCCGCCTCCCTCGCCTTCCTCAATGCCCTCTGCGAACGACTCGGCGGCGCGTTCGCCGCCTTGGACGTGGCGTCCGAACTTGGCCGCCTCGAGGCCCGGGGCGCGAACGGCTACGTCTCGTATTCCGCCTATGCGCGGCTTTTCATCCCGCAGCTGATGCCCGAGGAAGGGCGCGTCGTCTACCTCGATTCCGACACGCTCGTCAACGGAAGCCTGTCGCCGCTTCTCGGCATGGACCTGAAAGGGAAGCCCCTCGCGCTCGCCTACGACTGCCTCCGCGTCGAATACCGCAAGATGATTGGCCTTATGCCCGCGTCGCCCTACTACAACACGGGCGTCATGGTTCTGGACGGCGCGGCGTGCCGACGGGACCGCATGACCGAGCGCGTCCTCGCGGCCATCCCTGATTCGCCCGCCTCCGCCCTCTTTGCCGACCAAGACCTCATCGCCCGCACGTTGGGTCGCGACGGGGATGTGGCCCTGCTGCCGCCCGCCTACAACTTTCTCGCGCATTACGAGATGTTCCGCTCGCGTGACGACGTGCTGAAGATCATGGCGACGCCCGCCGAAGCCTGGTTCTCGTCCGCCGACTACGCCGAGGCGCGAAAACACCCTATCGTCTACCACTTCGCGGGCAACACCTTGGGGCGGCCTTGGTATCGCGAGTCGCGCCACCCCGCGCGTCCGCTCTATTGCCGCTTCGCCCAACTCGCCGGCGTGCCCGATCTCGTCGAACGGTCGCGCCCCCTCGACTGGGGCTACCGCGTGCAGGCCTTCTGTTGGAAG
>CAVFWS010000068.1:0-10509 GCA_963626295.1 Clostridium sp. CAG:138
GTTTCGGACAGGTTAAATGCAAGTCAGGGCGATTCGTTGCATTTAACCTGCCGACAGTTGCATTTACTTTGTCCGGCGACCCATTCGCCCGTGAGCCGCATCTCCGGTCGCAACAAGTTGTGCCCTTGGACCTCAGTGGCTCGTCAGCACACTCATATCGAATATTCGGCGCAGGAATCGGCGGTCTCGTACACGCGCACGGAGCACAATCCGCATATCGGCCCCTTCAGTTCGCCGAATATCCACTTGGCGAGATTCTCCGCCGTGGATCGGAATGGAAGCGGCGCGGTACGCATCCCATGCTTCTTGACCACGGCCGCAATCTCCGATTCCCCCTCGCTCGTCTCATCGTATATGAACGCATGGTCGAAGCGCGAAAGCACGGTCTCTTCGCATATGCGCTTCACGTCCTTGAAATCCATGACCATGTCGGCCCTGTCGTTCTCGGCCTGCCGTACGCAGACGTCAACCCGATATGTGTGGCCATGGAGATTCTTGCACAGCCCCTTGTGGTTGGTCAGGACATGCGCGGCGTCAAAGCGGACGGATTTCGTGATCTTCAGCATGGTTTCGCCTCCCTCCATCTACAGCGATGGAGTGCCGCCTCCGCGACACTCCACCAACCGCAGTCAATCCCCAGCGCGATTACTTCTTCTCCGCAGGCTTCGCCTCCGGCTTGCCTTCAGCCTTCTTCCCTGCCGGCTTCACCTCGATCACCTTGGATGCGACCGGCTTCGGCTCGGGCTTCTTCTCCGGCATGAGCGCGGGGAATCCCGGCGCGTCGATCGTCGCGGCTGAACGGAGCCTCTCGAAGTAGGCGCCCATGGCCTGCTGTCCCTTCATCGCCTTCATGCGCTTCTCGATCTCCGCCTTGGTCGGAACGGGGCCGGCGTCGCGGGCATTCAGCAGGATGTGGGAAGCCTGCACCTTCTCCGGCGAGGCGGGCTTGTCGCCCTCGGCCTTCACTTCGGGGATCTTCTTGGACACGAGGATCAGGTGCCAGCCGAACTGCGTCTTGACCGGATCGGAGACCTTGCCGGGCTCGATAGAGAACGCGACCTTCTCGAACTCGGGAACCATCTGCCCCTTCGCGAACTCGCCGAGGTCGCCGCCCTTCTCCTTGGACGGGCACGAGGACTCCCTCTTCGCAAGCTCGGCGAACTTCGCAGGAAGCTCGGCGGCCGCAACCTTGTCGAGGCTCGCCTTGAGCTCCTTGATCTTCTTCTCTGCGTCCGCAGCCATCTTCGCGGCGTTCGCGGCATTCGACGTGACGTTCGAGATCGTCTTCGCGACCTCCGCCGGATCGAGTACGATCTTGTCCTCGACCTCCTTCTTCAGGAGACGCTGGATGACGATGATGTCCCTGAGGGCCTGTTCGGCCTTTTCCTTGCCAAGCGGGTACTGGGCCGCGAACTCCTCGAACGACTTCGGTGCGCCGGGACGGCCCGCGCCCTCCTTCACGATTTCGTCCTTCTTCTGCCTTATGTCTTCATCCGTAATCCCGTCGAGGCCCTGCTTCTTCGCCTCCTCAAGCAGCAGCGTCTCCATCAGGAACTTCTGCGCAAGCTGATCCTCAAACATCGTGCGGGCCTGCTCCTTCTGCTCGGGGGGTATCTGGGCGCCACGTGCCGCAAGCAGGGCCTCGACGTCCCTGTCAAGCTCGCACTTCGTGAGCGAATGCCCGTTGACCGTGAGCAACGCCTCATCCCTGCAGCAACCGCACGCACACACAGCAGCCAAAGCAGCCGCTCCAATCGCCTTCGCCATCATCTTCATTCTCCTTCTTGTTGATACGCTTTTGCGCTTTAAAAAAATTGGGGCTATGATACCATTTCGCACTGGCAAGGTCAATATCTCGGGCCCCGCGGCGGGCAAAACCAAGTCCATGTCGCCGATATCGTTTCCCGAACCACCCTTCGTTACTGCCAACTACCCACTGCACTACATTACCAAACGGTAATGTGGCGGCAATGTTCCGAAAAGACGCAAGGCGTACATTACACGCTCATGAAACAGCCATTGAGGAATTTCGTGATAACTATCGCCGTATTGGCGCTGGCAAGGCTCGCCATCATGGCCATAGTGCCGGTATTCGATCCGTCGGAGGGACGCTATGCGTCGATCTGCGCGAACATGGCGGAGTCCGGCGACTTCCTGGTCCCCAGATTCATCCACAAGGGCGTGTTCCAGAGCTTCGACGGCAAGCCTCCGCTCCTGTTCCAGATGGGAGGCCTATTCTGCAAAATGTTCGGACGGAACGAGTTCGCCGTACGCCTACCCTCGTTCCTGTCCGCGCTCGGCCTTCTCGGGATTGTCGCATTTGCGGTGCGGCGGCTGCGCGACGCGCATGCCGCGCGAACCGCTGTCATCGTCTGCGCGACCTCCGTCGCGTTCTACGCGACGGCCGGATTCTGCATGACCGACCTGATGCTCACGTTCTGCGTCGGCGGCGCATTGCTGCTGGAGTGCGCCTTCTGCAAAGCCCCGGACGACAAGTGGATATCGCGGGCGATATTCGTGCTTCTCGGCATCGGCATGCTCGTGAAGGGGCCCGTCGCGCTCGCCCTGTTCGGGCTACCGGTCCTCATCGACGCGCTCTTCAACCGCCGCGTGAAGATCCTCTTGCGGCACGACTGGATCGGCGGCGTCCTGGTCTTCCTCGCCATATCCGCGCCGTGGTACATCCTCATGGAGAGGAATACGCCCGGCTTCCTGAAATACTTCTTCATAAACGAGAACCTGCTCCGGTTCCTCGTCCACGACTATGGCGACAAGTACGGCGCCGGGCGCGAGACGTTCCGGGGAATGGCCGCCATATGGGCCATTGTGGTCACGCTCCCGTGGACGCCGATAATCTTCCTTAGCGGCGGCAGGCTGAACCTGCGTGGGCAAGAGCCTGAAACGCTCCTCACATGGGGCATTGTCGCCATCACCGGATTCTGGTGCCTCACAAGCCGCGTCCCGCTCGCATACCTGCTGCCGATAGTGCCCCTCTTCGCGGCCCAGCTGTCCCTGATGGAACTGCCCCGCTGGACGGTACGCCTCATTCCGGCGGCAGCCGTCTGCTGCATCGCCATCCTTCTGGGAACGTTAGCCTGCACAAGTCTCTTCACCCACAAGATGCCGGGCTGGACGTTCCGGTCGATCCGCGCCAGCGACCCCAAGTGCGGCATATCGTTCATCAGGAAACATCCACCCTACTCGGCGGAGTTCTACTTCGGTCCCCAGCTCCATCTCTCTCCACAGCCGGGCGACAGGATGTTCATGCGCGAAAAGCGTCGGTGGAAGGAGGTGACCAAATGACCATCGCACTTGTGATCCCCTGCAAGAACGAATACTGGCGGCTGGACATCTCCGCGTTCCTGGATGCCATCAGAGCATTCCCGTGGCTGACGCTGCTGTTCGTCGACGACGGCTCTACGGACGACACGGCGGAGACGCTGGCCTTCCTCGACAAGCAGTCCCCTGCGATACAGGCCATATACCTTCCGCGCAACGTGGGCAAGGCCGCCGCCGTATACACGGGCATACAGACGCTGCTCGCGCGTACGCAGGCGGACTGGGTCGGATTCTGGGACGCCGATCTCGCCGCCCCGCTCTCCGAACTCAAGGCCTTCCACGACGAGCTGGAGCGCAATCCCGACGCGCAGGCGGTCCTCGGGGCCAGGTGGCCGCATCTCGGGGCGCAAATCGACCGCACGCTCTTGCGCAACGCCGTCGGCACGCTGATGAAGGCATTGATCAGGCGTGTCCTGCGCGTCCCCGTGTACGACACGCAGTGCGGCGCCAAGATATTCCGCCGAGACCTCGCGAAGCGAATCTTCGCAGAGCCATTCCGTTCCAAGTGGCTGTTCGACGTGGAGCTCCTGCGGCGCATCCCCCTTCGCACAATGCACCACGCCGTGATCGAGCACCCCCTGTCGGTCTGGCACGACGTCCCAGGCTCGAAGCTGAAACTGATGGACTCCGCGAGGGTGTTCCTTGACCTGCTGCGCATGCGCATGGCAAGAAGCCGCCCACAGGCTTCAAAATCAGGCCAGCCCTGATTTTGCGCTGAAGATTTGGTATACTGTTGCGCGATTTCACTTACGCAACGACACTCCCATGCACATCCTTATCGTTGAAGATGACAGGACAATGGCAGACTACGTCTCGGACGGCCTGAGACGCGCCGGCTTTGTCTGCACACACGCTTCAGATGGCGAGGAGGGCCTGTCCGCCGTCCTGCACGGCAGCTACGACGCCATCATCATGGACGTCATGCTCCCGAAGGTGGATGGCCTTGAGATCATCCGCCGCGCCCGTTCGGCGCGGGTCCGCACTCCGATAATCGTCCTGAGCGCCCGAGGAAGCGTGGAGGCCAAGGTGACCGGCTTCGAGGCCGGCAGCGACGACTATCTCGCCAAGCCGTTCTCGATCACGGAGCTTGTCGCACGTGTCCAGGCGCTCATCCGCCGGGCAAGCACGGCCCCGGAGGCCACCGTCCTGCGCGAGGCCGACCTCGAGGTCGACGTCGCGACCCACCGGGTGACGCGGGCGGGTCGGCGCATCGACCTTCAGCCTCTCGAATACCAGCTGCTTGAGTACCTGATGAGGAACAGGGGGCGCGTCGTCTCGAAGTCGACGATAATGGAGCGTGTGTGGGACTATGCGTTCAATCCGCACACGAACGTCGTCGAGGTTCGCGTGAGCTGCCTTCGCGGCAAGATAACGTCGCCGGGCGAACGCGAGCTGATCCACACCATCCGGAGGTTCGGATATGTGCTCGAAGCCCGCTAATGGCCATTCGCTGAAGTGGCGGATAATCGCCATCACCACCGCAGCGCTTGGCTGCATCGCCATCACGGCCGGAACGCTCACCGTCGCCGTTTCGTGGCAGTATCTCATGCGCCGCGTCCACGCGACGGTCGGCAGGCTTGCGGAAGACCTGCGGCGCGAATACCGCGAATTCGGCGGGATGACCCCCGGCTTCTTCCACCACATGGAAATCGACGCGGACGAGCACGACGTCAACCGCACCTTCGTGGTCCTCTCCACGGCCGACGGGCGGGAGCTGCACACCACGCCCATGCCGGACAGGCTGAAGGAGCGCGTGCTCCGCGCCGTCAGGCAGGGGCGGCGCGAGCACCGGTTCTACACCGAGCGCGCCTCGCCGACCGACCGGCACGTGGCGATACGCATGAAGACGCTCGGGCTGCACGACGGCAACCTCGTCACTGTCGCGCACGACGTCACCGACACGGAGCGCTACCTCATCTTCCTCGCCCTCACCCAGGGCATCTCGATACTGCTGGCCACGCTGCTCACCGGGCTTGGCGTCACGCTGATAGTCTCGCACTTCATAGGCCGCATCATGTCCGTCGCGGACGCCGCCGCCGCCATCGGGTCCGGCGACTGGAGCAGGAGGGTGGACGAAGCCAAGGGAGAATCCGCGGAGGTGCAGGCGCTCGTGCGGGCCTTCAACGGGATGTGCGACAAGAACGAGAAGACGCTCAACGAGCTGAAGGTGCTTACGGACAACATCGCCCACGACCTGCGCACGCCGCTCACGCGCCTCTCCATGGCGGCCGAGACCGCGCTTGCGGAAGATACGCCTCACGCCGCACTGCCCGACCAGGTGCTGAACGAGACCCGAAGCATGATTGAGATGATCAACACCATGCTTGAAATCGCGCAGACGGGCTCAAGGATAGACCGCTCGCCACGCGCCGAACTGGATATGTCCGCCCTCGTCCGTGACATCGGCGAACTGTACAGGCCACTCGCGGAGAATGCCGGCATATCCATCCATGTCAACACTCCGGAAAAGGGGCTCGCGTTCTCCGGGCATCGCGCAAAGCTCCAGCAGCTCGTGGGCAACCTCCTTGAGAACGCGATCAAGTACACCCCAGGGGGCGGGCGCATAGACATCAGGCTCGAAGGGACGCCCGACGTGATGCGGCTCTCGGTAGCCGACACCGGGTGCGGGATCGCCGCCGCCGACCTGCCGCACATCTACAAGCGCTTCTGGCGGGCGGACAATAGCCGATCCTGCCCGGGCAACGGACTTGGACTTGCGCTCGTGCGGGCGATCGTCACGTCCTACGGCGGCAAGATACGCTGCGACTCCACCCTCGGCAAGGGCAGCGTGTTCACGGTGACGATTCCCCGCGAGTAGGAGGAACTGCGCGGCACGGCCTCACTTCGTGAGGGAGCACGGGCCGTTCACGCATCCGCCGGGGCAGGCCATCACCTCGAGGAAGTTCACGCCCGTCCTGCCGCTCGCGTGCAGCTTCAGCATGCCGATGGTCTTGCGGTCGATGCCGTTGATCTGCTGCGAGTTCAGCCTGAAGCCGGGGATCCTCGCTGCGGCCTCGGCAAGCACCGCCTCCGTGACGCCGCAGCTGCGGGCGTAGTTGCGCGCGGTCTTGTCCGCAGGGCGGGCCAGCGCGTACGGCTCGCACGCGAGTATGTCTACTCGCCGCCCGGCCAGGAGCGCACCCAGCTCCTCGAACGAAAGCACGTAGTCCACCGCCTTGCGTTTCGCTTCGCTGCGCTTGGCCACGCAAGGGCCTATGAACACGGTCTTCGCGTCCGGATGCCTTTCCTTCACGATTTCCCGCGCAAACACCATCGGACTCGGCGTGAGCGAGACGTGGTCTATGAAATCAGGGAAGTGCTTGGCCACGAAATTCACCCAGGCGGGGCAGCACGACGTCGTCATGAGCGACTTCGGATCCTTCTCCATGCGCTCGATGAACTCCGCTGTCTCGTGCGCGGTGGTCTTCTCCGCGCCGAGCGCGACCTCCATGACGCCGGAGAATCCGACCTTGATGCAGGCGGAGAGGAGCTGCTCTATCGTGCCGGGGAACTGCCTGTCCGCCGCCGGCGCGATCATCGCCACGAGCTTCTCGCCCCGCTTCATCGCGAGCAGCACCTCAAGCAGCTGAGACCTCTCCATCACCGCGTTGAACGGGCACGCGGTGAAGCACTTGCCGCAGTATATGCACTTGGCGAAGTTGATCTCCGCCACGCCGTGCGCGTTCTTCATGATCGCGCCCACGGGGCAGGCCTCCTCGCAGGGGACCGTGGTCTTCACGATCGCGTGGTACGGGCACACGGTGATGCACCTCCCGCACTTCACGCACTTCGCGGGATCGATGACGGACTGGCCGTTGACCACGGCGATCGCGCCCTTCGGGCAGCTGTACACGCACGGACGGGCGAAGCACCCCCGGCAGTTGGAGGTGGACACGACCTTGGCGTCCGGGCAGCCGGAGCACGCCGGGCCGCACACGGACAGCGGCGAGAACCTGTTCGGGGAGTCCTTGAACGGGTCCTCCCCCCTCTCGACCCTGGCGACAAGCCGGTCAAGGTATTCGGAGAGGGCCATCGCCTCGTCCGTCTCGTCCTCCGTGGAGAACCCGAGCAGGGCCATCAGCCTGTACTTCAGCACGGCCCGGTCGTGGTAGAGGCAGCACCTCGACGCCTCCGAGTCCTTCGGCCTCAGCTTGATGGGGATGCGGTCTATCTCCCTCCTGAGCTCGCCGGAATCGAAGGCGCGGACGAGCCGTATCATCAGCTCGCGCCGGATGTAGATTGCGCCGTTGAGCATGTCACCGGACCTCCGACGCAAGCTCGGCGATGCGGGACAGCACCTTCTCCGGGGACGCCTTGCCCATCACCTCCGTCCCGTTGAAGCGGACGAACGGAGCGCCCTCGAGGTTCTCGCGCTCGCACAGGTCAAGGCACGTCCTGGCCTCTATCGACACCTTGTCCCTGACGTCAGCCGGGAGGCTGTCCTCAAGATCCATCAGCGTCGCGGCCCCCAGCAGATAGCAGGCCGTGCCGCAGCATATCTCCACCTTAACCTTTTCCATGTATGTCCCTTTCCGATTATTCCGGGCGTTCGCCCCGATGCTTCCAGATCAATAGAAGTTCAGCGAGACCTCCTTGCGGTAGGTCTTCTCGAGCACCGCCGCCATGCGGCGGATCACGGAACGGCGGAGCTCGAGGTCCTGCGGGAGGTTCGGGTCCTGGTGGCAGTCGTTGACCTTCGTGCCGATTATGAATTCGATGCGGTCGTGGCGCATCATGCGCTCGAGGATCGCCCTGGCCGCCGCCGGCTCCCTCTCCGGCGGACGCCCCTGCTCCAGCGCGGTCAAAACCCGGTCCAGCGTGAGGATGCCCTCAGTCGCGATCCCGATCCCCTCTACCGTGCCCACGGGCGGCAGTCCGCCGGCGTTGCGCATCGCCGAAAGCGGTATGCTTATCTTGGCGCCGAGCTCGCGCTCGATGATGTTGGCCGAGGTGCCGCCGCATATGACGGTGTGCTCCGGCCCCAGCAGCGCATGATGCGCGTATTCCGCATCGTGCTCCCTGTAGAACGGAGGCCCCGTAAGCACCCGCATCACCCGCGGGTGGCGAAGGTACGCGACGAGGCAGCTTATGTCGTCCTTGCACATCCCGGGGACTATCGCCCTCGCCTCGGAGGCGATGGCGGACGAGAGATCCTTCGCCGATATGTCGGGATCGGCCTCTATGCGTTCGCGCGCGTACTTGAGCACGCCGGAGCGCCGCCACCCGAACTTCATGTCCCTGCGCTGCCCGAGCCCCGCCTGGGTGACGCCGTCGGAACACATTATGATGCGGTCCCCGGCCCGGAAGTCCGCCTCGCACTCGCGCATGTCGCGGTCCGGCCAGTGCTTGCTCGCAAGGCGCTCCTCCACGACCGGCGATATCTCGTCCGTCCCGCGCAGGTGGATGTACCCGGGGTTCCCCATCTCGACGATGCGGGCCCGCCCGCCCAGGCGGAAATCGAAGAGCGAGAACGTGGCGTAGCTGATTTTCCGCACCTCGCATACGGGAAGCGAATCCATTATGATCTCCACCGCCTCGAGCGTGGGCAGGTTCGACTCCAGGAACCTGATCGCCATCGTGGTGGTCATGGTGGCGAGGATGTTGGCCTTCACCCCGGAGCCGAGCCCGTCCGAAAGGGCCGCTATGTGGCGGTTCTCGCGGTCAACCGTAAGGAAGCGCACGTCGTCGCCACAGGCCGCCTGGCCCGTCTTGGTAAACTGCGCATACTCCATCTCTATGAAAAGGTCTTCCGCCATCTATCCGTTCAGGTAGCTGTCGCTGTTTCCGCCGTTGAGGCGCCGTCCCTGCGTCTCGCTCTCGTACGCCCCGGCGATCTCGTTGAGCATTATCTCCGTCTCGGCGATGTGCTCGCCGAAGAGGCGGGCCACCTCCTGGACCGTGTACACGTTCTTCTTGATCACCTCGCGCGCCTTCGCCGCGATCTGCTCGCGGTGCATCTCGTTGCCCGTCACGTCCTGTATGACGGCCCCGGCGGACTCCCCCCTCGCGATGGAGAATACGGACACGTTGACGAGGCGGTCCTTCAGCGGCTGGCGGAACTTCTCTATCTCGCTGCCGTGCTCGAGCGCGCCGGCGAAAAGGTCCGAGAACTCCGGCAGGCACGAGTCGCACGGAATGCCGGCGAGTGTGCCGAGCGCATCGTATTCGACCGTCGCCCCGACAAGCTCGGCGAACATCCTGTTGCACTCCAGTATGCAGCCGGAGCCGTCCACTATCACCACCCCCGCCGGTATGTACCTTATCAGGGCGCTTGACGTGCGCTCGTAGTTGCGCTTGAGGAACGTGTGGCACATGGCCTCCTCCGCCTTCCCGGCGAGGAGGGCGCGGGCGAACTCGCGGCACGTTGAATAGCCGCACGCGCCGCAGTTCAGCTCGTCGGCCTTGGTGGTCTTGCCGACGCGAGCGAGGGTCGCCGCTATCGTCGCCTCGTCTGGATCGTCCACGGGAACCGGCGCCGCCGGATAGCTCGCCCCACCGCAGTGGGTGAAGCACCGCGTGCCCGAGGGCCGTATCGGGGATATCGCGTCCGTCCTGAGGAGGGCGTCGAGCGTTCCGCCGGCGTCCGGACGCATCGCGGGGCCGTTCACGCATCCGCCATGGCACGCAAGGGCCTCTATGAAGATCGGCCTCGCGTCCGTCTCCGGCGGCGGTGGCGTGGCCGAGAGCAGACGGTGCAGGTTGTCGAGCCCCGAGACCGATACGTAGCGCACCTTGTCGGTGCCGTCGCGTATCGTGTCGTTCATGCCACCCTCGACGCAGTAGAAGCGTCCCTCCTCCGCCGGGCCGAGGACAAGGTCCCTGTCGTCCTCCATGCTGCCGGGGTCGATGCCGAGCTCCTGGAGGAACTGCTCGAGCGCGGGGAACACTATGGCCAGCGCAAGGTCTTCGGGATGCCCGTCCGCCTCGCCCTTCTTTGCTGCGCACGGCCCGAAGAACACTACCTTGGCGTCGTCCCCAAGCTCCTCCCGGAGAAGCCGCACGTGCGCCCTCACAGGGGAAGGCAGCGGCGAGATGAAACGCGCCCACTGCGGCATGTACTTGCGTATGAAGTCGACGCACGCGGGACACGCGCTCGAGATCATCACGGATGTGCGTGGGGACTCCCCGTAGAGCCTCGCGACGTGTGCGCTGACGGACTCCGCCCCGTGC
>CAVFWS010000069.1:0-10420 GCA_963626295.1 Clostridium sp. CAG:138
CGCACGCTGTTTCTCTTCGCGGCGATTGACGCAAAGACGGGAGAGCGACGGCTCTGGAAGAGGATGGCAGTCGATCCGAAGTTCCCCCGCAACGGCACTCTTGAACCGCTGCAGTCGCTTTGGGAATCGCTGGCCGCCCATCTCCTGGACGCGATCATAAGGTACGGCAAGGTGCCAGGCTCCGTGTGCATCCGTTCGCAGCGCATGACGCGGATGCTTCGCCCATTGGGGATGCAGCTGCCGTTCAAGCTGGTCTTGCACCGGGAGATGCCCAGATTGACCGCAGCGGTCAACCATGCCATCCTGGAGCATACGATATGAGCATCGACTCGGACATACCACTCCTGCTGTCGGTAGTGTTCATCCTGGGGGGGCTGTTTGCCCTTGCCAAGAGCGCGGATGTGTTTGTGGATGCGGCGGCCGCCATAGCGCGTCGCTTCGGGATATCCCCGCTGATCGTGGGCATGGTGATAATAGGATTCGGCACGAGCGCTCCCGAGCTGCTGGTGTCACTGGTCGCGGGCATTGGCGGACATTCGAACATATCGCTCGGCAATGCCTACGGCAGCGCAACGTTCAACATAGGCGTCATCCTTGGCGTGACGTCCATCATGTGGCCGATAAGGGTGAAGTCGTCGGTCAGCCTTGTGGCGGTGCCGATTCTCCTGCTCGTCGCGATCCTATCCTGGTTCCTCCTGCGTGACGGCGAGTTCAGCCGAGGCGGCGGACTTTGTCTCCTCCTGGCGTTCGCCGTCGTCATGCCGCTATACTGCTGGTATGACCAGCGCTCCGGAATGGAGCGCTTCGGTTCCTGCGGCAACGGACTCGCGGCGTCGGGACGGCATTCGATATGGCTCGACATTTTCCGGCTGTCGGCGGGGCTGTCGGTGCTGGTCTTGTCTTCGCACCTCATGGTGTGGGGGTGCGTGGATTTCGCGCGCGATGTCCTTCATGTGAGCGATCTCGTGATAGGGCTTACGGTGGTGGCCGCCGGAACATCCCTGCCCGAGCTGGCTTCTGCGATCGCGTCGGCGAGGAAGGGCGAAAGCGAGTTCGTGGTCGGGAACATTGTCGGGTCGAACCTCTTCAATACGCTTGTTGTCGTAGGCCTTGCCGGAACCATATCCCCGTTTGACGGTTTCAGCAGATACGTCGTGAGCCGCGACATCCCCGCAATGGTTGTGATGACCCTGCTGATCTCCGTCTTCGGCATCAACTACAGGCATCCGCGCAATCCGGGAGAGATATCGCGCGTAAAGGGCGTGATGTGGGTCTTGGCATTCATCGTCTACCTGGCGCTCATGGTAATGCAGGAGGCGGCGTGACCGTGGCGGGCGTCCGGAACATGGACGGCGCCGTAACGCGGCCTCGGCGCTACAGGATAACGATCGCATACGACGGGACGCACTACTCCGGCTATCAGCTGCAGTCCAACGGGATTTCCGTGCAGCAGAGGCTGGAGGAGGCGCTTGGGTACCTGGACAGGGCCTCTGTGCGCGTGTTTGGCTCGTCGCGCACGGATGCCGGAGTGCACGCAAAGGGTTTCGTGGCGCATTTCGACCTCACGAAGCCGATTCCGCCGCAGAATCTTCCGAGAGCCATGAATTCGCGTCTGCCCGAGGATATCCGCGTATTGAAGGCATCTTTCGCCGCACGGGATTTCGATGCCCGCAAGGATGCGTCCGGAAAGGAATACCGCTATTTCCTATACAATTCCGACATCCTGCCGCCATGCCTTGCCCCGTATTGGGCGTTCATGCACAAGGCCCTTGACGTGGATGCGATGCGGGACGCCGCGCGGCGCTTTGTGGGCAGGCACGATTTCGCGCCGTTTGCCGCCAACCCGCACCGCGTGATGGAGACCACCGTGCGTACGATATTCTCCTTTGAAATCAGGAGGGCGGGCCCTCGGATCACGTTCATCGTGCGGGGGGACGGATTCCTGTACAAGCAGGTGCGGAGCATGGTGGGCTTTCTCGTGCGCGTTGGCCTTGGGGACGAGCCGCCATCGGCCGTGAGCGAGATTCTTGACGGGCGTCACCCGCGCACGGCACGGGTCCCAACGGCCACAGGCCGGGGCCTTTTCCTGTGGAAGGTGTTCTATGGCCACAGGCAAACCCCAGGCGGACTCCGATGTCGGACTTCGATTGCGAGGAGCGGCCTGAAATGGTAGAATCCACCGCCGAAACCATGAGACGCGGTGTCGTGCGTTTGGCTTTCAGCAAGGTTAAAGGCAAGTCAAGGCAAATCAGAAAGGCAATGTGATGGACAAGGGCAGACGTGATTTCCTCAAGGGTACGGCATGGATGGGCGCAGCTGCGGTGGCGGCCGGATGCATATCGAGGGGCAGTGCGCTCGGCTTCGGCGAGGGCGGATCGATGCACGGCTTCCGCGTGCCGCCGCTCAAGGTGGTGCGCGTAGGCGTGATCGGCGTCGGAAGCAGGGGGCTTCCGGCGGTTCAGCGCATAGCGCAGATTCCGGGATGCGTGGTGACGGCGATATCCGACATCAACCCGGAACGTCTCGACCTCACGCAGAAGTGTCTCAAGGCGCTCGGCAAGCCTCCGGCGAAGGAGTGGAGCCGCAACGGCGACGAGGATGCGTGGAAGGGCCTTTGCGACAGCGACGTGTGCGACGTGGTGTACTCGGTGACCCCGCGTCCGCTCCACTGCCCGATCAACGTCTACGCGATGGCGCACGGCAAGCACGTCCTGCAGGAGGTCCCCGGCGCGTTTTCGCTCGAAGAGTGCTGGGAGACGGTCGAGGCGGCCGAGAAGTACCGCCGCCACTGCATGATGCTCGAGAACTGCACGTACGGCGAGGCGGAGATGCTCGCGTTCAACCTGATCCACAAGGGCAAGCTCGGCGAGATCGTCCAGGCGGAGGTCGGCTACACGCATGACCAGCGGGCGCTGCAGTACCGTCCGAGGGACGGACGCTTCTGGCGCATAGACCGCCACATGAAGCGCCACGGCAACTACTACCCGACGCACGGGCTTGTCCCGGCCGGACGCTGCCTCGACATCAACCGCGGGGACCGCTTCGAGCAGCTCGTGTCGATGGAGACGAAGTCCGCATCGTTCGAGGCGTTCGGCCGCGAGAACTTCCCGGCAGACGACCGCGTGACCGGCGTGGACGGGAATACGTTCAACCGCCACACGCAGAGGATGGTGAAGGGCGACATAAACATGTGCCTTCTGCACACCGCGATGGGCAAGACTCTCACGCTGAAGCACAACGTGTGCACTCCGTGCCCGTATGACCGCGGCAACCTCTACCTCGGCACGAAGGGCATCTTCAGGGGCATCTTCTTCCCGACGACGCCGGAGGAGGTCTACGAGATGGGCAGCCCCTGCCAGTTCGGGTGGATTGACAAGACCGATGCGCACATCGGCAAGTTCTTCGGATTCAAGAAGGCGATGGAGATCCGCGAGCAGTACAAGCATCCGTTCTGGAAGGTCGCGGGGGAGATGGCGAAGAAGGTGGGCGGCCATGGTGGCATGGACTTCATCATGGATCTCCGCTGGGCATACTGTCTGCAGAACGGGCTTCCGCTCGACACGGACGTATATGACCTTGCCACCTACTCGTCCATCGTGGAACTTTCCGAGCGTTCTGTGAACGCCGGATCGAAGATTCTCGACTTCCCCGACTACACGCGAGGCGCCTGGAAGACGGCGAAGCCGTTTACCGTGGACGAGATCGACATCGGCAGGTTCGACTTCGGTAGCGGGGTTGTGAGGTCCAGGGACGCGCAGGCCACGTGAGGCGAGGAATTGCGATTCAGGATTTGCGATTTGCGATTTGCGATTTACGATTGCATTTAGCCGTTTGGGGATTTTACGATTTTAGCCGTGGAGAAGTGGAGGAATGGAGAGATTTACGATTTACGATTTACGATTTGCGATTGCATCTGGCCATTTGGGGACTTTAGCCGTGTAGAAGTGGAGAGATTTACGATTTACGATTTACGATTTGCGATTGCATTTGGGCATTTGGGGATTTTAGCCGTGGAGAAGTGGAGAGATGGAGAGATTTGCGATTTGCGATTTGCGATTGCATCTGGCCATTTGGGGATTTCACGATTTTAGCCGCGCATGGAGGTTGAGGACAACCGCCCTCCCGCAAATCAACCAATGCCTAAATGGTCCAATGCAATCGCAAATCGTAAATCGCAAATGTGGTATAATGCTCGTCAATTCATGCAAGGAAAACAGAAGGAGAACCTTATGACACTCAACAGACGGGATTTCGTGGCCGCGGCCGGGGCGTTTGCCCTTGGGGGATGCTCGACGCCAAAGTCGGCGGCATTGCGTCCAGAGCCGGAATTCATCTGGTCTTACCTCGCGCACTTCGGCGTGAACTCGTGGAAGGACGTCCCGCTGGAGACGCAGGACCCGAGTCTGGGCGAGAAGTGGCTCACGCGCTGCTGCGCCGACCACGTGAGGTTCGACGAGGCGTCGTGGCGGAGGCTGTCCGCCGCCCTCGCCGAGGCCGGCTGCAACCAGATCATCATCGATCTTGCCGAGTTCGTGGAGTACCCGAGCCACCCGGAGCTTGCCGTGAAGGGCAGCTGGAGCGTGGAGCGCCTCCGGGACGAGCTGGACCGCCTGCGCGGAATGGGGCTCGAGGTTGTGCCGAAGCTCAACTTCTCCGCCTGCCACGACAGCTGGCTTAAGGAGTACCAGAGGATGGTCTCCACCCGTAAGTACTACCAGGTCTGCGAGGACCTGATCAGGGACGTGGCGGAGATATTCGACCATCCGCGCTACTTCCACCTCGGGTTTGACGAGGAGGACATCGCGCACCAGAAGAACCACCTGCTCGCGGTATGCCGCCAGGGGGATCTCTGGTGGCACGATTTCCTGCTGATCGCGAAGGCGGCCGAGAAGGCGGGATGCCGCCCGTGGATATGGAGCGACTACGTGTGGCACCACAAGGACGAGTTCCTGAAGCGCATGCCGAAGAGCGTGATGCAGTCGAACTGGTACTACGGCAAGAGCTTCGACTACGCGAAGATGGGCGACATCGGCTGCTACGTGGAGGCGTACGAATGGCTGGACAAGGCCGGGTTCGACCAGGTCCCCACGGGCTCGAACTGGGGCTGCGACGAGAACTTCCCCGACACGGTGAAGTTCTGCGACGCGAAGTGCGACAGGAGCCGCATAAGGGGATACATGATGGCCCCGTGGACGCGCACGTTCGCGATACACGAGAAGAAGTCCATGGAGGCGATATCCATCATGGCCCGGACGATCAAGGCCCGCAAGGCCTGATCCCCGGCGGGCGTCTCCAGGCGAACGGCAATCTACACTGACAATCAAGCAAGGAAAGAGGGAAAAGGCGATGTCGATGAATCGCAGATCGTTTCTGAAGGGAATGGCGTTTTCCGCCGCTGCCGCATCGGGCGGGTGCGCAAGCTTCTGCGGCAGGAGTGCGCGTGTGGTGGCGCCGGGGCAAAAGGTGCGTCTCGGCGTCGTGGGCGTAGGCGGCAAGGGCGCATACGACTGGACGCAGCTGCTTGCCGCCGGGGCCGAGATCGTCGCGTTCTGCGACGTCGACCTGCTGGAGATAGAGGGCGGACTCAGGAAGTTCCAGGAACTTGGCGGGAATCCGTCAAAGATCCGGTACTACACGGATTGGCGCGAAATGCTGGAGCGCGAGGAGCGGAACATCGATGCGATCACCGTGTCCACCCCAGACCACATGCATGCGGCGATCGCCGTCGCAGCGATGAACCTCGGTTTGCACTGCTATGTGCAGAAGCCGCTTGTGCGGACAATCTGGGAGGCAAAACGCTTCGAGGAGGTCGCCCGCGACAATGGAGTAGTGACCCAGATGGGGAACCAGGGGTCGTCGGGGAGCGGACATCGCCGCAACGTGGAGCTCCTGCAGCAGGGCGTGATCGGCGACGTCACGGAGATACACGTGTGGACGGATCGTCCGATATGGCCGCAGGGGCTTAGCGCAAGGAATTTCACTCAGGTTCCCGGAGAGAGGCCGCCCGTGACGCTGAATTGGGATGCCTGGCTCGGGTGCGCGGCGGCACGGCCGTATGTGGGGGATCGTCCAGATTCCTACGTCTTTAACTTCAGGAACAAGTGGGCGGAGCGGATCAAGGGCGTGTACCACAGGTTCAACTGGCGGGCGTTCTATGATTTCGGGACAGGCGCGTTCGGCGACATGGCCTGCCACACGATGAACCTGCCGTTCCGCGGGGCCGAGCTCGGGATCGTGACGAAGGCCGAATGCAAGATGGCCATTGAGCGGAACGACGTGACGTATCCCACGCGCTCAATTGTCGAAGTCACGTATGCGCCCCGCGAGAGCCGCATCAGGAAGGGCCATACCCTGCCGGAGACGAAGGTCGTGTGGTACGATGGGGACCAGCAGCCGTCCGCCGACCTCATGCCGCAGGTCGTCGCCACGCTCACCAAGGTGCCGCTTACCGGATGCCTCATAATCGGCACGAAGGGCATCATGTGCTCCACCAACGACTATGGGCAGGAAGCCCTCATAGCCCTGAACGGCGAGACCAAGGTGCGCAGCACCACGAAGCATCCAGCGTGCAAGGCGTTGGGGACATATCTGCCCCGGCGCAAGGAGAAGGGCGAGATCGGTCAGTACGGGGAATTCCTCGACGCGATCAGGGGCGAGTCGCCGATCATCGCGGAGACGCACTCCCGCTGCTATGCCGATATCGAGCACTCGGTCCCGATGCTTGAGGGGATGCTTGTGGGGTGCATCGCGCAGCGCGTTCCCGGCGTCCTGCGGTGGGACAGCGCGAACCAGCTGTTCGTCGGCAGCGCCGAGGCAAACCAATACGTGAAGCCGTATATCCGCTCCGGCTGGGAGTTCTGACGGTGTTCGGTCGCATAGCCGCAGAGGTCGGCGTCAAGGAGGCCCAGGTGGCGGCGGTCGCGCGCCTTCTGGGGGAGGAGAACACGGTGCCGTTCATCGCGCGCTACCGCAAGGAGGCACACGGCAACCTGGACGAGGTGCAGATACTGAAGGTTCAGGAACGCATCGCCTACTACACGGAACTCAGGGACCGCAAGGCGGCGATCCTGAAGTCGATCGGAGACCAGGGCAAACTCACCGATGACCTGCGCACGCGCATCGAGGCGTGCATGGTGAAGAGTTCGCTCGAAGACCTCTATCAGCCATACAAGCCCAAGCGCCGCACCCGTGCGATGATCGCCAGGGAGAAGGGTCTTGAACCCCTTGCGGACATCATCTGGGTGCAGGGCGCGGAGAATCCGCTGGAGGCGGCTTCCGCATTCGTGGATGCCGCCAAGGGCGTAGAGGATGGGGCCGCCGCGCTGGCCGGTGCGCGCGACATATGCGCGGAGCGCATTGCGGACATGGCGGACGTGCGCGGCCTCGTGCGCCGCGCCTACGCCACCAAGGCGGTCGTGAAGTCGAGCGCAAGCCTCACCAAGCCGAATGAGCCGACGAAGTTCGAGCAGTATTACGACTTCGAGGAGCCGATATCGGAGATGCCGTCCCACCGTTTCCTGGCGATAAGGCGAGGCGAGGCGGAGGGTGTGCTTTTCGTGCGGCTTGTCGTCGATTCGGCGCCTCTCGTGTCCCGGATGGAGGAGCTTGCCGGGGTAAACCCGTCAAGCCCGCTCGCGGACGAGCTGCGGGCCGCCACGGCGGATGCCTACAGGCGGCTTGTCGCGCCGTCGTGCGAACTTGACGTGATGATGGAGAAGAAGCAGGCGAGCGACCGCGCCGCCGTGGAGATATTCGCGGAGAACCTTCGCAACCTCCTGCTTGCCTCTCCGCTTGGCGAAAAGCGTGTCCTCGCCATCGACCCCGGCATCCGCACGGGGTGCAAGGTGGCCATGCTGGACGCCACGGGGAAATTCCTCGGCAACATGGTGATCTACCCCATGCAGAAGCCCGACGAGTCGCGCGAGGCCATCGCCAAGATCGTGGCGCGGCACAGGCCGGAGGCGATCGCCATTGGCAACGGCACGGCGGGACGCGAGACGGAGGCGTTCGTGAGGTCGACGCTCAAGGCGATCGGCGCGGAAAGCGTAATGGTCGTCTCGGTCTCCGAGTCCGGCGCTTCGGTGTACAGCGCAAGCGAGGTCGCGCGCGAGGAGTTCCCGACGCTCGACCTGACGGTCAGGGGGGCGATCTCCATCGGACGCCGCCTCCAGGATCCGCTTGCGGAACTGGTGAAGATAGACCCGAAGGCCATCGGGGTCGGACAGTACCAGCACGACGTGTTCCAGCCGCTCCTGGGCGCAAAGCTCGACGAGGTGACGGTGAGCTGCGTGAACAAGGTCGGCGTCGAGCTCAACACGGCGTCGGCGCCGCTGCTGACGAGGGTTTCCGGCATAGGGGCTTCGCTTGCGAAGCGCATAGTCGCATGGCGAGACGAGAACGGCGCGTTCAAGAGCCGCAGCGAACTCAAGAAGGTGGCAGGGCTCGGGCCAAAGGCGTTCGAGCAGTCCGCCGGCTTCCTGCGCATTCGGGGGGCTGCTAATCCCCTCGACTCGTCGGGAGTCCACCCGGAGCGCTATGCGCTCGTCGAGAAGATGGCGGAAGACCTCGGCGTCAACGTGAAGGACCTTGTCCGCAACGGCGTCCTGGTGGATCGCATCGACCCGAAGAGGTACGTGTCCGACGAAGTCGGGGAACCCACGCTGAAGGACATCTTCGAAGAGCTCAAGAAGCCGGGGCGCGATCCCCGGGCGGTGTTCGAGCGCCCTGCGTTCCGCGAGGACGTGATGACGATCGACGACGTAAAGGAGGGCATGACGCTTGAGGGCGTCGTCACGAACGTCACGGCCTTCGGCGCATTCGTCGACATCGGGATACACCAGGATGGGCTCGTGCACGTCTCGGAGATTGCGGACAGGTTTGTGCGCGATCCGGCAGAGGTCGTGAAGACCGGCGACCGCATAAAGGTGCGTGTGATCGGCGTGGACAAGGTCCGCAACCGCGTGTCGCTCTCGGCCCGCACCAAGCCACGTCCGGAGCCGGGGATTCGTTCGCAGAACGGAGGGTACCGTTCGTCGGGGCCGCGCCATTCGGGCGGCGGCGGAAGGTCTTACTCCAGCGGCTTCAACTGCAATCCGTTCGCCGACCTGTGATATAATCCACGCACATGAAGCCTGTTGTCGTAATACCGACCTACAACGAAAGGGACAATGTGGAGGCCATGGCCGAGGCGGCCCTGGCAAACCTCCCCCCGTCGGGGGAGATCCTGTTCCTTGACGACAACTCGCCTGACGGGACGGGCGAAATCCTCGACCGCATCTGCGCCAGGGAGGGGCGCATCCATGTGATGCACCGAAAGAAAAAGGAAGGCCTTGGGCGCGCCTATGTCGCCGGTTTCGCGGAGGCCTTGCGCAAGGGGGCCACGCACGTGGTCGAGATGGATTGCGACTTCTCGCACGATCCTGCGGACCTTAAGCGCATGCTTGCCGAGATGGCGGGCGGCAATGCCCCGGACGTAGTTGTTGGATCGCGCTATGTGAAGGGCGGCAGGTGCGAGGGGTGGCCCTTTAGGCGTTGGCTCATATCCAGGCTTGGCGGCCTGTTCATACGCCTTGTGCTTGGCGTTCCGGTCAAGGATCCGACAGGCGGATTCAAGTGCTTCAACCGCAAGTCGCTTGAGATGCTCGGTGATTTCTCCTCGATCAAGTCGTTCGGGTATTCCTTCCAGATGGAGATGAATTTCCGCATGGCGCAGGCCGGGTTGCGGATAAGGGAGATCCCAATAGTATTCAGGGAACGAAGGGCGGGCTACTCGAAAATCACGGGTTCCATAGCGACAGAGACGCTGAAGATGGTCTTCAAGCTCCGCTTCAGGGGCTGAGTCCGTTCAGGAGGGCATGGGCGGCACATGATATCCATCTGGCTAAAGGCGCTGAGGGTAAACCAATGGACAAAGAACGCGGCAGTGATGCTCGCGTGGTTCTTCTCGGTGGCGGATGCGTCCCAGAAGGAGCTGTCCCGCGGCTTCGGATCCTTCATGATGGCCGTCGGCATGGCGGGTGCGTTCTGTCTCGTGTCGAGCGCATTCTATCTGCTCAACGACGTTTCGGACTACGAGTCCGACAGGCTGCATCCGCAGAAGCGGCTGCGTCCGGTCGCCGCCAACATGATATCCAAGATAGCGGCGGTCAAGGCCGCGCTTGTGCTTTTCGCCTGCGGGGTCGCGTTCCCGTCCCTGGTTGTGATGGCGTATCCGTCCCGAACGATAGCGTTCGGGACGATAATGCTCTATTCGGTCATGCAGTGCCTCTATTCCGGATTCCTCAAGCACATCCCGTATGTCGATGTGCTTGTTATCGCCTTCGGGTTCGTGCTTCGCGCCGTCGCCGGCGCGGCGGTGATCGACGCGTACATATCGCGCTGGCTGCTCGTGTGCGCATTCACGCTTTCGCTGTTCCTGGCC
>CAVFWS010000070.1:0-6590 GCA_963626295.1 Clostridium sp. CAG:138
GAGCCATATATGGTCAAACTCCCCACACCGCTGAAATCAACTACCGAAAGGCCCTCGGATTCATACAGCGCTTCAGCGTCAAGGGTCAACGCATCCGATGTAAAGTATATCTCCTTTACGGTTTCAAGATAAGCCAACGCAAGCGGTGCAACGTACGTCACGCTGGACGGCACAACGAGCCGCTTGCCGACGACGCCGTGGAGGACCATCAAGGCCATCTCCCCGCCGTTTCCAAGAAGCAAGCCATTCTCAAAAGCGAAGTTCCCGTTGTCACGGATCGTGATCTTCTTTAGCGTCTTCTGCACTTCGCTGTCGCTTCCAAAATCCTTAAGGTCCGGACCTATCACAAGTTCGGTCAGCCCACACCTTTCAAACGCGCCACCGCGCACCTTCGTCACGCCATCTGGAATCGCGAACGTCCCTTTCTTGCCGGACGGGAACTGCAATAGCACATCACCCGTTCCGCCATCCTCGCGAGCTGCCTCCCTTAGGTACAGAACGCCGTCCTTGGAATAGTACTTCGGGTTCCCTTCCTCGACCTCGAAATCGCATGCGATGGACGTACCCTCGCCGATTTCTCCCGTGTAGTCTGCGGGGACGATGCACTTGGTCATCTTGAGGACCGGCTTCGACCAACCCTCCAGCGACCAATTGCCGATTTCCACCGAATAGAGGTTGCCAGACTTGTCACGCGCCTGCGCCGGCAACGTCAGCGCTCCGCTCCCCTTTACGACACAGCCTTCGTCTATGCTCTTGCCAAATACGTCTTCCGTATCAACGACGTCATACCAATACTCGCCATTGGCGCTTGTCCATTCATATCCGTACTCGCGCTCGACCACAAGGTCTGCGCGATAGGCGTCATCAGCAAAGCCGATGGCATCATTCCAGCTCGGCACACAGGCGAGTTTCCATTTACCATCCGGAGAAGTGATCGTCCAGAACGATCCCGGCATCGGCGCAGAGTCGTCGAGCGTCCACGCTTCGGATGCCCCGCAAACGGCGGTAAGCAGAACGCCGACGCACAGCGTCATCGCCCGCATGCAAGCCGATTTCATGATTCTGCGAAACAGGGAATCCCTTTTCGCATTCCCGTCATGTGCCTTTACTGTCATGTTCCATTCCCCTTTCATTAGGTTCCTTATTCAGTCTCACAAGATTGTGGCGGATCTCATTGCCTCGATGGCCGCCTGGCGCGACATGGTTGTGCGCATGTATCTGCGGTTCCCCGCAGGGATTGCAACGCCGCCATCAAGCGGACGTACCTCGACCGGCTTGCCGGCAAATTCATCGAATACCGCAATCTGATCCGCCTTGACCGGGAGGGAAAGCATCCCTTCCCCATTCACATGCCAATAGACGATCCATGCGTAGCCATCCCGCTCGAACACGAACGACCGCACCGGCGACTTTGCATCGTCCCCGACGCCTGCCGTAGCCTGTTCGTAGCGGACAAGATCGTAGCTTCCGTCGGCAAGCCTAATCAGATGATGCTCCTGCATGTAGTCCCGCTTAAGCTCCTCGCGCCAAGAATCCTTCATGCCACCGGAGCGGCGCACCTCCGCCCAGCGGCGCATCGTCTCAAGGATGTCGTCCGCCCGTTTGTGCTTGCGCAATTCGTTTAGCGGCATCAGTATCGAGCCGGCGCACCGCCAGGCCGTCGCCACCGAGGCGCCGTATTCCCACATGTCCGCCTGTACGCCCATGGTCTCCTTCCACCAGTCCACAGAACCCGGTGCCCAGAAGCCCCACCAGCCAAAGTCCACGCGGGACATGTCCTGCCAGGTGAACGGTGCCTGCTTGAACGGGAATTCGCGCAGCTTCTCCTTGAATATCTTCGGACTGAAGCAGTCGAAGGCGTTCGCCCCCGCAAGCATGTGCCAGCCGAAATGCGTCTTGGCCGCGCCCTCGCCGAACAGCGGCTCCGGCTTGAGCAGTTTCCATAGACGGTACTGTCCGTTGGCCACATGGTAGTTGAACGGACGGTTCACGCCCTCAGAGCCGTCAAGGTACACATAGTCAAAGCCGCAGTTGTAGTAGACCGCGATCTTCGCGGCAACCTCGTCCTGAAGATCGGTATTCTGGTCGAGGTAGCAGCTCATTGGCGTACCGAACTCGCTTATGTCGAGGATGCCGCCGATCTCCCCACGCGGATGGGCCGTGGGAGTTGTATTCCAGGCGCCGCGCCTTACGCCAAGGAAGCGGTACGGCGGTTCGGACGTGTAGGACTCGTATGACATCAGTTCGCCGCCGAACTGGAGCACCCGGCATGGCTCGTACATGACAGTGTCGGCGGTCGGTTCCAGGACCGCGAGCGAAGCGATTTCGTTCGTCCCGGCGGGCAACGCCTCGGCCAAGGTGAAATGCCGCGTCTTGTTGAGGCGGATATCCGCGACAGGAGTCACGTAGCGGCTCTTGAGCCCTATGTGCGAATGGAGCGTGTGCAGACCCACCTTGATTCCGGCTGCATGGAATCGGTCAAGCACCTTGCGGAGGTCGTTCGTTCCGTTAGGGTAGAAATCCTTGCGGAGGTCGTAGTCGCCATAGCGTCCCCAGCTTCCGATCTCGTCCGTCACATGGGACATCCCGAATGTGACGAGCCGGAATCCGCCCTTCTTCGCGTAGGCGATGGTCTCGTCCACGGACTTCGGGGAAAAGCCATGGGAAAGGTGGAATATGAATTCCTCCAGATATGGCGAACGGCGGCTTTGGACGCCACGCGGGAGGCCATAGTCGCGCTCAAGCGCATCCATCGCATCAAGAAACGCCTCCCTGCCCGGAGCGGCGATTAGCGCGGCACCGGCCCCACGCAGTTTCCTTCCTGAGAACAGCTCCCCGAAAAGTATCTTGTCCTCACCCCGCTTCTCGTGGTCGATATCGGGATAAGGCGAAGTGCCGACCACGGCGACTGCCGCCCTTTCGTCCCAGACCGCATTCAGCCAGTCCCCGAAGTTCTTGCGGTGCCGCACCGGAATCTGCAGTATCCTGAATGACGCAACCGGGGGGACATCCATCCTCAGGTAGTCATATGTCGATTTGCGGTCGCAGCGGAAATCCTCCAGCTCGATGGCCGCATAGCCATAGCCCTTGCGGACGGAAAGCACGGCCTCGTATTGCCTATGGCCAAAGGATGCGATGAGGCGGTCGCCATCCCAGCGCAATCCGGTGGCGGGATACGTCGTGCGCTTGTTTGGCTGGATGAGCTTGATCTCATTGTTGAACGGACGATCCTGCACGGCCGCGCAAAGCGGCACGTCCAGCGCGTCCGCGACCGCCTCTACGCCAGTAGCCTTGACCAGCAGGGACTTTACGATGGCGTTCGTCCCGACCGTCAGCCTGAAGTCGGATGTCTCGATTACGACATCATTTGCCGTTTCCGGCAACGGCGGCGCGGCCAGGGCCGACATGGACACGAAGACGGCCAAAGCTGACAGCTTCAGGTTCAGGGGCATGGGCATCTTAATGTGCATGTCATTCTCCAGACTTCATATCACACCGTTTATCCAGCGTTCCTTTACGGCACGCCAGAGGACAAGACAAAACGCAGAGAGCGGTATCGCAAGCAGAAGCCCAAGCAGAGATCCGAAGATCGCCCCCCAGAAGATGAACGAGAAGATTACGCCCGCAAATCCGAGCCCGGTGCGCTTGCCCTGTATCAGGGGTGTGATTGCGTAGCCGTCGGCAAACTGTCCGGCGGCCCATACGCATGTCACGCCGACAAGACGCAGCACGCTCCCGCCATCGCCAAAGAATGCGAGGAGCAACGCTATCGGCAGGAACACCACTGTACCGAGCAACGGCACCAGGTTCACCACGCCAAGCGCAAATCCGATCAGGAAGCCGTAAGGCAGCCCGACAAGGACAAAGCCGAGGCCATACAGGCACCCTTCGATAAGGCAGATTATCGACTGCCTCTGGAAGAACGAGACGATGATGTCTATGAATGCGTTGATCTGCGCCGCGACAAACGCGCGGGTCCCTTCCTTGAGGAACGGCATCTGCCGGACGCAATCCTCCCCGCGCAGCTCCGGCTTCATGAGGAAATACACGAAGAAGATCGCCGCCACAAGCCAGCTTATGATTCCGAAGAGGTACTTCACGAGGCCAACGCTCATCTTCACGGCCTGCCCGCCATACTGTTCGCCAAGCAGGGAGAAGATGTCGTGCGAGAACTTCACGGGATCGGTGAAGAAAAGGAGCGTCGAATCAGGGACGCCTATCTTGGCCAGCCCCTCGTGCACCCCAGGATGGTTCGCCTGCACCCATGCGCTTGCGCGGGTCACTATCGTCGGCGCGGCGGACATGAACGCAACGGTCTGCTCCATCAGCAGGGATCCTGCGCACCACAGCACGACGCCGGCGGGAAGCAGCACCGAAAGCGACATGGCGACGAACGAAAGCGTGGGGTTGTGCAGCCGCTTCAGGAACCACCCGTAATACGGCTTGAAGAACATCGCAAGGAACAGTCCCGCTATCACGGGAATAAGGGCCGGGGCGGCAAGGTGCAGAACCTTGAGCACAATCCACCCGATGCCGAGCACAAAGGCCAAGACGACCATCGCGGCGAGGGACGTAATCGCCGCCGCCGCCCACACCTTCTGCCGTTCGCTGAGATCAATCATTTCACGCTTCCCCCTGCCTTGCCGTCACTGAAATCGAGCAGGTGCCCCACGAGTGAGCGGATGCCGCGAAAGAAAAAAAAAAAATCGAAGAGCGTCCTCGTGGACGCAAGCCTGTGCCAAAGCGCCGCCGGCTGGAGGAAGCCGCGATAGACGTCGCGGATGGCGCGCTTGACCTCATCCTCGCTCGCGCGCGGCGTGCGGGTGATTGCGCGGCGCATGTCGTACTCGTCCCAGTCAAGGGTGGTCAAGGCCCCGGATTCCTTCAGTTCCCTGAATAGCGGAGTGCCGGGATACGGGATGGTGAGCGTGCATTGCAGGGTAGAGGCCCACCCCTTCGCAAGCATCTTCCTGGCGAGGGCGACGGTATTGGCGATCTCGGCACTGCCCTCCCAGGCGTGGCCGAACATGAACGTGAGATGCACGTCAAGGCCGGCTTCGCTCGCCCAGCGGGCGCCCTCTTCGACGTCCGAGACCTTGATCGCCTTGACGAACCTGTCGAGGGTGTACTGGTTGGCGGACTCCACGCCGAACAGCACCAGACGGAACCCTGCCTTGCGCATCATGCGGTAATCGTCGGCCGTAAGCCGTCCAAAGCGCATGTTGCAGTCTATGCGAACCTTCCTGTTCAGTCCGCGCCGAGCCATCTCGCCGCAGAACGTCTTCAGGAACCCGCCCACCGGGAAGGAGCCGGAATCGTCCATGATCTCCTTCACGCCAAAATCCCGCACAAGGTGTTCGATCTCGTCCACGACATCGCGAGGGTCGCGTGTGCGGTACGTGGGATAGAGTGTCGTCCAGCTGCAGAAGGTGCATTTCGCGTGCCAGCAGTCCCGCCCGGACATTATGTACGTTCCGGGCGTACGGCGGAAATTGCCGTTCTTTTCCGCATACAGCCGCCACTTGCACAAGTCGCGGTCTATCCAAGGCGCCTTGTTGAGGTCATGGTTGAGCTGAAACCGTCCCGTATTGCGCACACTGCCGTCCCCGTCCCTGTACCAGATGCCAGGCTCGTACCTTGAGGCATCGCCATCGGCCCCGACGAGGTTCGTCAGCAGGAAATCCCAATCGCCGCCCGTAAGGACGAAATCGACGGGACACTTCTCCATCGACTCGCCGGGCATTGCGGTCACATGGTCGCCCACGAGCACATAGCGGGTTGGGGTGCCGTCCGAACGCGCGGCGTCCATCTGCCTCTGCCGTCCGATCCACCGCCAATGCCGCTTCACCACCGGCGTCTTGGTCTCCACCACCACATAGTCAGGACGGAACTCCGCGAGCCTCCTTTCGCATTCCTCGGACGACAGTTCCTCGGCGATCCCATCGAGCCAAAGGACGTCGTGCCCGGCATTCTTGAGCATCGTGGCGGCAGTCGCCGGGACCACCGGGAATATGTACGTCGGACGGGAAAACCACTGGAACTGGCGGTTCTGGGAGAGAAGGGGGACTCCCTTCTCACTCGGCAGCGGCGGATAGCAGATCGCGACTCTCATTCCCCATTCCCGTCATGCGCACGGCATGGCTCGGACTACCCGGTCACCACTTGTATCCCACGCCGAGCGAATACCGCAGGTCGGAATGCTTCGTGCCCGTGCCGACCTTGCTCTTGTAGTCCCACTCGATCCGTCCGTACAGCTGCCAATCCGCCATGAACGCATACGTGAATCCGACGTCGCTGTCTATCAGGTAGTTGTCCTGCCACTCGCTGAGTTCAGGCAGGTACACGAAGTTGTGGGTGAAGTTGAATCCCTCTATCCAGCTCGGATCCCATATGAGGTGGTGGGCGTAGCTGAATGCCGCATAGCTGTCGTCAAGCGAAGACCTGAACCTCTCGTTCACCCACGTGAGACCCGCCTCCTGGCTGAAGCTCCATTTCCCGAGATTCTCAAACACCCGCCCGTCAAGCCACTGGATACCGAGACCTGCGCCCAGGCGATAGCGGTAGTCGAGGTTCATGATGCTGTCGTACTC
>CAVFWS010000070.1:6600-10173 GCA_963626295.1 Clostridium sp. CAG:138
GCATTGACGTCCAGAAATGGTCTTCCTGCGCCTGCAGCTCAAACCTGTTCGCCGTCTTCTGCTTGTCCTCCTTGCTGTCGCCAGACTGCGCAAAGTTGTAGGAGAGGGAGCCGCCAAAGCGGTCCTTCTCCCAGCGGCGCGAGACCGTGGCAAGCGCGGATACGGACTCCGAAATCGAGTTCCCCCTTGCCGCCGTGGCGGAAACGTTTACGCTGCCGTGCCACGTTTCGGCCTTCGGCACTACGGATTTCACGCTGCCCATGTCCAGCGGCTTGCCGTCAAGCGTGAATCCGCCTTCGCCACACGCTATTACGCCCGTCTCGATGCGCCTGTCGGTGAACTCCACCGGCTTGGCGGCATCTGTGGTCATCGACACCACATTCGCCTGCTTTATCTTTATGTCGCCCGCGTCCTCGGACGCAAAGTCGATGGTTCCGCCCTCGATGTGCTTCACCGTGCCGATGAACCTGGCGCCGGACCTCATGACAATCACGTCGGCGAAAGCCGCCATCCCAACGCAAAGCGCACCCATGAGCGCTATGAAACGTTTCATCCTCAACTCCTTTGTTGTAAATGGGGATATTCTATCACAACGCCGCCGCAAACTCCACATAACCTTTGTAAAGCGCGGAGGCGTCAAACAGTCTGGACAGCTCCAGAGCCCCATTCCCCTTGCCCAAGGCGAGACGGACCGCCCGGCGCAAGGCTTCGGGATCCCCGGCGGGATACGTCACGCCGGCACCATGCCCCAAAAGCAAGCCCTCCGTTTCGCCGTGGAGGGAGCTCGCCACGGGCAGTCCCGCCGCCACATAGTCCGCAAGCTTGTACGGCACGCCCACGCACGAATCGTCGAACATCGGCACCAGCCCGACATCGGAAGACGACAGCATCGCCCTAAGCTCCGCATCGTCGAGATAGCCGTGAAAGCGGATGCGGCCGCAGCCCGCAGCCCGCCCGCGCAGGGATTCCTCGTCAGGGCCAGACCCCGCAAGATCGAGCGAGAGTCCGCAATCCGACCTTACGGCATCGACCGCAGTGGCGAGGTCGTAGCTGAGGCTCATGTTGCCTATGTAGGCAATGCGGATCGGTCTGGCCTCAGCGTCGGACACGTCGGCAGCGCCTGCCCGGCGGCATTCATGCGAAAGGGCAATTCCGTGGTAGAAAAGGCGCATCGGGCATTTCGCGCCATAGGATCTCGCAAGATCCACGTAGCGCTGCGCAACCGCCGTCACTCCGACCGCTCCACAATAGTTTCTTCTCGCGATGCCACGCGCCCAGCCAAGTGTCCAGCGCGGAAGCACCCGCTCAAACGTCTCGGGCCAGGCGTCCATTATGTCAACGATGTACCTTGCGCCATGGCGGGCGCAGAATTCCCGTACCGCACGGCCTATGAACAGCGGAGGGCTCGATACCACGATCAGGTCCGGAGCCTCTTCGAGCAGCGCCGCCGCAAGCCAGTTCCTTGCGAACCGCCAGTGGCTCCATATCCGGTGTAGGCAGATGTTGCGCCCATAGCCCGGCACGTGGATGCCCCTTGCCCTGAAGCCATTTCCGGAATCATGCCGAACGGTCCGACGGGCCTTCTTCGCGTGGCTCCAGTCCTGCGTCCAGAGCGTCACCTCATGTCCGGCCCGCGCGAACGCCTCCGACATCATCCAGTACCGCTGGGGACGGTAGCCCTCATTCGGCAGATTGTCGAACGGATTTACAATCCACACTCTCATGCGTTGGGTCCAAGCGCACGTGAAGCGGGTTCCTGCGCTGGCATCGTGCGCAAACGGAGCTGTCCGCACGCCGCCTGGCTCTCCCTGCCGCGAGAACGGCGAATCATGGTCTGCACGTGGTTCTTCATCAGCACATCGAGGAACATCAGCATCGTCGACCCTGGCGGGGTCTTGAAGTCCGGCCTGTGGTCAACGGGGGACAGCGGAATCAGGTTCACCTTGGCCATCGGGACTTCCCGCACTCGCCGCGCAAGGGCTTCCGCGCATGCGCGGGAATCGTTCACGCCGCTTATCACCGTGTACTCGAACGTTATGACCCTCTTCGTCTTGAGCGTATATTCCCTGCACGCCGCCATCAGTTCGGCGAGCGGCCAGCGGCGGTTGATAGGCATCAGGCCGTTCCGAAGCTCGTCGTCCGGGGCGTGGAGCGACACCGAAAGCTCGAACTGCAGACCTTCGTTCGCCAAGCGGGCGAATCCCGGCACCACGCCGCACGTCGAGAGCGTAATGTGCCTGGCGCCAAGGTTCGGACCCCTTCCGGCGTTTATGAGCCTGAGCGCCCGCATCGTCTCGTCGTAGTTCGCGAACGGCTCGCCCATCCCCATCACGACAAGGTTCGTGAGCGTGCCGTATTTCCGGGCGGCCATCACCTCCGCGACTATCTCGTCCGAGCGCAGAGACCTCACGAGGCCCTTTGATCCGCTTGCGCAGAACGCGCACCCCATGGCGCACCCGACCTGCGTGGACACGCACTGCGTGAGGCGCACGGTCTCGCGCTCGCCGTTCCCGCCCTTGCCGAACACGGGGATGACGACAGTCTCTACAAGCTCTCCGTCCCCCATTCTCAAGAGCAGTTTCCTCGTCCCGTCAGGCGACGTGTCGCAGGCGACCTCCTCTGCGGGGATGATCGGGAACTCATCCTTCAGCGTGGCGCGGAAATCCTTCGGGAGCGTCGTGGCCTGGTCCCAATCCGCTATGTAGTCGCGATAGAGCGACTGAAGTATCTGGTCTGCGCGGAATGCCCTGAGGCCACGCTCCTTGAGCATGGCCTTCCATTCGTCCGGGAGGATCGACCAGGCCGGCGCGGCGCGACGGCCTGCCGATGGCCGCGGACCTTCGGCTCCGTCAGTCATCCAAGGCTCCTGCCAGCTCCATGGGGACGCCGCCCGGCCTCATTTCACGCGGCCGGTGTAGGCGTTTACCCCGGAATTGTCGATCGTCGCCTTGAAAAAGGCGTTCTCCGCCTTCTCGCGCGCCTTGTCCCAGGGGCGCGGGCTTCCCTCGAGCTGCACCGCCCAGAGCCTGAGTTGGCGCCTGTGCCAGTTGACCGTGCAATTCGTGCCCCATGCGCCGCCGTGGCCGAACCACTGGTCGTCGCCGTCCTTCACGGGGGCTGACAGGCCGAGCGAGTATCCGCCAAGCCCGTCCGGGCGCGTCGAGACCGCGAGGATGGACTTCACCGTATCCTCCTTCAGGATCCGGACGCCGTTCTCTCCGACGCCGAGGTTCATGAGCATCTTGTAGAACTTCAGCTGGTCGTTCGCCGTGGTCCAGAGCCCTGCGCCCGCCGAGGCGAAGATGCGGCCGCGGTCGTTATAGGGACGCTGCTCCATCCTGTGCTCGTGGAGGTACTTCGCCGGCGCGTCCTTCTGGCAGGTGTAGCTTTCGACGAGGTGCGAGAGCTGCTCGTCCGTCGGCCAGAACGTCGTGTCCTTCATGCCGAGCGGGTCGAGGACCTCCTTCTGGAGGTAGTCCTCCCAGTGCATCCCGGTCACGGCCTCCACGACCGCCGCGCCGATGTCGATGCCCGTGTTCGAGTACTGCACCTTCGTGCCCGGCTCGAACAGGA
>CAVFWS010000071.1:0-10132 GCA_963626295.1 Clostridium sp. CAG:138
TGAGGTCAAGAACTGCACCTCGCTCGGCGAGGGCGGCGTGTTCGTCTCGAACGTGAAAGCCTATCGCGGCGAGGCGCGCCGCGCCCGCTTCCTCGGCGTCGACTTCTCGCACAAGATCGAGAACTGGCTCTACGACGTCTCGCCGATCAAGGCGAAGAAGGGGACGTACCAGGCGTCGAACAACGCCTCCGTGACGGAGATCCAGGCGCTCGCCCTCCTCCAGCAGCTCAAGCGCTACCCGAAGATCCTCGCGGAGCGCCGGCGCGAGGCGACGTACATGACGAAGCGGCTCACGGGCATCCCCGGCGTCATCCCGCAGGCGCTCGGCGACGCGGCGATCAAGCCGACATTCCACCTCTACCAGCTGCAGATCGACCCGAAAGTGGTCAAGGGCGACGTGCAGTCCCTCAAGCGCAAGCTGGAGGAGAAGGGCGTGACGAACATTCCGCACTTCGGGCCGATCTACCGCTTCGCGACGTCGATCGCGAAGGGGAACGACGTGAAGCGGATCGCGGCGACGTGTCCCGTGACGGAGTACGTCTTCGACAGGTGCTACACGCACCTGCCGATCTACGGTCTCACGAAAGGCCAGCTCGCGTACATGGCCGACGCGATCATCGAGTCTGTCGCCGAGATGAAGGCCGGTCGTTGAATGGGTAAATGGTTGGTAGTTGGGTAGTTGGTAGCCCTCCTGAAACCTACCTACTACCAACTACCCACTAAATGAACCCATGCTTGAAGGCTTCCTGTTGACTGCGCAGCAAGTCGGGGTGCTGTTCGCCCTGATCCTTGTAGGCTATGTCTGCCGCAAGACGAATTTCCTTTCCCGGGAGTTCGTGAAGGGGTGCGTGGACCTCTTGCTCCTCATAGTCACCCCCTGCCTGATAGTGCACGTGTTTCAGCGTCCGTTCTCGAAGGCGGCGTTGGCGAACCTTGGGTTTGCGCTGGCGACGGCGGTATCCGCGCATCTGGCGGGAATGGTTCTTGCGGAACTGTTCTTCAGGAAGTCCGACGAGGCGCGCCGTGGAGTGCTCAAGTTCGCCACCGTGTTCTCCAACGCCGGGTTCATGGCGATTCCACTGGAGTATGCGCTGCTTGGCGCAGAGGGTGCGTTCTACGGGGCGGTCTATGTAGTGGTGTTCAACCTTCTCTGCTGGACGTATGGATTGCGCACCATGTGCGGACATCTCCGGGACATGAATCGACGCATACTGTTCGTGAATCCGGGGACAATAGGCCTGGCCGTGGGGCTGCCGCTCTTTCTGGGATCCATTTCGCTCCCTCCGCTGCTCCATGACCCCATAAGCCACATGGCAAACCTCAATACGCCACTTGCCATGGTGATCATAGGCTTCTACCTTGCGGACGCGAAGTTCGCCGCATATTTCCGTTGCCGTAGTGCGATATTCGCATCCCTGCTGAGGCTCGTTGCGGTGCCTGGCATGGTCCTTGCGGGGCTTGCGGCGGTGCGCGGGTTCGGCATAGACCCGATCATGGCGATAGCCCTCACGGCCTCGGCTTCGGCGCCAGTCGCGGCGATGGATACGATGTTCGCCGCGAAGTTCGGCAGGGACGTCGATGTGTCGGTAGGGCTTGTCGCAGCGACAACCCTACTGTCGATAGTTACGATGCCGGTGATGGTTGGCGTCGCGATGTGGGCGTTCAGGTAGCTTCGCGCTTGCGCAATGCCCCCTTGTTCCCGGTTGCCCGGCTGCGGCCAGGATTTCGATGGAACCTCTGTCCGTGAGTTTTTGGTATACTACGCGCCAGTTATGAGGATAGTGTTCATGGGATCGTCCCAAGCCTCCGCGACTTGCCTGAAGGCCATCTTGCGGCTGCCTGGGCTTGATGTCGTAGGCGTAGTCACGCAGCCGGATCGTCCGGCGGGGCGCGGCAAGCTGCTTACGCCCTGCCGCTGCAGGGCGTACGCGGAGGAGCGCGGCATCAGGAACTACATAACGCCGGAGAACGTGAACGCGCCGGAGGCGCTTGCCCAGATAAGGGCATGGAGGCCGGACGTGATAGTCGTGGTGGCGTTCGGCCAGTTCCTCAAGGAGGAGCTTCTCGGCCTTCCGCCGCTTGGCTGCGTAAACTGCCACTTCTCGCTCCTCCCGAAATACCGCGGGGCATCGCCGGTGACGGCGGCACTGCTGGCCGGAGACGCGATCACGGGGGTGTCGGTGATACGCATGGGCATCGGCATGGACGACGGCCCGGTGCTGATGAAGCAGATCGAGCCGATCTACATGGCCGACACCGGCGATTCGCTCATGGACAAGCTCGCGATCTGCGGCGGCGTGACGCTCGCGAAGGCCCTGAAGCTGATGGCGGCGGGCAAGCTGCCTCCGCCGGAGGAGCAGGAGAACGGCCAGGCCACGTTCGCCCACAAGATATCGAAGGCGGACGGCATGATCGACTGGAGCCGTCCGTCGGACTACATCGAGAGGCAGCTCAGGGCGTACACGCCATGGCCCGGATGCTACACGTTCCTGCCGTCGCGCTTCAGGAAGAAGGGGACTTCAGGGCGCGTCGTGATCACAGGCGTCGAGTTCGCCGAGGTCGGCCCCGAGCATCGCAACGAACTGCCCGGCACAGTGCTTAATGTGACGAAGCAGGGCCCTGTCATACGCACGGGCACGACCGCCCTGCTCCTTACGGCGCTCAAGCCGGAGGGATCTAAGGAGATGACGGGGGGCGTGTTCCTTCAGGGGCGGCCGTTGGAGCCGCTCAGGGACATGCTTCTCAGTGAGGGTGCAGCTCCGTCTGTTCGGGCGGCGAAATGAATCTGATTTTGCGGAAGGTAGGTCTTGTGTATGTCTGAAAGCGCGTTTTTCCAGGATCTGGCGGTGTTGATGGCGGCGGCGGGGCTTGTGGCCGTGATATTCCAGAAGCTCAAATGGCCGAAGGTGATCGGCTATCTGTTTGCCGGCATCCTCATGAGCCGCCACACTTGGGGCGGCAGTTTCCTGTCGGAAGGGAGCTCGATTCCGACGATAGGGCAGCTGGGCATCGTTTTCCTCATGCTTACGCTTGGCCTTGAGTTCTCCGCCGGCGCCCTCAAGAAGGTCAAGGGAGTGTCCGGGCCAATGGCTCTCGTCGATTCCGTGGTCATGATATGGATAGGGTACACCGTAGGCAAGCGCATCTTCGGATGGGATTCCGTGCCTTCGCTGTTCCTTGGCGCGGCCATCTGCGACTCGGCGACCACCTTGCTCGCGAAGACGATAGACGAGATGAAGTGGTCCAAGCGTCCATTCGTGAAATACGTGATATCGACGTCGATCCTCGAGGACGTGCTGTGCGTAGGCGTAATCGCGCTTGTGACCGGCGTGGCGAACGGCAGGGGCCTTTCCCTCGGGGCGGTAGGGCTGTCGCTCGGTTCCCTCATGGTGTTCTTCGTGTGCACCGTCGCCATCGGGTTCGTGCTCGTGCCGCGACTGCTCAATGCCGTCGCGAAGGATGGGGACGACGAGGCGCTTCTCCTCACGCTGCTCGGATGCTGCTTCCTTGTGTCGTGGATCGCGTACAGGCTGGATTTCTCCCTTGCGCTCGGCGCGTTCCTGATGGGGGTGCTCGGCGCTTCGTCCGTGGCCCGCAACCGTCTGCTCGATCTGGCCGCGCCTCTTAGGGGCATGTTCGCGGCGGTGTTCTTTGTCTCGATCGGCTGTCTGGTGAACCCCGCCGTGTGCCTGCAGAACATCGGGACCATCATATTCCTTTCGGCCGTCGTCATGGTTGGCAAGGGGATCAACTGCTTCTCGATCTCGATCCTCACCGGGCAGTCGGTAAAGATGTCGGTGCAGACCGCGTTCAGCCTTGCGCAGATAGGCGAGTTCGCCTACATGGTGGCCCTGCTGTACATGACGGTGACCGGGGACGCGACGAGTTCCATGTACCAGATCGTGGTCGGCGTCTCGCTGCTTACCACCTGCCTCAACCCGTTCATGATCCGCCTGTCAGACCCTGTCGGCGATTGGGCGGAGCGTCGCGTCCCCGACCGCGTCAATGGGTGGCTGAAGCAGTACAACGTGTGGCTCGACCGCCTGAGGGCGGCTTCCGTGCCGGACGAGATATCCTCGCGCATACGCAAGAGCATTGTGATGCTCGCGGTATACTGGGTGCTCATACTTGCGTTCTCGATAATCGCCGGCATGCTCGACAGGTATGACTGGTCGCGGTTCTCCGTGTTCTTCGACCTGCACAAGCGGGCCTTCTTCAGCCTTGCGGCGAACATCGCGTTCCTGGCGCTGCTTAAGCCGATATGGACGGCCGGGCGGCACCTCGGCGACGACGTGGGCACCCAGCTCCTTTCGGCATCCAGGAAATCTGGCGGGGAGACTTGGCTCACGGCAATCCGGCACACCGCGAGGAGCTTCACGCTGCTTGGCGTGTCGGTGATCACGGCCGGCGAGATACTGATGCTCAACGTGAACCTCATGCCCGAGGAGACCTCGGTGCGCATCGGCATACTCGTCGCGATCGCGATCGCGCTCCCACTGGCCGTTCGCTACATATGGCCTGCCATGAACTCGGCCGGCGCACAGTTCACCGCGGCGATCGAGGCGGAGGCGAAGATGGCGGAGGAGCCGGAGTCGCTTGTGTTCTCGATGCCGGGCGAACGCTACCTTAAGGCCGTGCTTTCGAAGCGTTCGCCGGCGAACGGCCTTTCCATCAAGGCCCTTGACATACGCGCCAAGACGGGCGCGAGCGTGGTCGTGGTGTCTCGGGGCGACGAGCGCGTGGAGAATCCGGGCGCGGACTGGGTGTTCTCCGCAAACGACGTCATAGAGGCGATAGGGGCGCCCGAACAGCTCGCGTCGCTGAAGGCCCTCCTTGGGATAGACGATGCGAAGGGACCCGAAAAGTGATAGACCTCCATGTGCACAGTTCATGCAGCGACGGGACGTGCGCACCTGCGGAGCTTGCGGAGCGCGGGCGGGACTTCTACGCGATGGCCCTCACGGACCATGACAACTGCGATGGGGTGGAGGAGTTTCTGCGGGAATGCGGTTCGGGCCGGCGGGATTCCGGGCGGATACGGCTCGCCGGCATAGAGCTCAGCGTGGATCCGGGCGAGGGCTATGGCGTGTTCCATCTGCTCGGACTTGGCATAGATCCAGGAAACGGGAGCCTCAGGGGGCTGCTTCGCCGCATCCTCGATGGCCGCAACGAGCGCAACGCGAAGATACTGGAGCGCTTCGGGTCGATAGGCATACGCATTCCGGCGGACGAGATAGCCGCCTACGCCCATGGCGAGATACTTGCGCGTCCGCACTTCGCGAAGTGGCTTGTGGACCACGGGTATTCCGGCGACGTGAAGACCGCGTTCGAGGTCTACATGACGCCCTCGTCGCCCCCGGAGACGAAATGCTACGTGTCGCGCTTCCGTCCGGCCCCGAAGGATGCGTTCGATGCGATCCACGCGGCCGGCGGCGCCGCGATAATGGCGCATCCGCGCTATTGGACGAAAGATCCGGCGGCGCTGCGCGCGGGACTTCATGGACTCAAGTCGGAGGGGCTTGACGGCATCGAGGCGGTATATCAGGCAAACGAGCCGGGCGAGACCGTGGACCACGTGCGGGCGGCGAAGGAGCTTGGCCTTTGCATGACGGCCGGGAGCGATTTCCACGGCAGCAACAAGCCGTCCGTCACCCTTGGCATGAACGTTGACGATGAGGTGTCGTTCCTCCGCCCATTGCTTGAGCGCATCGAGTTCTGGAGGAATGCGTAGCCGCATGGCCGGGCCGCCGAAAGGGCTCTGGCTTGCCCCGCTCAGGGGCGTGACGGTGCGCACTTTCCGCACCGTGTTCGGCGACGCAATGGCGGAGGCGGGATTCTCTGGCGCATTCGCGCCGTTCATACCGGCCAACGCGGGCTTCAGGTTTTCACGGAAGCTCTTCGCCGACATCATGCCTGATGCCGGATGCCGCCGCCTTGAGCTCGTCCCCCAGGCGATCGGCAAGGATCCGCAGGCGCTCCGTGATTGGTGCAGGGCGGTGAAGGACCTCGGCTATGGGCGGGCAGACCTGAATGCGGGATGTCCGTTCCCGATGATTCGCAAGAAGGGACGGGGTTCGGGGCTAATGCGGACGCCGGATGTCCTGGACAGGATGCTTGAGGCCGGGTGCGACGAGATGGGGCCGGGCGGGTTTTCCGTCAAGACGCGGCTTGGCATCGAACGCACTGATGAGCTGCTTGCCCTGATGCCGATCATAAACCGCTATCCGCTGGCGGCCATCACGATCCATGCGCGGACCGCAAGGCAGATGTACGACGGCGGCGTGGACATTGCCGCATTCAGGGACGCCATGCGCGTTTCGAAGGTTCCCGTGATATACAACGGAGACGCGGACATAGGCGACACGCTTGGCGATGGGCTCATGGTCGGCAGACGTTTCATCGTCGGCCTTGCCGCGCGTCCCGACGCCAGGGAACTCCTTTCGGGATACATGGAGGCGAGCAGACGCGAGCTGTGCGGAGATGCGCCGGTGCTTGGGCGCATCAAGGAACTGCTGTCCTACTGGCGCCGGGAGGGGGATTGGCGCGGCCTGTGGCCGATGGTCAAGATGTGTCGTAGCGTGAACGAGATGCAATCCGTTCTCAACATGTGATATAATCCACCGATTGACGCGAATCCGCATCCATGCCGAAGTGATGCGGAGCCGCACCTAAGACAGAAAAAGGAGAAAAGATGGTTTCCGATCAGGTGAAGAAGGGCAAGGAACGCGCGCCGCACAGGTCGCTTCTGTTTGCCACGGGCATGAAGCGTTCCGACATGAAGAAGCCGTTCATCGGGATATGCAACTCCTACGAGAGCTTCGTCCCCGGTCACTGCCACCTCAACAAGGTGGGCGAATTCCTGAAGAAGTGCGTGGTAGAGGCCGGCGGCGTGCCGATGGAGTTCAACACGATAGCCGTCTGCGACGGGATCGCGATGGCCCACCAGGGCATGAAATACTCTCTTCCGAGCCGCGAGCTTATAGCGGACAGCGTGGAGACCGTCGCCCGCGCGCATTGCTTCGACGCGATGATCTGCGTGCCAAACTGCGACAAGATCGTCCCGGGGATGCTGCTTGGCGCGCTCCGCGTGAACATCCCCACGATATTCGCGTCCGGCGGACCCATGGCCCCCGGGCGCAACCCCCTCACCGGGGCGGATTCCGACCTCAATACGGTGTTCGAGGGCGTGGGCGCGGAGAATGCGGGGAAGATATCGGCGAAGGACCTCGAGAGGATCGAGGAGACCTCTTGCCCCGGCTGCGGATCCTGCTCCGGGATGTTCACGGCCAACTCCATGAACTGCCTCTACGAGGCGCTTGGCGTCGCACTGCCGGGCAACGGCACGATCCTTGCGGTCGATCCAAGGCGGCAGGACCTGTATCGCCTCGCCGCGAAGCGCATCGTGCAGATGGCGAAGAAGGGCGGTCCGAAGCCTCGCGACCTCGTGACTGCGGAATCTCTGGACAACGCCCTTACGCTCGACATGGCGATGGGCGGTTCCACGAACACCGTGCTGCACACCCTCGCGATAGCGCGGGAGGCGGGCGTGGACTTCACGCTTGAGCGCATGAACGAGCTTTCGGCCCGCACCCCGTACATATGCAAGCTTGCGCCGAGCGGACACTACCACGTCGCGGACCTCGACCGCGCGGGCGGCATAATGGCGATACTGAAGCGTTTGCCATCCAAACTGCTGCACCTCGGGTGCCAAACGGTAAGCGGAAAGACCATCGGGCAGCTCGTCAAGGCGGCGAAGATCGGCGACGATGACGTCATCCGCAAGCTGGACAACGCATATTCGCAGGATGGCGGACTCGCCGTGCTGTGGGGGAACCTGGCCACGCGGGGAGCCGTCGTGAAGAAGGGCGGCGTTGCGCCGTCCATGATGAAATTCACCGGCAAGGCGATATGCTTCGACTCCCAGGAGGAGGCGTGCGAAGGCATACTCGGCGGCAAGGTGAAGCCTGGCCATGTGGTGGTGATTCGGTACGAGGGCCCGAAGGGCGGGCCGGGGATGCAGGAGATGCTGGCTCCTACGAGCTACATAATCGGCGCGGGCCTCGGCGAATCCGTCGCGCTCATCACGGACGGCAGGTTCTCCGGCGCCACGCACGGCGCGTGCGTGGGGCACGTCTCGCCGGAGGCGGCGGAGGGCGGGCTCATCGGACTGCTCAAGGATGGCGACCAGATCACCATCGACATACCGAACCGCGCCATAAGCGCCAAGCTGTCGAAGTCCGAGATCGCAGGCCGCGCAAGGAAGGCGAAGAAGTGGACGCCTCGCATAAGGGGCGGCTGGCTCGAGCGCTACGCGCAGTTTGTCGGCAATGCCTCGACGGGGGCGTCGCTGAAATCTTAAGGAGATTTGCGATTTACGATTGCATTTGGGGATCTGATCATGTGATGATTTGCCCTCAACCCCACTACCAACTATGAAAGCGACTATGAAAGCAATGACGTTCCATGTCGCGGCAGCCATGTGCGCTGCCGCTGTAATTTCGGGATGCAACCTGAAACCGGCGAGTGATGCATCTGCATCTACCGTTGAATTGCGGGTAAACCATCTTGCGTATCCGGCCAATGTCTCGGCGAGGCCGACGTTCTCATGGAAGATGGATAGCGCGCGGAACGGCGCGAGGCAGACCGCCTACAGGATCGCCGTGCGCGAGGATGCGCCCGACGGGACCGCCGTGTGGGAGTCGGGCGTCGTCGAGTCTGGCGATTCCGTGGGCATTCGGTATGCCGGCGCGGCGCTGAAGAGCGCGCACCGCTATTTCTGGACGGTGGGCGTCCGCGACGAGGCCGGCGCGTGGCTTTCGCCGGCGGAGGGCTTCTTCGAGACGGGGCTTCTCTCCGCGGACGACTGGAACGGGTCGGGCTGGATATCGGCCGCCGATTCCACGGTCAAGGCGACAGGCCCGTCCAAGACACGCGAAGACGGCATGCCGGTCTACAACGACAGGAAGTATGGACATGAGGCCGAGCCGGGGACGTCCTGCTTCGTCAAGGGCATCGCGAACGGCAAGGCCGTAAGGGAGGCGTACTGGACCGTCACGGGCCTCGGCGTGTTCGAGGCGTACGTGAACGGCAGGCCCGTGTCGAGGAAATGCGGGCGCACCGGGAAGGAGTTCCGCGATTTCCTGAAGCCTGGGTTCACGCATCCCCTCAAGACGAAGCACTCGTTCACCTACGACGTCACGCATCTCATGAGGACCGGCGCATCGGACTCCAACGTGTTCGCGGCGCAGGTGTCCGCGGGATGGTGGCGCGACAGGATCGTGAACTTCGTCGGCAAGAAGAGCGGATTCCGCGCGCAGCTGGTGATGCGGTATGCGGACGGCACCGAAAGGCGCGTGGGGACGGACGCCACGTGGCTCTCCGCCGTGGCCGGCCCCGTGAAGGGCGCGGCGATATTCGACGGAGAGGAGTACGACGCCCGCGTCGGGAACGGCTGGATGGTCGATGCCGCCCCCTGCGGGTTCAAGGCGTCCGAGCCGAACGGCGAATTCAGGGGCGGCATATTCCCGATGGAGGGCGCACCGGTCAGGCTTCGCTGCGACCTTGCGCTTTCACCTTCCGAAATGTACGTCTGGAAGGGCGTTGACGGGGTTGGGCAGGATGAGTTTGGGACGGTTAGGAAACTCAGGAATTACCGGGACGGCGACGTTGTGGAGCTGGACGCGGGCGAGACGCTGGTCGTCGATTTCGCGCAGAACGCGGCGGCAGTCCCGTCGTTCGAGTTCTCCGCCGCTGCGGGGACCGTGCTGAAGATGCTCCCTGCCGAGATGCTGAACGACGGCAATGGCGCAAAGGTCAGGGGCAACGACGGGCCGGAGGGCTCGATCTACTTCACGAACTACCGCCGAGCGAAGACCACCCTCAGCTACACGTTCGCAGGCGCTGGCGTTGAGAAGTACCACCCGGAGTTCACGTTCTTCGGCTACCGCTACGCCTCGATGACGGCGACGGGCAAGGTGAGGATATTCAGGGTCCGATCCATCCCGGTGACGTCGATCCTGAAGTGCACCGAGACGGGACGGATCTCCACGGGCGTCGCGGACGTTAACAAGCTTGTCTCGAACGTCCTCTGGGGCCAGTACTCGAACTACCTCTCCGTGCCGACGGACTGCCC
>CAVFWS010000072.1:0-9983 GCA_963626295.1 Clostridium sp. CAG:138
CCTTCGCCGAGGGTAGTGCGGGACTCGCCCGCGCGAGAGTAGGGCGCCGCCGGCTCTTTTTCTTTTTTCTCCACTCTGGTGATGGAGTACACCATGGTCCAGTCGATTCTTAACGATACGGCTGGACTTTGCTGTCTCTAGAATGGTCAACTGTGGTATAATTCAAGGCATATGAGAGACGAGATAGAGAAGAAGTTGAAGGAGATCATCGTGTCGGCGCTTGACCTTGAGGATCTAACCCCGGCCGACATAGAGACCGATGCGCCGCTTTTCGGCGATGGCCTGGGGCTTGATTCCATTGATGCGCTTGAGCTTGGAATGGCAATAAAGAAGGCCTTTGGCGTGAAGTTCTCCTCCAATCCGGCTGACAACAAGAAGATTTTCCATTCGGTGAAGTCGCTGGCCGACTACATTGAAGGCCAAGGGGTTCAATCCGCCTGATGGCGGCATTGCCTGATGATCAGTGCGCTGTTCGCAATCCTCTTCGGCGTTTCGCTTCTCCCAGGGCGAAAGCCGCTTTGCCTACGGTTCGCCGAACGCATCTCCGGCGGGATAATGCCTGATGGGGCGAACGGGTATTGCCGCCGCCTTACGTGGATATGGTTTCTGGTACTGCTGACTTGTTCGCTGTCAAATGCATGGCTATCTTCCATGCATGGGCGAATCGGCTTTGCCATTGCCTCGATATTCACGCCACTTGTGATTCTCTGCACTTTTGCCATGGAGAAGCGTGTGCGTAGGCGACGCTTTAGCGTGACGTTCCACACAAGCGGCAGCACCTCCACTCCAAAGACGATCGTCAAGACTTTTGAGTCCCTTGCCCGGGAAGTCGCATTCCACAGGGATCGGCTGTCGATTGCCCATGACGTGACTTTCCTTTCCACCGTCGAATGGGGGCACATGTACGGCAAGCTCTGGTGTGATATGCTTCCGAAGGCCACCGGATGCAGATGCGATCCGGAGGTGATACTTTCCCCTGAGACGCTGGTATCCAAGATGGCTGAGGCCAAAAAGGTGTTCCTCGTCACCACCCCGAGTTTCCTGAAGCGCTTCTGCGCATACGCCAACCAGTATGACGTGCCCCGAAATTGCGCTTTCATGACCACTTCAGGATCATTGCTTGATGCCGAGACGAGCCGTGCGGCCAGTCGCGTGTTTGGCGTAGCCCCGATGGAGATATTCGGCTCTACGGAGACCGGCGGCGTCGCGACCCGCGTACAGGATGGCGAGGCTTCGCGCTATGACTGGGAGGTGTTCCCGCCCGTGAAGGTAAGGTCAAGTCCGGATGGTAGGCTTGTCGTGAGAAGTCCATTCTCGTATGTGAAGGAATACGTAATGGGCGATGGCGTCGAGCTTGCCCCGGATGGTCGCCGCTTCAGGCTTCTTGGCAGGAGGGATCGAATGGTGAAGGTTGCCGAACAGCGCGTGTCGCTGCCGGAGATGGAGGAACGGATGCGCGGCCTTGACTGCATCGAGGATGCGGCACTGGTCGCGCTTGATGGCGAGAAGGGTACGTATCTCGGCGCCGTTGTCGTGGACGCCGACCGTTCGGCACATTGCGGAAATGGAGGCAAGGGGGCGGCAGACCCACAGGCGGCCCTTGCGCTGAGGAGGCTTCTCCTCCCGATATTCCCCAAGGGTACGGTACCCAAGCGCTATCGCTTCGTGGATGGGCTTCCGCGAAACGCACAGGGCAAGGTGCTTGCATCGTCCCTGCGGGACTTGTTTGGGGGACTGGCGGGACAGGAGGCATGAAGTCTGGGGGTGGGGTTCCAGGCGAATCCCTCCCCTTGCTTTTTGTGGTATAATCTCCGCCATTTCGTGGGAGGGAATCATTATGAAGTGGACCAAAACTTTCATCCAGACACTGAGGGAGAATCCTCAGGATGCGGAGATAGATTCGCACAAGCTGCTCATGAGGGCGGGCATTTGCCGCAAGACGGCTTCAGGGCTTTTCACGTTCATGCCGCTCGGCATGCGCACGCTCAAGAAGATAGAGGCCATCGTCCGCGAGGAGATGGACGCCGCCGGGGCGATCGAGATACTCATGCCGGCGCTCCAGCCTGCGGAGCTGTGGCAGAAGTCGGGGCGCTGGGACACGATGGGCGCGAACATGTTCCGGCTCAAGGATCGGGCGGATCATGCGATGGCGATGGGCCCCACCGCCGAAGAGGTGGTCACGGACCTTATGACCAACGCCATTTCCTCGTACCGTCAGCTGCCGATAACCGTCTACCAGATCCAGACGAAGTTCCGTGACGAGACGCGCCCGCGCTTCGGCCTCATGCGCTCGAAGGAGTTCATCATGAAGGACGCCTACAGCTTCGATGCGGATGCCGAAGGGGCGGACAGGAGCTATTGGAACATGTACCGTGCGTACGAGCGCATATTCGCGCGTTGCGGACTGAAGGCTACGCCCGTGCAGGCGGATGGCGGCGACATGGGCGACAGCATGACGCACGAGTTCCACGCCCTCGCCGATGCGGGCGAGGATGGCATTGCGTGCTGTCCCGAATGCGGGTATGCGGCGAACCTCGAACGCGCGGAGCGCAAGGTTGGCGGCTCTGCCGGCGCTTCCGCCCCGTCGGCCGCGGTTGAGGCCGTGCACACTCCGGGAGCCAAGACCATCGATCAGGTCTCCGCGTTCCTGGGCGTCCCCGGATCTTCGTTTGTGAAGTCCCTCGTCTATTCGGCGGACGGCAAGCCGGTTATGGTGTGCGTGCCTGGCGACCGCGACGTGAACGACGTCAAGGTAAAGCGCTTCCTTGGCGCGAAGAAGGTTGAGCTCGCCGGATATGACATGGTGCTTGCCGCGTCCGGCGCGAATGTCGGATTCGTGGGTCCCGTGAAGCCGGCGGATGCGTCGCTCCGCATAATCGCCGACATCTCGCTCAAGGGGGCGCACGGCTGCATAGTCGGCGCGAACAGGGATGACTACCACCTGAAGAACGTCGACTTTGACCGCGACGTGGGCATTCCCGAAGAGGGCTTCGCCGACCTCATCGTGTGCGGCGCGGGCGACGCCTGCCCGAAATGCGGAAGGGCGATGGAGCTCAAGCGCGGCATCGAGGTGGGGCAGGTGTTCAAGCTCGGCACGAAGTACACGAATGCGTTCCACACCGTCTACAAGGACGAGGAGGCGTCCGAAAGGCTTTGCATCATGGGGTGCTACGGCGTAGGCGTGACCCGCACCCTGCAGGCCGTGATAGAGCAGAGCCACGACAAGGACGGCATAATCTGGCCGGCGTCGATCTCGCCATACCAGGTGGTCATAGACCTCCTTGATCCGGCAGATGCGGAGGTCGTGAAGGTTGCCGACGATCTTGAGTCGCAGCTTGAGGCGCGGGGCGTTGATGTTCTGGTCGATGATCGCGCGGATCGTCCGGGCGTGAAGTTCAAGGATGCCGATCTCATAGGCTTCACCGTGCGAGTGGTGGTGGGCAGGAAGGGCCTTGAGAAGGGCGGCGTCGAGGTCAAGCGCCGCGCAGACGACAAGTCCCTCATGAAGATCGTGCCGCCGGCCGAGGCGGTAGATGCCGTTGTGGCGGCGCTTGGCTGACGGAGGCCTGTCGCGATGCCTGTATACGTGTACGAGGCCAGAGGCAAAGGGTGCGTCCGCTGTGCGGAGGGCTTCGAGGTTTCGCAGTCCATAAATGACGCCAGGCTGACGTGCTGCCCCGATTGCGGAGCGCCCGTGGTGCGCGTAATCCAGGCCCCTGCCCTCGGCCATTCGAAGACAGACCTCAACTATCGGGCGAAGCGCGCGGGATTCCACGCCCTGAAGCGTGTGCAGAAGGGCGAGTACGAAAAGATCTACTGAGGTGTCGGAATGAGGATCCTTGTCATCAACGGGCCGAACATCAATATGCTTGGGGTGCGCGAACCTGCGCTTTACGGCAACCGTACGTACGAAGACCTCGTGCGTTTCGTCTCGGCGTCGGCGAGGGATGCCGGCGTGGAGGCGGAAGTGTTCCAGTCCAATCACGAGGGCGCGATTGTTGACCGCATACAGTCCGCCAGGGGCAGCTTCGATGCGCTGGTCGTCAATGCCGCCGCGTACACGCACACGTCGGTCGCCATACTTGACGCGATCAAGGCGGTCGGGGTCCCTGCGGTTGAGGTGCATCTCACGGATCCGGGGCGACGCGAGAGTTTCCGCCATGTGTCGTATGTGGGAATGGCTTCGGTCGCCACTTTCGCCGGATTGGGCTTCGGCTCGTATTCCCGCGCAATCCGCTTCCTCGCGGAGAGGCATGGATAGATGGTAGATGGCAGTTGGCAGATAGGTCGTAGGAAATGACCAAATCTTCTAAATGGCCAAATGCAATCGCAAATCGAAAAATCGCAAATCGCAAATGACAATGTCTCGCATGGAGGTGAATGAATGAAGAGGGTGCTGCTTTTCGTGCTGGTGAACATGGCTGTGGTATTGACGCTCAGCGTCGTGCTGCACGTAATACTCGCAATCGCGGGGCCGGAGGTCCAGGCCGCCCTGTACAAGGACGGCATAGACTACTTCACGGTAGGCGTGTTCTCGCTTGTCTTCGGCATGGGAGGCGCTTTCATATCGCTTCTCATGTCGAAGCCGATGGCAAAGTGGTCTACGGGTGCGCAGGTCGTGGACGGCACGGAGAGCGAAGATGCGCGTTGGCTGGTGGATACGGTCGGCCGCCTTGCGCGAGCGGCGAACGTGAAGATGCCGGAGGTGGCGATATACGGCGGTGCGCCGAATGCGTTCGCCACAGGCGCGTTCAGGAACAGTGCGCTTGTCGCCGTTTCCGACCAGATACTCGCGAGGATGAACCGGCAGGAGCTTGAGGCCGTGCTTGGGCATGAGATGAGCCATGTCGTAAACGGGGACATGGTGACGTTGACGCTTGTGCAGGGCGTGCTCAATGCGGTGGTGCTTTTCCTGTCGCGCATAATTGCGTACGTCGTGGATAACGCTCTTGGCGAGAAGCGCCGCCGTGGGTCTTCGGGAATGTACTTCATCGTCATGTACGTCATGCAGATACTTCTTGGGATCGTCGCCTCCATGATGGTGTGCGCGTATTCGCGCCGTCGGGAATATGCGGCGGATGCGGGAAGCGCAAGGCTGCTTGGCACGCCTCAGCCGATGATCAACGCGCTGTTGCGCCTTGACCAGCTCGTCTCGGCGCCGCTGCCCGAATCCCTCAGGGCATTCGGCATCAATGACGGCAAGTCAAAGAAGGTTAGCCTCTTCTCCACGCACCCGTCGATAGAGGATCGCGTCGCCGCGCTTGAGCAGCTGCGTGGTCGGCTGTAGCGATTCCCCTTCAAGATGTCCTCGGTCATGGTCGCCTCTGCGCTTCTCGCGCAGTGACGTCGAGTGCAGTTTCTTCTACCACGGATCGCGCGGATTTCTTTTGGATGGTTGTGTTGGACTTGTAGGCAACTATGGAACAGTGGGTATGGAAAATTGACTCAATAAAAAAAAACAGATATAATTGCACCATTTCATTTAAGGAAAGGAATGGTGTCATGTCATACTGGAATTGGTCCAGAGTCTCGGTTGCCGGTCTGCTCTCGTTGCCTATCATTTTGGCGGAAAGCGTGTGCGCCGAGACGCTTACCTGGGTGATGGGTGCGACGGACCTGTCATCGCCCGAAAGCTATTCGCCGGCACGGCTTCCGCAGGAGGGTGACGTCCTGCGCGTCATGGATGGAGGCGTGACATTGACGGTCGATGATGATTCCATCGGGATCTTGAACCTCTTCGAGAACATAAAGCTGAACGAGGGCAGCGGGGCTGAGACGGTCGTCATTGTGAATGTCTCGACGAACTCTGAGCTGAACTGCTATATCAACAAGATCGATTCGGATACGGGATCGCCATGCGGCACGTTTGTCAAGCAAGGGCTGGGAACGCTGACGCTGCGCGATACCTCGGAGAGCAAATGCCATTACACGACATTCAGGGTCGAGGCGGGGACGCTTGTCTTGCCGCGCTCGATTCAGCAGTACAGGAATTTCCATTGCGGAGACATGACGGTGGACTCCGGCGCCATCCTTGCGCTGCCGATGGCCGGCAACCTGCGGTGTCGGCGGCTGATTGGCGCGGGCATCGTATCCAACTCAGTCGCCGGAACGCAGATACAGCCCGAATACACGGGAGCAGAACCAGGCGTATTCTCGGGCCGGTTCGTCGGAAGCCTGTCGTATCGCGCAATGGCCCACCAGTACATGACTGGCGCGGAGAACGCGATTGCCGGGAATGCGCGTCCCTATGGCTACAACGGGGGGACCGCAGGCATTCTCGGGTTCTCCCGGCTCGGAAACGGCGGCGAGCCGTCGTCGCTCGGCAAGGGCAACACGCTCATGTTCAGCTATTCGGACACTGGCGCAAGCTGCTACCTCTATCTTGGCGAAGGAGAGACGTCGGACAAGACCCTGGCCTTCCACCCGCAGGCCTCTTTCGTCCAGCCGGAGACGTTTGACGCCGGCGCGACGGGCGGCCTTGTCCTGACAGGCGCGTGGCGGCATGAGTCCGGCGATTCGCAGATGCGTCTCGTGCTGACGGGCTCGAACGCCGTCCCCTGCCGCATTCTCGGCGCGTTCACGGGACGTTCGCAGAACGGCACGAACTACTCATGGCATGTCACGAAGCGCGGTACGGGCACGTGGAGTTTCGAGTCGGAGGATGCGGGTGGTCTGCGCGGGCCGCTTGCGGTGGAGAACGGAACCATCTCATTCACGACCCTTAACGAGAAGGGCGTGAACTGTTCGCTCGGCACTTCTGCGGAGCTTTGGGCAGACGCATATGGTCCGCAGACGACGCCGGTAGAGTACGCCTTCCTGCTTGGTTCGGACGAATCGGCCGGCACGATGTCCCACATCGGCACGAGCGCCGCGATCAGCACAACGCGTCCGATCAGGGTCAAGGGGAAGGGCGGGCGCGTGTCGGCGGATGGCGCGGCCTTGAAGCTGGGCGGATTCGCATCCGCCGTTGCGGGGGACACGACGCTGACGCTCGCCGGCACGAACGGCGTGGCGAACAACACGGCGTGGTCGATTGCGGACGGCGCGGGGCGCGTATCGGTCGTGAAGGAAGGGACGAACACCTGGACGCTTGGCGGCGCACAGGCGTTTTCGGGCGACTTGACGGTGCGCGAGGGGACGCTTGTCGTGCGCAACTCAAGTGGGTTGCCGTACGGCTGGATCCGGCTCGTCATCAAGGAAACGGCGCAGACGTGTCCACGCTATGCCGGGCAGGTCCCTGACGGATACTCCGGGCACATCCAGTTCGCCAGGATGACCCTTCTCGATGGCGAGGGGCGGAGACAGCTCGTGGATGCGGCGCTGGCTGTGGACGACAAGGACATCCCGGCCGGATGCGTCGGCTACGGATATGACCGTGTCAGGCCAAGTGCGTCGGCTGCGGATAAGCACGTCAACGGCGCGTTCTCCGACAGCAGCTGGGCCAGTTTCATCTGCGCCAATCCGGTGATTGACGATCCCGAGACCTGGCTGAAATGCGTGTTCCACTTGGCTGAAGGGACATCCGAGATCAAGGCGTTCAACTTCCGTGTGCGCTGGGGCACGAGCTCCCAATACTGGGCGTGCACGCCGACGGCATTCGCGATAGAGGGCAGTCCGGACGGGGTGCACTGGTTTGAGCTGTACGCGGAGGATGCCTATGAGGTGCCGACAGGCGAAGCGTGGGTCTCGGGTTCGGAGCAGAACCCGATCGAACTTGCGAATCCCGCCGTGAACGGAACGGTCGAATGCCTCGGGAGCGTGGGCGCGGTTCGCGTGGCGGCGGGCGCGACCCTGCGCAACGAAGGCGCCGACACGGAGATATCCAATCTCCTCATCGACGCAAACGACGCGGGCACAATCGATGGGTTCAGCTTCACCAAGGGAGGAACGCTCAGCGTCGCGAACCTGCCGGACGGGGATCGCGTCGCATTGCCGGGCAGATTCGAGAACGCCAAAGGGCTGGAGAATCTTGCGGACTGGTCGCTTTCCATCTCAGGCGGCAGGAACTCGGCGGCGTACACCGTTGCGGTCAGGGATGGCCGCGTCCTCATCAACAGGCGCGGTCTGATGGTAATCATCAGGTAGTCGCCGCAACTGTCTTAAGAAGCAGGGAGCAATGGCATGGCAATGACTTGGCGGATGTTTCTGGCGGGCGTGTCGATTCTCGCGTCAGTCCAGATGGCGATGGGCGGCATATTGCCGGAGTGGCAGGCGATCGGGGACGACGCAAGCGCGAATGCCGTAATCCGGCGTGGGGTTGGGCAGCCCCCGGTGCGTTACGGCGATCTGACGCGGAAGGGAAGCGTGGAGCTGCCGGCTGCGGGTCCGCAGAAGCGCGTCCAGTGGGATTTCGCCCTGCCATTCGACTTCACCAAGGCGGAGGAGCTCTCGTTTGACCTGCGCATCGATGACCTGTCGGGCATTACGCAGGCCTCCATGTACCTGAAGAGCGGGAATGGATGGTACTGCGCAGGCCTGCCTGTCGGCGAAGAAGGCACTTGGCAACGCATCCGGTGGAATAGACGGGGCAAGTTCTGGGTAGAGGGCAAACCGGCGGGATTCCACCGGATAGACGCCATACGCATTGCGTTCGACAGGACTCCCGAAAGAAAGGCCACGACGGTCGGCGTTGCGGATTTCGCGCTGGTGACGGAGGCTGTCGCAGAGACGCCCGCCGAATCTGAGGCGCGGGCGAAGGCTTTGGACGAGAAGCGCAAGGCGTTCGTCCGTAGCGTTTCCGGCAAACGGGGCGAACGCAGGCTCGTATGGTGCCATAGCGCGCGCGGCATGGGCTTCGGATGGAGTTGGGACGACTCGATCAGGTTCCTCAAGGAGAATGGCTTTACGGACATGATCGCCAACTTGGCGTGGGCAGACTGCGCTTTCTACGATTCGAAGGTTGTCCCGATGGACAAGTCGGTCGCTACGCAGGGTGATGCCTTTGAAGCGTGCAGGGCCGCTTGTCGCAAGCATGGCATACGCTTCCATGTGTGGCGCGTGTGCTACAACATGGGTTCGCACGCCGATCCCGGACGCGTCGCCCGGTACAGGAAGGATGGACGTCTCGTGCAGATGTTCGACGCCAAGGCGAAGAGCCCGTGGGGCACGACGTTCTGCCCAAGCCACCCAGAGAACCAGCGCCGCGAGATCGAGTCCATGGTGGAGCTTGCGCGAAAGGGCGCGGACGGCATACATTTCGACTACATCCGCTATGCCGACCGGAACTTCTGCTTCTGCGATGGATGCCGTCGACGCTTCGAGGCGCAGCTGGGGCGCAGGGTGGCGAACTGGCCGTCGGATGTGCGTAGCGATGCGGAACTCGCGGCGAAGTGGGAGAAATGGCGGGCAGAGACGATCTCCACCGTCGTCGCCGAGACGGCGCGGCGTGTCCGGGCTGAGTTCCCGAAGGTCGAGATATCGGTTGCCGCTCGCTCCGACCGGGACGGCGCATATTCTGGAGATGGGCAGGATTGGCTGCGCTGGTCAGAGGAAGGCTGGATCGATATCTTGTGTCCGATGGACTACACGGACGCGACGCCGCTCTTCAGGAACATCTGCCGAGCGCAGCGGACGCTGCTTGCGGGTACGAAAGTGAAACTCTATCCCGGCATCGGACTGAGCTGCTGGAAAAAGGATGGCGCCGAGGCCGAGAAGATGACGCGCCACATCCAGGCGTTGCGCCAGGACGGATTCGACGGCTTCACGGTTTTCGCCTTTGACGGCCGCGCAAGGGAAACCTTCCCGATTCTGCACGAAGGTCCGACCTCCTTGCGGTGAGGAGTGAAGCGACTGTTGCCGAGGCGTTTACGTTTTGCGTACAACCCATTGGCCGGCAATTACATGGGGTGTATTGGGTTTCAGGGGTTGGGGGCGGATTTGTGATTTACGATTTTACGATTTACCGATTTGTGATTTACGATTGCATTTGGTGATTTGTTGATTTAGCAATTTAGTTTTAGCCGTGTAGAAGTGTAGGTTTCATG